>CAZYIV010000052.1:0-18751 GCA_964647615.1 uncultured Gemmatimonadaceae bacterium | reverse complement strand
GACCAGGGACTCGACCTGGCCCGGGTGCGCGGCTCAGGGCCCGAGGGGCGGATCGTGGTCCGCGATCTCGCGGCGGCGCCCGCCGCCGCGCCCGCGGGGGCCGCCCCTGGGCCCCGGAGCGTCATTCGCAGCGGTGGCGAGCCGTTCACCGACGTGCCGCTCACCCAGATCCGCAAGACGATCGCGAAGCGGCTGGGGCAGTCCATCGGGCCGGTCCCGACGTTCTACCTCACGACCGAGGTGGACATGGAGCGGGTGGCGGAGGCGCGCGAGGCGCTCAACGCCCGGGCCGAGGCGGAGAAGGCGGCACGGATCAGCTTCAACGATATCGTCCTCAAGGCCACCGCGGTGGCGCTCCGGCAGCACCCGGCGTGCAACGCCTGGTGGCAGGACGACCGGATCCGGTACTGGAACGAGGTGCACGTCAGCGTCGCGGTGGCGATCGAGGATGGGCTGATCACGCCGGTGGTGCGGCACGCGGACCAGAAGTCGCTGCGCGAGATCGCGGCCGAGGTGCGCGACCTGGCGGGCCGGGCGCGGGAGCGCCGGCTGGCGCCGGAGGAATATTCGGGAGGGACCTTCTCGGTTTCCAACCTCGGCATGTTTGACATTGACCAGTTCACCGCCATCATCAACCCGCCGGAAGCCGGCATCCTGGCGGTGGGGAGCATCGTGGAGAAGCCGGTGGTGCACGCTGGCGCGGTCGTGCCGCGCAAGCGGATGCGGCTCACGATGTCCTGCGACCACCGGGTGATTGACGGCGCCACCGGCGCGGCCTTCCTCCGGACACTCAAGGCAATGCTCGAGAACCCGCTGGCCCTGGTCTGGTAGGCACCCCGCGACGGGGCGCCCGACTTTCACCTTCGAGGTACCTGTGGCTTCGTACGACGTGATCATCCTCGGCGGTGGCCCGGCCGGCTATGTCTGCGCCATCCGCGCCGCACAGCTGGGCCTCAACACCGCGGTCGTCGAGAAGGACAAGCTCGGCGGCGTCTGCGTGAACATCGGCTGCATCCCGACCAAGGCG
Source organism: uncultured Gemmatimonadaceae bacterium (assembly GCA_964647615.1). GTDB lineage: Bacteria > Gemmatimonadota > Gemmatimonadetes > Gemmatimonadales > GWC2-71-9 > JADJOM01. The sequence continues at coordinate 17,724 of CAZYIV010000052.1, read as the reverse complement.
CTGCTGCACAGCGCCCGGGTGGCCGGGATGATCGCGCACGAGGCCAGGGACCTGGGCATCACCGTCGGCGGGGTGAGCACCGACTACGGCGTGGCGATGAAGCGCTCGCGGAAGGTCTCGGAGCAGAACAGCAAGGGCGTCGAGTTCCTGATGAAGAAGCACAAGGTGACCGTGCTCAAGGGGACCGGCAGCCTGCTGCCCGGCAAGAAGGTGAAGGTGGGGGCCGACACGCACGAGGCGAAGAAGGCGGTGGTGATCGCCTCCGGGAGCCGGGTGAAGGGGATCCCGCAGATCGGGCTCGAGATCAACAAGACCAGCGTGATCAGCTCGGACGAGGCGCTGTTCCTCGAGAAGGCGCCGGCGTCGATCGCGGTGATCGGGGCCGGGGCGGTCGGCTGCGAGTTCGCCGACATCTTCAACGCCTTCGGCAGCAAGGTGACGGTCATCGAGGCGCTGCCCCGCATCCTGCCGCTGGAGGATGCCGAGTGCTCCGACGCCCTGGCCAAGAGCTACAAGAAGCGCGGCATTGACGTCATCGCCGGCGCCAAGGTGGTGAAGGCGGACGTCACGAAAGACCAGGTCACGCTCACCCTCGAGGCCGGCGGCAAGACCCAGACGGTGACCGCCGAGAAGGTGCTGATGGCGGCGGGCCGGGCGGTCAACACCGAGGCGATGGGCTTCAAGGAAGCCGGCGTCCAGCTGACCGACCGCGGCTGGGTGCAGGTCAACCGGGAGACGCTCGAGACCACGGCCCCCGGCGTCTACTGCATCGGCGACGTGGCCGGGCCCCCGATGCTGGCGCACAAGGGCAGCCGGGAGGGCGTCAACGTGGCGGAGCGGATCGCCGGCCACGTGCCGCACCCCATCCGCTACGACAACATCCCCTCGGTGACCTACTGCCACCCCGAGGTGGCGAGCATCGGCCTGACCGAGGACCAGTGCAAGGAGCGGAAGCTCGACTACCAGGTCGGCCGCTTCCCCTTCAGCGCCAACGGCCGGGCCCGCGCCTCGAACGAGACCGAGGGCTTCGTCAAGATCATCCGGGACAAGAAGTACGGCGAGATCCTCGGGGCGCACATCGTCGGCGGCCATGCCTCCGAGATGATTCACGAGCTGGCCGTGGCCCGGGAGAACGAGTACACCGTCGAGGAGGTGGATCTCGCGGTGCACGCCCACCCGACCCTGTCGGAGGCGATCGCGGAGGCCGCGCTCGACTCCATGGGCCGGGTGATGCACATCTAGGGCCCGACCCATGCAGCCCCAGCCCCAGGCGGAGCCCGAGGCGCCCGCATCGCCTCCGCTGGGGCCCACCGGGGAGCCCGCCGAGCCGGACCACGTGGGCCTGGCCTTCCGGGCCCTGTTCGCGGGCGTCGCCGCGGGAGTGGCCGCCGTGTCCGCCGCGATGTGGCTGTACCGATCCCTCCAGGTGAGCGGCGTCGCGCCGCTCGCGCCCACCGTGCAGGACCCTGTCGCCAACCTGGTGCTGTTCGGCTGGCTGGGCGGGGCCCTCGCCGGATTCCTCCTCGCCTTCCTGCTGCTGCGCCCGCTGGGCTCGGCCTACCGCCGCGGGGGCCTGGCGATGGTGGCCGGGTTCGGCGCCCTCGTGGTCGGCCTGGTCACGGCGCCGGTGGACAGCCTCCTTGGCCGCTGGGGCCTGCTGGGGCTGGTCGCGGTGTGCGCCGCACTGGCCCTGTGGCAGGCGCGGCACGCGCTGCGGACCCGGTGGTGACCGCCTCCCTCCAGGTGGTCGAGCTGGGGCTGGTGCGGTACACCGAGGCCCATGCGCTGCAGCGGCGCCTCGCCGAGCGGGTCATCGCCGGGACCATCGCGAGCGACCTCCTGCTGCTGCTGGAGCACGAGCGCACCGTGACCCTGGGCCGGGGCACCAAGGCCAGCAGTCTTCCGCTCGCCGCCGCGGAACTGGCACGGCGCGGCGTGACCGTGGCGGAGGTGGAACGCGGCGGAGATGTCACCTGGCATGGCCCCGGCCAGCTGGTGGGCTACCCGATCCTCAACCTGGGCCGCCACAAGCAGGACCTGCACTGGTACCTGCGCGCGGTGGAGGAGGCGCTGATCCGGGGGCTGGAGCGGTTGGGGATCCGGGGGGAGCGGAACCCGGGATTCACCGGGGTCTGGACCGGCGGCCGGAAGATCGCGAGCATCGGCATTCACGTGCGGCAGTGGGTGACCACCCACGGGTTCGCCCTCAACGTGCAGAACCGGCTGGACGACTTCGGGCTGATCGTGCCCTGCGGTATCCAGGGGGTGAGGATGACGTCGGTGGCCGGGGAGCTGGGTGAGCCCGGCAGCCAGGCGCTCTGGCGGCGCGCCGTGGATGCCATGACCGCCGGGATGGCGGAGGTGTTCGGGCTGGCGCCGGTGGCGGCCACGCTGGCGGAGCTGGACCCGGGGGGAACCGGCGTGGCTCCGGCGTCGTTCCACGGTCAGCCATGACCGACTGCCACGACATCCGGACCCGCGACCGCGAGCGCCTTCCCCCTGGCCAGGTCATCACCCGCAAATGGCCGGTGCTGCACTACGGCACCGTCCCGATGGTGGACACCCGCACCTGGCGATTCTTCGTCCGGGGCGCGGTGGCGGAGCCGTTCGAGCTGGGCTGGGATGAACTCCAGTCCCTGCCCCGCACCGAGACCATGTGCGACATCCACTGCGTGACCCGGTGGAGCCGCTACGACAACCTGTTCGAGGGGATCTCGGTGTCGGCGCTGCTGGAGCGCGCCCGCCCCGAGGCGCGGGCCGCCTACGCGCTGGTGCACGCGGAGCACGGGTTCACCACCAACATCCCGCTGGCGGACCTGGCCCGGCCGGAGAACCTGCTGGCCCTGCGGCACAACGGGGTGGAGCTGGACCCGGAGCACGGTGGCCCGGTCCGCCTGCTGGTCCCCCACCTGTACTTCTGGAAAAGCGCCAAGTGGGTCCGGGGGTTCGAGCTGCTGCAGGAGGACTATCCCGGCTTCTGGGAGCAGAACGGGTATCACATGCGGGGCGAGCCCTGGGCCGAGGAGCGGTACGGCCGCCCCGACCCGGCCCGGATGCGGCGGGGGCCCCGCTAGCGGGGGGAGCGATCCCGACAGCTGCGGGCGGGATCCAATAGAGGCGGGGACCCCGGTTGTCAACCGGTCTGGGGATCCGGATTGCCGCCATTGCGTTTCCCGGGAGTAGAGAACATTCTCTCTCCCATGACGGCACCGACCGAGCGTCGACCCCCAGAGACGCAGGCGGACCAGCTGGTCCGGGACATCCTGAAGGCGGCGCAGGGATGGGCGCGCGAAGCGCCCGCCTCCCTGCAGCCGCCTGTGCGCGCCGTGTGCATCCGCCTCGGCGAGATGGTCGCGGACCAGCGCAACTACTTCGCGCCGCTGCCGGGGCCGCAGGAAGCGGAACGGGCCCAGGTGCTGGAGCTGGTCGCGCGCCGGCTCGCCTCCGCCGCGGCCACCGAAGGGCTGGAGCACCAGCTCGCGGCGCTGAACGAGATCGAGCTCAAGTCCACCAGTTCGTGGGCCCTCTCGCCGGCGGCACAGGGGGAGTGGGTGGCGGTCGCGGTGCAGTACCTCGAGACCTGCGCCAAGGACACCCCCGAGGAAGACCGACCGGACCCCTACTGGGCGGACGACGTGGTGGCCGGGGTGATTGCGTCGGTGCGCGCGGTGCTGGGCATCGACGAGCTGCATGCCCGGACCGAGGCCCAGTACCCGGGCGGGCGCCGCTCCACCGGCGAGCAGCAGACGATCGACGAGGAGTAGGCAACCCGCCTGCTCCAACGACAAGGGCCCCGGCCGTTGGCCGGGGCCCTCGTGCATCCGGGGGCTGAGCGATCAGGCCCCGGCGCCCCGCGTCGCGAACAGCTCCATGAACCTTCCGAAGACGTTGATCCCCTCCCACAACTGCGACAGGTCCAGCTTCTCGTTGGGGGAATGCAGTCCGTCGTCCGGCAGGCCGATCCCGGTGAGGAGCACCGGTGCCCCCATGACGCCGAGCCGGGGCACGATCGGGATGGAGCCACCGGCCCGCACCCGCACCGGCGCCTTGCCCACGACCTCCTGGAATGCCGCATCGAGCACGGCGAAGGCGGGGTGCGAGACGTCCACCTGCACCGGATCGCCGCCGTGGAGGATCTTCACGTCCACCTCTGCGTACTTCGGCGCGGCGGCCTTGGCGGCCCGCTCCAGCCACTTGGCGACCTGGGCATAGGGGAGCCCCGGCACCAGCCGGAGGCTCACCTTGGCGGTCGCGGCGGCGGGGATGACCGTCTTGGCCCCTTCGCCCACGAAGCCGCCCTTGATGCCGTGGATCTCGAAGGTCGGCAGGGCCCAGGTCCGCTCGAACACCGAGTACTTCTCCAGCCCGGTAAGCGCCTTCCCGGTGACCTCCTCCTTCAGGTACTGCTTCTTCTTGAAGGGCAGCCGGTCCCACGCGCGGCGCTCGGCCTTGGTGGGCGGGACCACCGACTTGTAGAGCTTGGGGATGTTGATCCTGCCGTTGCGGTCCTTCATGTCGCCGAGCAGGCGGACCAGGGTCTCGATCGCGTTGGGCGCCACGCCACCGTAGGTGCCGGAGTGCAGGTCGCGCTGCAGGGTGCGGACGGTGATCTCGGCGTAGCACATGCCACGCAGGGCGGTGTACACGCCGGGGATGCCGGGGGCGTAGTACGACATGTCGCACACCAGGGCGGCGTCGGCCTTGACCCGCTCCGGCTGCTGCTCGATCAGGTCATCGAGCACATGGCCCCCGCACTCCTCCTCCCCCTCGATCAGGAAGTGAACGTTGAGCGGGGCGCGCCCGTCGGCGTCGCGGATGGCCTCGTAGGCGCGGAGCAGGCAGAAGACCTGGCCCTTGTCGTCCGCGGTGCCGCGGGCGTAGAGCTTTCCGTCCACCGTGGTGGCCTCGAAGGGCGGGGTGCGCCATTCATCGAGCGGATCCACCGGCTGCACGTCGTAGTGGCCGTAGATGAGCAGCGTCGGCGCCCCCTCGACCCGGGGCGACTCGGCCCACACGACGGGATGGCCCCGGCCCTCGACCAGCTCCACCACCGGACAGCCGAGGCGGCGCAGGTCGGCCATGAGCCACTCGGCGGCGCGGCGACAGTCACCGGCGTGGTCGGGGAGGGCGCTGATGCTGGGGATGGCCAGGAATTCGGTGAGTTCGCGCAGCAGGCGCGATTGCTCGCGGGTGGCAAAGTTCGTGTCCATAGTCCGGATAAGGTACTCCACGACGCGCGGGGCGTGAAGGGCGCTGGCCAATCCTGAAGCGAAAGCAATCCTGCGCTGGCGGGACGCTGTCGGCAGTGGCCGGTGGGACTGGCGCGTGCGAAGGCACGGGGTACATTCGCCGCCATGTATTCCACCGACCAGTATCGGGTATTCCCGAGTTCACCGGCCGAGCGCGTGCTCTCCCGCCCGCGCCGCCTGGTCAGCGAGGGCCGCGTGGCAGAGGCCGAGGAGGCCTATCGCACCGTGCTGGGCGTGGAACCGGAACTCCAGCCGGCGTGGCTCGAGTACTTCGCGCTGCTGCGGCAGGGGGGCCGGCACGAGGACGCCCTGCGGCTGGCGGACGAGGCCCAGGCCCGCCTCGGAAGCCACGCGCTGCCCCTGGCCCTGCGCGGCGCGGCGCTGGTGGAGCTGGGCCGCTACCGCGACGGGCTGGAGGCGCTGGATCAGGCGGCGTGCCTCGATCCGGACATGGGCCTCATCTGGCACGAGGCGGGATATGCCGCGTGGCGGCTCGGGGAGCTGTCGCGGGCGCTCATGGCCCTCGACCGGGCCTTTGCCCTCGAACCGCACAGCGGAACCCTGCACCTGCGGGGCAAGGTGCTGCGGGCGGCCGGGCGGTACCTGGCCGCCGAAGTGGCCTTCGAGGGGGCGGCCGAGGCGGCGGAGTTCCCGATCCAGCGCGATGCCGCGGCACACGAGATCCAGGTGACGCGGCGGTACAGCGCCTTCCCGGGCTCCCGGCCCGAGGCGCTCGGGGCACCCGAGCAGTGGTTCGCGACGGAGGGCGCCGTGAGCCTCACCGGCGGCCGCGGGGCGCCGGCACCGGACCCCGAGATCGCCGCCGGGCTCGCCGCGCTCTGTCAGGCACTGGACTGGCGCTTCACGCGGGTGGTGGCGCTGGATGCCTGGGAGGAGTGGTACCGGCTGGCGCAGGCCCTGCGTGTGCCGGTCGCGGACGGGCTTTCGGGGGCGGCGGAGGAGGTGCCGCTGGTGGTCTCCCGCAGCGGCGGTGTCGCGAACTGGGCCAGCGCCAGCGGGGCCGTCGCGGGGGCGGGGCGCGGGGCGAGCTTCCTGCTGCGTCAGGCGCCGGATGCCGCCGTGGCGGACCTCTGCGGCCACCTGGGTGCCCGAGCCGAGGGGCCCGTGCTCCTGGAGCGCGCACTCGAGGCGGCCCGCCACCCGGAGAGCCGCCTCGCTGGTCGCACGCTGCGCTGACGCGCCCTAGCCCTGGAAGATCCGGTCCACCCACTGGACCGCGTTGCGGTAGAGCCCCGGCAGCCTCCCCACCGACACATCGGCCAGATCCGCCAGTTCCTTCACCTGGGCCCAGTCGGCCTTCTCGTAGGCGAGCGCCAGCGCCCACACCGGCGAGAGGCTGGTGCGGCGGCCCAGCAGCGTGTGCCGGATCTCGTTGGCCACCGGCATGTTGCCCAGGGCCTCCTCCATCGGCAGGCCCAGCAGGCCATCGAGGGTCGAGAGCAGGCCGGTAAGGAAGAAGTCCATTTCCCGCGAGCCCAGGCCCGCCTCCCGCCCCAACTGTTCCAGGAAGCTGGCCCGGACCAGGCTGGTCACCACCAGCTCGGTGGGGCGGTCGTTGCCGAGCACCGTCAGGGCGATCAGCGAGCACCACTTCCGCGCGGCCCGCTCCCCGAGCACCCGGAGGGCGTGCTTGATGGACGTCACCTCGTGCCGCCAGCCGAAGCCGGCGGAGTTGAGGTAGCGCAGCAGCTTCACCGCGAGGGCGACCTCCTGCTTGATCACCCGCTCCAGCCGGTCGAAGTCCAGCTCCGGCCGGTTCAGCTCGGTCATGAACTGGATGCAGTTCCGCTTGTAGGCCGGCACGTCGGTGGTGCGCAGCAGCTCCGGCTCGCAGAAGTACCGGCCACTGAAGTGGGTGTAGCCCTCCCCCGACGCGACCTGGTAGGCCTCGCGGGTCTCGACCCGCTCCGCCACCAGCCGCACCTTCCGGGGCGCGAACTCCCGCACCACCGCCCGCCGGTCCGCCTCGCCCGAGCGCTCGAAGTCCACCAGCAGCACATCGGCCATGTCGGCCAGCGGAGCCAGCTCCGGCCGGCGGACGAAGTCATCCAGGGCCAGGTGGTAGCCCGCGCTCCGGAGGGCGCGGCACGCCTCCATCAGCTCGGCCGTCGGCTCCACGCCGTCGGCCAGCTCGATGATGCTCCGCTCCCGCGGCAGGACGTGATACAGCTCCTGGAGCAGCACCTCGGGCGAGACGGTGATGAACCCCAGCCGCTCGCCCAGCAGGGCGTCGAGCCCGAACCCCAGCAGGACGGTGTGGAGCATCTCGAATGAGGACTCGTGATGCGCGCCCTCGGGGTCGATCCGGTCGGCCTCGGTGTGGAAGAGCAGCTGGTAGCCGTAGAGCTCCTGCTGCCGGGTCAGCACCGGGCGCCGGACGACGAAGATTTCAGAGACGGCAGCGTCGGACATGGGGGTGGTAGCCATACCCCGAGTATCGCCCGGCCCCGCCGAATCTTGACCGAAGTTGCGGCAGTGGCCGGCTTCCGGCCCCCACGCGGCCGGGACCGGCCTCAGGGTCCGCAGACCACCACGAGATCGAGGTTGAGGGTGCCGCCGCTCACCAGGCCAGTATAGGAAAGGGGGCCGGGGTCAGCGAGGGGGGAGAATCACCGGCTGGTCGCGCAGGTTCACCTGCCGGACAGGATCTGGTACACCCACTCCACCGCGCGGGCATAGGCCTCGGGCACCTGCCTGGCCGGGAACGCGATCCGCGCCGCGAGCTGTTCCACCCGCTTCCAGTCGGCGCGGTCATACGCGGTGGCCAGGGCGAGGGTGTCGCCGAGGTGGTTGTCGCCGCCGAGCAGGGCGTGGCGGATGTCGTCGCTGATCGCCATCTGGTCCAGCACCTGGTCCAGCGGCTGGTCCAGCAGGCCATCGAGGGTGGAGAGGAGCCCGGTGAGGAACAGGTCCGCCACAGTCTCCGGCAGCGCCCCCGCGGCGCCCAGCTCCTCGCAGAACTGCGCCCGCACCAGGCTGGTCACCACCAGCTCGACCGGCTTGTCCTCGCCGATCAGCGTCAGCGCCACCAGCGAGGCCCACTTGCGGGTGGGCCGCTCGCCCAGCACCCGGAGCGCCTGGGAGATGGTGGTGACGTCGTGCCGCCAGCCGAAGCCGGCGGAGTGGAGGTAGCGCAGCAGCTTCACCGACAGCGCCACCTCCCGCTTGATGATGCCCTCCAGCGCCTCGAAATCGAGGTCGGGGCGGTTCACCTCGGTGATCAGCCGGACCAGGCTGGCCTTGATCGGCGGCACGTCCTTCCCGGTGACCATCTCCGGCTTGCAGAAGAAGTAGCCCTGGAACAGCTCGTAGCCATCGGCCAGACCGGCGTGGAATTCCTCGTAGGTCTCCACCTTCTCGGCCAGCATGGTGATGCCCCGCGGCGCGAAGCGCCGCACCAGGTCCGCCCGCTCCGGCCCCCGGGTCACCAGGAAGTCCACCTTGATGATGCTCGCGAAGGGGAGCAGCGCCTCGTACTCGGGCCGGAAGACGAAGTCGTCCAGCGCCAGGCGATAGCCGGCGTCCCGGATGGTCCGGCAGGCCGCGGCGACCTCGGCGTCCGGCTCGATCGTCTCCAGCACCTCGATCACCGCCCGCCCCGGCGGCAGCACGGCCCAGTGCTCCTTGAGCAGCACGTCCCGCGAGGCGTTGAAGAACGCCGGCTTGTCGCCCACCAGCGCGTCCAGGCCGAAGCCCAGCAGCGTGGTGTCCATCATCTTCAGCGACGCCTTGTTGGGATCGTTCTGGCCGAAGACGTTCTGCAGGCTGGAGCGGAAGAGCAGCTCATACCCCACCACGGTGCGGCGCCGGTCGAAGATCGGTTGCCGGGCGACGAAAATGTCCACGGAGCCTCAGGAGTGGGCGGGATCGGCCACGGCGGCCGCGAGGGCGGTGGCGGTGGCCCAGCGGTCGCCGCGATCCTTGGCCAGGGCACGGGCGATCGCATCGGCCAGCGGCGACGGGGTGTCCGGCCGGGCCTGGCGCACATCCGGGATGGGCGCGGTGCGGTGCTGGGTCAGGACCAGGTCCTCGAAGGGATCGTCGTACGGGGGGCGGCCCGCCAGGCACTCGTACAGCACGCACCCGAGGCTGTAAACGTCCGAGCGGTGGTCGATGGCATCCAGCCCCGCTACCTGCTCCGGGCTCATGTAGGCGGAGGTCCCCACGGCAAAGCCGGAGCGGGTGAGCCGGTCTCCGCCGGCCGACGCCACCGCCTTGGCGATGCCGAAGTCCACCAGCACCGCGCCCTCGGGGGTGAGCACGATGTTCTCCGGCTTCACGTCCCGGTGCACCACGCCCAGGGCATGCGCCGCGTCGAGCGCGGCACAGAGGTCCTGGGCGATCCGCACCGTGTCGGAGAGCGACACCCGGCGCACCCGCTCCAGGTGGGCTCGGAGCGTCGGCCCCTCCAGGTACTCCATCACGTACCAGAGCAGCCAGTCCCCCTCCCCGTAGTCCACCAGCCGCGCAATCCGGGGGTGGGTCAGGCGGGAGACCACGTCGATTTCGCGAAGGAAGCGGTCGGCGCTGACGCTCGCCGCCAGCTGCGGGTGCAGCACCTTGAGGGCGACGGGGGTGCCGTCCGGCCGGTAGGCGAGGAAGACACGTGCCGCCCCGCCACGACCCACCTCCCGGTCGACCGTGTACCGGCCGGCCAGGGCCTGGCGCACGAGGGGGAGGATGTCGCGGGCCATTGGCGCTCCGCGGGAAACTGGTCGGGGGACCGGTACGTTGGCGGGGGGACGGCGGGGCCGCAAGGGGCTTCCAACCCCGGCGGGTCCCCGGCGGTCCAACGCTCTGACCCGTACCCGGAGCTCCTGCCCATGCGTGGTGCCCTGCTCGCCCTGGCGACCCTCGCCCTGCCCCTCGCCGCCCAGGCCGGCGGCCGCTACACCGTGACCGGCCGCTCGGTGGCCATCTACAACCTGCTGGGGACGGTCCGGGTGGAGGCCGCGAGCGGCTCCGCCGTCACCGTGCAGGTGACTCCCGGCGGGGGGGACGGAGGCCGGCTGAGCATCAAGCAGGGCCAGGTGGACAGCCGCGAGACCCTCCGGGTCGTCTATCCCGATGACGAGCTGGTCTATCCCGCCCTGGGCCGGGGCAGCTCCACCACCCTGCAGGTGCGCGAGGACGGCACCTGGGGCAGCTATCGCCGCGGCCGCCGCGGCGGCGACGACGACCGCCACCGGGTGACCATCCGGGGCAGCGGCCGCGGCCTGGAGGCCTGGGCCGACCTGACCATTGGCGTCCCCGCCGGTCAGGACGTCGCGATCTACCTCGGTGCCGGCCGGATGGTGGCGGCCAACCTCGATGGCGAGATCCGGCTCGACACCCAGTCGGGCGACGTCGAGGCCCGGTCCATGAAGGGCAATCTCTCGATCGACACCGGCTCCGGTGACGTGACCCTCACCGGGGCCCGCGGGTCGGTCTCACTGGACACCGGCTCGGGCGACGTCACCGCCTCCGACGTGACCGGCGAGGTGCTGGAGATCGACACCGGGAGCGGCGACGTGGACGCCCGCAACGTGACGGCCAGCTCGCGGCTGAGCATCGATACCGGCTCGGGTGAGGTGCGCCTCGACGCGACCAGCGCGCCCCGGACGGACATCGATACCGGGAGCGGCGCGGTGCGGGTGGCGCTGGCGGGGGCGGTGGAGCGGATCCATATCGAGACCGGATCGGGCGACGTGGAGCTGACCCTGCCCGCGGACGTGAGCGCGGCGCTGGACCTGGAGACGGGGAGCGGGGACTTCGACGTGGGCATGCCGCTCACGCTGGTGCACCGCGAGGACGGCGAGCTGCGGGGCCGCCTCGGCAGCGGCACGGGCCGGATCGAGATCGAGACCGGCTCGGGCGACATCACCCTCCGCCGGTAGGCCCCTCCGCGGGCGCCGCCGCCGCCTCGGGGGCGCCGAGCGCCCCCTCCAGCCGCGCATAGGCACTGTCGCCCGGGACGCCGCGCTCCAGCGAGTCGAGCGCGGCGACCGCGGCGCGGATGTCGCCACCGTGCCGCTGGTACCAGGCCTCGAACAGCTCCAGCCGGGTGCGGTAGATCCGCGCCGCGATCAACCGCGCGTTGTTGACCGGCCGGTCGGCCATGGGGCCGATGCTGTAGGTGCGCAGCCGGCTCCCCACCGGGCCCTCCAGCTGCTCCCGGGCCCAGCGGCCCAGCGTCGCGCGGCCGCTGTCCACCGCCGCCGAGTCCGGCGCCTCGCGGTAGAGCGTGTCGAGCCGGTCGGCCAGCTCGGCGAAGTAGCCGCTCAGCACCACCTCATCCAGCCAGCGATTCGCGGCCTGCTCCGCCGCCGCCGCCGAACCCCGCTCGCGGAAGAACGCCTCCGCCGCACGGTAGCCCGCCAGCTGCGCGAAGCTCTCGTTGAACGGGGTCGCGCTCTTCACGTACAGGGTGTTGTGGGCGATCTCGTGGAACACCGTCGCCGCCAGCTCCACCGAGTCGCGGCTCATCGCGGTGGAATAGAGCGGGTCATTGAACCAGCCCAGGGTGGAGTAGGCGCCGGAGGGGCGCAGGTAGATATCGAAGCCGCGCCGCTCCAGCCGCCCCGCCTCGCGCCGGGCCATCGCCGGGTCGAAGAAGCCCTTGTAGGGGATCCGCCCGACGATCGGGTACTTCCAGGTGTAGGGGCAGAGGCAGTCCTTCGGGCTGGCGGAGAGCACCAGCAGGAGGGTGTCCCGCCCCACGTCGGTGTAGGTGGTGTAGGTCTCCTTGGCGACGTAGCCGAGCTGCGCGGCGTAGTTGCGCGCGTCGAGCACCAGCCGGAGCGCGCTGCGCGTGGTCGAGTCGGTACGCGGGGAGGCGATCAGGCGCTCGATCGGCTGGCGCGCCTCCAGCAGCCGGGTCTGCTCGATGCCGGCGCGGGTCACGTAGCGCACGTCCTCGCTGGCGAGGTAGGCGGTCCCGTACCCGGCGATGAGCGCACCCGCGAGGATCAGGAGGATCATGCAGCCCTTCCGGCGCATCAGAGGGTGAAGCGCAGCCCCAGCCGGTGGATCTCCCGGCCCAGCCGGGTCCGCCGCTGCCAGGCGTAGTCGATGTTGAACCGGCTCAGCACCAGCCCCGCCCCGAGCGAGACCTCCTTCTGGCCCGCCCCCTCGGGCGGCGCGCCGTACCCCAGGCGCCCCACGATCCCCACCCCGCTCACCACCGCGCCCGCCTCGAGCCCCAGCACGGTGCGCCGGGGAGCATTGTTGGTCCAGACGACTTCCATCGTCCCGAGCACCCGGCCGGTGAGCTGCGGGTCGGTGAAGTTGAAGGTGAAGCCGAGGTGCTTGGAGGTCGGCAAGACCAGCGGCCCGCCGGTCACCCGCCAGCTGTCGAGGCTCCGCACGGCGAAGGCCAGCGTCATCAGGTCGAAGACATGGATGCCGAGCCCTATGTCGGTGGTCGCGGTCCGGCGGGTGTCGCCCGCGGAGTCCGTAAGCGAGACGTACTTGAGGGTGCCCCCCAGGGCGATGATCCCGAAGCGATACACCGCCGAGCCGGTCCACTGCAGGTTGTCCCGCACGGCGGAGGTATCGCTCATGCGGAGGTAGTGGATCCCGCCGCCGAGGTCGAACTGGAACAGCCGGAACCCGCCGGCCGCCATGCCCTCCAGCGAGCCGTCGGGATAGCGCTGCGCCGCGCCCTCGACGGCGATGTTGCGGATGGTGGCGAGCCCGGCGGGATTCAGGAAGGTGGCACTCGCGTCGCCGTTGAGCGCCACGCTGGCCCCGCCGAGCCCGGCGGCGCGCACCGACACCGGCAGCGTCAGGATGAGCGGGGCGAGCGGCACCGGCTTCGGCGCCGGCCCCTGCGCCGCCACGCCGCTCGCCGGACCGGCCAGCGCGGCCACCAGCATCGGGGCCCAGCGGCTCAGCGGAATCGGACCACCGCCAGTCGCGGCAGCACGGTGGCCGCGTTCTTCACGTCGAGTGCCAGCGCCACCGGACCCGTGCTCGCCGCCTGCACCACCCGCAGGTACACCCCGGAGCCGCCCAGCAGCGTCCCCGACACGCCGAAGGTGCCGGCGGTGGAGTCGGGCCGGAGCGGGTACGGTCCGGGGATGATCTGGTCGAAGGCCGCCGGGAGGTCCCAGCTCTTGAACCGGAGCCGCCCCGTGGGGTCCGCGAAGCCCGGCACCGCCTCGCCGCCGTTGGCGAGGTGGAACTGCCCCGCGAGGGTCGGGAAGGTGATCCCCCCCTGCACCACCTGCGCCGCGGCCGTGGCGTTGGCGCCGCCGACGAGCGTGAGGCCGCCGGCCTGGTCGGCGCCGAGCAGGCGTCGGGTGATGTCGGTGCCGAGCAGCGTGTCGGTGGGCGACTGGTCGGCCAGCCAGCGGACGAAGAGCCAGTTGGCGCCGCGCTCCCGGAGCGTGCCCGACGAGTTGCCGGGCTCGACCAGGTAGGTGGTCGCCGGTGCCGTGAGGTAGTCGAAGGCATTCAGCAGGTTGCCCGCGGCAAACTGGTTGAGGCAGTTGCCGCCGGTGCAGGAGCCCGACGTCACCTGCCGCCCGCCCAGCTCCTCCGCGAAGTGGGAGAGCCCCTCGTTGAGCCAGGTCTCCTCCGCCGCCCCGCCACTGAGCAGCACGTGCCGGTTGAAGCTGATCATGTGCTGGAACTCGTGGATCAGCGTCGGCGGCAGCAGGTCGAGCACCCGCGCCTTGCTGGCGCAGAGCGGCTTCGACGGGTCCGGCACCAGGCCGTAGAACACCTCGCCGTCGTTCGAGTTGGGCTGGCCCGCGAGCAGGTCCAGCCCGAAGAAGTACCCGACGATGATCTGCCCGGTGCTCTCGCAGTTGGGCGAGAGGGCGTTCACCTGGTCGGTCAGCAGCACCGCCACGATGCCGTTGGCGTCGATGTCCGACTCCCGGCCGAAGGCGGTGGTATCGATCGCGTAGAGCTGCTGGTCGAACAGCGCGCCGAAGTTCGCCACCTCCGTCGGCGTGAGCCCGCCCGCCGGCACGCTGTCGTCGAGGTAGAGGGCGGTCTTGCTCCCCACGTACTGCGCGGTGGCCGTCACGGTCACGAAGCTGCTGCAGGTCGCCGTCTTGCAGACCTGGAAATCCCGGCTGGACCCCACGGTGGGCGGTACCAGCACCCGCGCGGGCGACGTGAGCCGGGCCAGCTGCGCGGCCGGACTCCGGGCCAGCGCCCGCTCCCGCTCCCGCAGCATCCGGTGAAACGCAACCGGGTCCGGGACCGGGCCGAACGCCGACAGCGCAGGATCCCCGAGGGCCGGCAGCTGGATCGGCGCGAAGTCGTCGAGCACGCCGCGGAAGGTGAAGTCGCCCTTCACCCCGAACGGCGCCTCCTGCCCGTTGGCGGAATAGGCGACCACGAGGTATTCAGCCCCGGCACCGCCCGCCGCGGGAAGCCGGAGGCAGCCGTTGGTGGCGGCCGGGTCGATGATCGCGTGGCCCCCGGCGGGGAGCGAGGTGATCGCCTCCCCGTCGCAGTTCACCTTGGGGAGGCTCGGGCCCGTGCTCCCGCCGCACCCGGCGAGGGCGGCGGCCAGGAGCACGAGGGAAACTGCGCGGCGATGCAGCACGGGAGGTGGCGTCATGGAAGGGGGTCGAATGGGGGCAAGATAAAGCGCCACAACGGCTTTTGACAATCATATCGGGCCCCGGTACCTTGGGGCCGTGACACGTGACCTGTGGCTGGATCGGGTGCGGTTCTCCGCCGACGGACTGGTGCCGGTGGTGGCCCAGGACCGGCGCACCGGCACCGTCCTGATGCTGGCCTGGGCCAACCGAGAGGCCCTGGAACGCACCCAGTCCACCGGCGACGCGCACTACTGGAGCCGGAGCCGGCAGGCGCTCTGGCGGAAGGGCGAGACCTCCGCCCACACCCAGCGGGTGCATGAGATCCGGCTGGACTGCGACGGCGACACCATCCTCTACCGGGTGGACCAGGCGGGCCCCGCCTGCCACACCGGGATGCCGACCTGCTTCTCCACGGTGGTCCGGCCCGACGGCTCCACCGCCGAGGGCGCGGATCCCGGGGGTCACCTGCTGGGCCGGCTGGCGGCGCTGATCCGGGCGCGGGCGGCGGAGCGGCCGGCCGAGTCGTATACGGTCCGCCTGCTCGATCACGGTGTGCCGAAGATTTCGCAAAAGGTCGGCGAAGAGGCGGTGGAAGTCGTGGTCGCGGCCAACGCCGAGACCGCGGACCGGCTCGCGTCGGAATCGGCCGACCTGCTCTATCATCTACTGGTGCTGCTCGAGGCCCGGGGCGTGGCGCTGGACGAGGTCCTGCGCATCCTGGAGGCCCGGGAGAAGTAGCCCCCCGGCTGGTGGCCATGGCTTTCGTACATCTGCACACCCACTCCGAGTACTCCCTCCTCGACGGCGCGAACCGCATCCCCGAGCTGGTCAAGCACGTCCAGTCGCTCGGCATGGACAGCCTGGCGGTCACCGACCACGGCAACATGCACTGCGCCTGGAGCTTCTACGAGGAAGCGAAGGCCAAGGGGCTCCGCCCCATCCTCGGCTTCGAGGCCTACCTCGCATTCGGGCCCCGCACCTCGACCCAGCGCCCCTCCTGGGCCCCGGCGCAATACAGCCACCTGGTGCTGCTGGCGCACAACCGCACCGGCTACCGCAACCTGATCAAGCTGTCCTCCATCGGGTACCTGGAGGGCTTCTACCGCCGGCCGCGGATCGACAAGGAGGTCCTCGCCGCGCACAGCGAGGGGATCACCTGCCTCGCCGCCTGCCTCTCGGGCGAGGTGGCGCTGTACCTGCGCCAGGGCAACTACGAGGAGGCGAAAAAGTCCGCCCAGTGGTTCGCCACGACCTTCGGGGAGCAGCGCTTCTGGCTCGAGGTGCAGCTGCACGGCATCCCCGAGGAGCAGGGCGTCAACGAGGGGATGTTCCGGCTGGGCGAGGAGCTGGGCCTCGGCGTGGTGGCCACCAACGACGCCCATTACCTGCGGCGGGAGGACGCCGAGGCGCACGACGTGCTGCTCGCCATCGGCACCGGGGCCGAGCTGGACGACCCCAAGCGCTTCCGCTTCACCGGCGAGGAATCGTACGTCAAGTCGGAGGCGGAGATGCGGGCGCTGTTCCGGGACCACCCGGAGGCGCTCGACAACACCCAGGTGGTGGCCGACGCCTGCGAGTTCAGCTTCGAGAAGAAGTACTTCGTGCCCGCCTTCCCCCGCCCCGAGGGTGTGAGCGAGGAGGCGCTGCTCGAGTCGCTGGCGCGGAAGGGCGCCGAGGCCCGCTACGGCACCCCGCTGCCCGCCCCGGTGCAGGAGCGGCTGGACTACGAGCTCGGGGTCATCAACCAGTCCGGCTACGCCGGGTATTTCCTGATCGTGCAGGACTTCATCCAGGCGGCGCGTGACCGCGGCATCCCGGTGGGGCCGGGTCGCGGCTCCGCCGCCGGATCGCTGGTGGCGTACGGGCTGGGCATCACCAACGTGGACCCGCTCCGGTTCGACCTGCTGTTCGAGCGGTTCCTCAACCCCGAGCGGGTGTCCATGCCGGATATCGACGTGGACTTCTGCTTCGAGCGCCGGGGCGAGGTGATCGAGTACGTACGCCAGCGCTACGGCAAGGCGAGTGTCGGCCAGATCATCACCTTCGGGACGCTCAAGGCGCGCGCCGCGGTGAAGGACGTCGCCCGGCTGCTCCGCATTCCCCCCGGCGACGCCGACAAGCTCACCAAGCTCATTCCCTCCGGCCCGGCCTACGCGCTCACCGTCGAGGAGGCGGTGGAGAAGGTGCCGGAGTTCCGCGACCTCGTGGGGACCAGCCCGCAGTACGAGCGCTGCGTGCAGCTGGCGAGCCGGATCGAGGGCATCAGCCGCCACGCCTCGGTGCACGCCGCGGGCGTGGTGATCGCCCCGGGGCCGCTGGCGGACTACGTGCCCGTGTGCACCGCGCCCACCAAGGGCGCCGGCGCGGGCCTGGAGGGTGAGGACAGCATCATCACCCAGTTCGAGATGGGGCCGCTGGAGAAGGTCGGCATGCTCAAGATGGACATGCTCGGCCTCAAGACCCTGACCGTGATCCACGACGCGGTGGCCATGGTGCAGGAGCGGCACGGGGTGGCGCTCGACATGGACGCCCTCGACCTCGAGGACCCGGCGGTCTACAAGCTGCTCCGGCAGGGCCGCACCGCCGGGGTGTTCCAGTTCGAGTCCGCGCTCGCCACGGAGACCCTCCGCAACATGAAGTGCGACCGGTTCGACGACCTGGTCGCCTCCAACGCGCTGCTCCGGCCCGGGCCGCTCGACACCGGCATGCACCTGGTGTTCATCAAGCGGAAGCTGGGCCAGGAGCCGGTCACCTACCCGCACCCGAGCCTCGAGGAAGTGCTCGAGCCCACCTACGGCGTCATCACCTACCAGGAGCAGGTGATGCGGATCGCGAACGTGCTGGCGGGGTTCTCCCTCGCCGAAGCCGACGTGCTCCGGAAGGCGGTGGGCAAGAAGGACGCGGAGCTGATC
>CAZYIV010000051.1:14073-26066 GCA_964647615.1 uncultured Gemmatimonadaceae bacterium | reverse complement strand
CCAACACCCAGCTGGTGGAACAACTGGATGCCCTGAGCTGGGGCACGCTCACCGCCCTGGCCCGCACCATTGACGCCGTCTCGCCCTGGACCGCGGGCCACTCGGAACGGGTCACGCTCGGCGCGCTGGAGATCGGCCGGCGCCTGGGGGTGACCCAGGAGGACCTAGCGCTGCTGCACCGGGGCGGGCTGCTGCACGATATCGGCAAGGTCGGCGTTCCGGCCGGCATCCTCGACAAGCCGGGGGCGCTGACGCCGGAGGAGCTGCTGCAGATCCAGCAGCATCCGTCCATCGGGGCCCGGATCCTGGCGCCGATCGGCGCGGTGCGGAAGGCGCTGCCGCTGGTGCTGCATCACCACGAGCTGCTCGACGGCAGCGGCTACCCGCACGGCCTGGCCGGCGACCAGATCCCGCCGCTGGTGCGGATCCTCACCGTCGCCGACGTGTTCGACGCCCTCACCTCGGACCGCCCCTACCGGGCCGCGTGGACGGTGGAGCGGGCCATCGGCTACCTGCGTGAATCCGCCGGGGTGAAGTTCGACCCCACCGCGGTGGAGGCCCTCGGCCGGGCGATCGCCGAGGGCTACCGGCCGGCCACGGAGGCCGCGGACGGCGAGTCCATCCTGCGGGGCTCGGGCCGGTTCACGCTGTGGCCGGAGCGGACCTCCGGCAGCGGTACCGCGCCTCCCTCGCCGGTCTCCCCGACATCCCTCGCCGGCGTGGGCTGACGCCCCGCGGCTTCCGGCCCCCGGGCTGCCGTGCTAGCTTCGGCGGTGATGCTGGCCCCGATCCGTCGCCTGAGTTCGCTGGTCCTGCTGGTCGCCCTGGTGGGCGGCGGGCTGGGCCTGCCCCTGTTCGACGCGGTCGTCTTCCACCGCCAGCCGCTGCCCACCGGCACCACCGCGGTGATGCCCGAGGGCGCGCCGCTCCCGCACACCCAGCTCTGCATCCTCGACCAGCCCGGCCTGGCCACGCCGTCCATCGCGTCGGTGGCGCCCAGGCTCACGGTGGTGCCGCCGGACTACGTCGCGGTGCTCCCCGCCGCGGTCACGGCACCCGCCACCCGCACTCCGGGGCTGCTGCCCCGTCCCCGCGCTCCCCCGATCGCCTGACGCTGTCCTGAACCGACATCGCAGGTCGATCCACCGCGCGCCCCGGCCTCCCGGGGCGGCACCGACATCGGGAGTCGCATGCGTTCCCTCATTCACGCCGGCACGATCGTGCTGGTCCTGCTCGCCGCGGGCGTCCGGCCCGCGGCGGCGCAGCAGCCCATGCCGCCGGACTCGCTGCGGGCCACGCTGGCGCGGCTCGCCGCCCGGCTCGACACGCTGGAGCAGGGCGGCTGCCCCGCCGGGGCACCGCTGGTGGCGCCGGCGGGCGCCGACTCCGTCTCCCGGAGCCTCGCCGCCCTGACCCGGCGGCTCGAACAACTGGTCGCCGCGCGCTGCGCCCCCGCGGCGGCGGCACCCGCCCCGGCCGACGCAGGCGACGAGCTGGCCGCGCTGCGGGCCGCCGCGGCGGCAGCGGCCGGCGGAGCGGCCGACGCCGCGCCGTCGGCGGCACGCGACACCGCCCCCGCCCAGCCGGTGGTGTTCATCGGCAAGCAGCGGAGCGGCTCGGCGCTCAACCCCGAGATCAGCGCCACCGGCGACCTCCGGCTGGTGACCCGCACCCACGGCGATGCCTTCGAGGGCGACCCGCACGAGTTCGAGCTGGCGCTGCAGTCCGCGCTCGACCCGTACGCCAACGCCAAGATCTTCCTGACCTTCTCCCCAAGCGAGATCGGGGTGGAGGAGGGCTACCTCTACTACACCGGCCTGCCGGGACACCTCCGGGCCGATGTGGGCCTGGTGCGGCAGCAGGTGGGCGACCTCAACCGCTGGCACCTGCACGCCCTGCCCGAGACCGACTATCCGCTGGTGTACCGTCGCTTCCTGGGCCCCGACGGACTCTCCGGCGCCGGGCTCTCGCTCTATACACCACTGCCGCTCTCGCTGGCCGGCGGCACCCACGAGCTCTGGGTGCAGGCCACCACCGCCGAGAGCGATCCGCTCTACCTCGGCGCGCGGCGGCCGACGCTGCTGGGCCGACTGCAGAACTTCTGGCAGCTCTCCCGCAGCACCTACGGCCAGGTGGGCTTCACGGCGCTGGGCGGCAACGCCGACACGCTGCACAGCCGGGTGCTCGGGGTGGACGCGCGCCTCACCTGGCGCCCGCCCAACGCCGGCACCCGCTCCGAGGTGACCCTGCGGGCGGAGGGCTACCGGCTCCGGAGCACCGTGCCCGGCGCGCAGGACGACCGCTATGGCGCCTTCGCCGGCCTGACCTGGCGCGCCAGCCAGCGCTGGGTGCTCGGCACCCGCTACGACTACGTGGAGCTGCCGGGCACCGGCAGCGGCGCCGAGTGGCAGCTCACTCCCACGCTGACCTGGTGGGAGAGCGAGTTCGTGTACCTCCGGCTCGAGGGCCAGCACCACCACGATCCCATCCGCGGCAACCGGGACCGGTTGCTGTTCCAGGCGGTCTTCGCGATGGGCCCCCACAAGCACGAGACCTACTGACATGCTGCGACCGACCCTGCTGCTTGCCGCGGCGCTCGCCGCCCCCGTTCCCGCCGGCCCGGCGCCCGCCGCCGCGCCGGTCAAGATCGTCACCAGCCTCACCACCTACGCCGCCATCGCCCGGGAGATCGCCGGCGACCGGGGCCAGGTCGTCGCCATCGCCCAGGGCGACGAGGACCCCCACTTCGTGCAGCCCAAGCCGAGCTTCGTGGCGCTGCTGCGCGACGCGGACCTGTTCGTGACCACCGGGCTCGACCTGGAGCTGTGGGTCCCGGCGCTGCTCGACCGCGCCGGCAACCGCAAGGTCTCCGAGGGCGGGCCCGGCTACGTCACCGCCTACACCGGCATCACCCTGCTCGAGGTGCCCACCTCGGTGGACCGCTCCCAGGGCGACATCCACGCCGACGGCAACCCGCACATCCACACCGACCCGCTCAACGCGATCATCATCGCCCGCAACATCCTCACCGGGCTCACCCGGGTGGCGCCGGCCGACGCGCCGGGCTTCACCGCGCGGGAGAAGGACTTCGAGCAGCGGGTGCTGGAGGCCACGATGGGCAAGGAGCTGGTCGGCATCCTGACGCCGGCCACCGCCTTCACCCTGCTGCAGAACGACAAGCTGCTCGACTTCCTCGGCAGCACGAAGTACCAGGGCCACCCGCTGGCCGAGCGGCTGGGCGGCTGGCTCAAGACGGCGGAGGTGTTCCGCGGCAAGGAGATGGCCTGCTACCACAAGGAGTGGGCCTACTTCAGCCACCGCTACCAGGTGACCTGCGCCGAGTACATCGAGGCCAAGCCGGGCATCCCGCCGACGCCGGGCCACGTGCAGGACGTGATCGCGCTGATGCAGCAGCGGCACATCCCGGTGCTGTTCGCCTCCAACTACTTCAGCCGGAGCCAGATCCAGCAGGTGGCCACCAAGACCGGCGCCACCGCCGTCATCGTGCCGGAGAACACCGACGGCGCGCCCGGGGTGAAGACCTACTTCGACCTGATGACCACGTGGGTCAACGGACTCGCCGCCGGCTTCACCAAGGGAGGGGCGTGATGGTCCAGCAGCTGCTGCACTCGCTCTGGTTCGCGCCGCTGGTGGCCTGCATGGTCATCGTGGCGGTGCACTCCTACCTCGGGCTGCACGTGCTCGCGCGGGAGGTGATCTTCGTGGACCTCTCGCTGGCCCAGGTGGCTGCGCTGGGCTCCACCGCGGCGATCTTCCTCGGCGCCGAGCCGGACTCGACCACCAGCTTCCTGTACGCCCTCGGCTTCACCGCGATCGGCGCGGCGCTGTTCGCGCTGACCCGCTCCGCGCACGGCAAGGGCAAGGTGCCGCAGGAGGCGATCATCGGCATCGTGTACGTGGTCGCGTCGGCGGCGGGCATCCTGGTGGCCGACCAGTCGCCCCGCGGCGGCGAGGCCATCAAGGACATCCTGGTGGGCAGCCTGCTGTGGGTCGGGTGGCCGGCGATCGGGCGGCTGGCGGCGATCTACCTGCTGGTGGGGATCTTCCACTGGGTGCTGCGGCGGCGGTTCCTGCAGATCTCGTTCGAGCCGGCGTCGGCGGAGCGGGAGGGGCTCCGGCTCCGGTGGTGGGACTTCTGGTTCTACCTCTCGTTCGGCATCGTGATCACCTTCTCGGTGCCGATCGTCGGGGTGCTGCTGGTGTTCTCGTTCCTGGTGGTGCCCGCGGCGATCGCGTTCCAGTTCACCCGCCGCCTGAGCGTCCTGGCGGTGATCTCGTGGCTGGCCGGGATGACGGCGTCGGGGCTGGGGATCGGGCTCTCGTTCAAGTACGACCTCCCCACCGGTCCGGTGGTGGTCTGCGTCTTCGGGCTGCTGCTGCTGGTGGCGTGGAGCATCCGCCGCCTGCGCGGTGAGGCCGCGCCCGCCTAGATGACCACCTGGCGCAGGCGGCTCCGGGCGCTCGTCCTGGCGACGCTGTACCTCGCCGGGGGCCTCGGGCTGCCCTCCGCCGATGCACTGCTGGACCATCCGCTCGGCGCCGGGTCCGCCGTTCCCCGGAGCCACGTCGAGGGCACCGCCGGTTGCCGCGAGCACGCCGATCACTGCCCGCTCGGCAACCTGCTCTCCACCATCCGGGTCCAGGCCGGCACGGCGGTCGCCCCGCCGTCGCGGCAACTCACCGACTCGCCCCGCGTCGTGGCGCCCCGCCGCGCCCCGACCCCGCGCCCACCCCTCCACACTCCGCCCTCCCGCGCTCCTCCCGGGTCCGCCCGCTAGTCCCCCACATCCGACTGCGTTCGTGACCACCGTGCCCGCCCCCGCATCAGGGGGCGAGGCCGATCCTGTTCTGGAGGAGTGCATGCTGTCATCCCTGCTTCACGCCGCGGCCATCGGCACCGCCCTGGCCTCGGCGCAGCCGTTCCGTGCGACCGATCCCGATCCATCCCAGACGCTGAGTGGCCGCGTCACCGCGGTGGATGGCGGCGCTGCCATCATGGCCGCGCGCATCCTGGTGGTGGAGGCCGGCCGCAGCGTCGAGACCGACGCCGACGGCCGCTACACCATCCCCGCCCTGCCGCGCGCGAGCTACACCGTGTCGGTCTCCGCGATCGGCTTTGCGCCGCAGGTGCGGCGGCTCACGATCGCCGACGCGCCGGCCACGGCCGACTTCACCCTCAAGGCGTCGCTGGTGGAACTGCCGGCGCTGCAGGTCACCAGCACCCCGACTGCCAGCGACCCCCTCACCTCGCCCCAGCCCACCGCGGTGCTCTCCGGCGAGGACCTGCACGCCGCGCAGGCGCCGAGCCTGGGCGAGACCCTCGACCAGGTGGCGGGCGTGCACAGCCTGAGCACCGGTGCCGGCATCGGCAAGCCGGTGATCCGCGGCCTGACCTCCACCCGGGTGCTGGTGCTGGACGATGGCCAGCGGCTGGAGACCCAGCAGTGGGGCGACGAGCACGGCCCCAACCTGGAGACCGCGCTGGCCGACCGGATCGAGGTGATTCGCGGGCCGGCCAGCGTGCTCTACGGCTCCGATGCACTCGGCGGCGTGGTGAACGTCATCCCGCGGCCGCTCGCCTCCGCTGCGCCGGGCACCAGCGTGCTGCACGGCGAACTCTCCGCCGCGTACCAGGGCAACACCCGCTCCCCCGACGGTGCGCTGCTGCTCGATGGCGCCACCGGCGCGGTGGGCTACCGCCTCGAGGCCAGCGGCCGCACCGCCGGGGACGTGCGGACCCCCGACTACACCCTGTGGAACAGCGGGAACCGCGCCGGCGGCACCTCCCTGGCGCTGGGCGTGCGCCAGGGCTGGGGCAGCCTCACCGGGAGCTGGAGCGGCCGCTGGGAGCGCATCGAGCTGACGGACGAGGATCCGGCCGCGACACCGCTGCAGCGCATCGCCACCGGCCGGGGCCGGCTGCAGGGGAGCTTCTCCCTCGGCAGCTCGAGCCTGAGCGTGGACGCGGGCTACGAGCGGAACCGCCGCCGCGAGTTCGAGGACGCCACCACCCCCGACGTGGCACTCGGGCTCCTGTCACAGAACTACACCCTCGATGCACGGCTGCATCACGCCCCGCTCGGCCCGCTGCAGGGCATTCTCGGCGTGAGCGGGCAGCGCACCACGTTTGACAAGTTCGGGGAGGAGACCCTCATCCCCAACACCGACGTGAATGCCGTGGGACTGTACGGCTTCGAGCAGGTGCACGGCCGGCGGCTCGACGTGTCGTTCGGGGCGCGGGTGGACCACCGGACGCTGTCCCTGCGGGACACCACGATCGCGGGGATCTCCGGCGACCGGAGCTGGTCCTCCGTGACCGGCAACCTGGGGCTGCTGTACAAGCTCGCCGAGCCGGCGGCGCTGGTGCTCAACGTGGGCCGCGGCTACCGGGCGCCTTCGAGCTTCGACCTGTTCGCCAACGGCGTGCACGAGGGGACGGTGGCCTTCGAGCGCGGCGACCCGGACCTGCGCACCGAGAAGTCGCTCAACAGCGACCTGGCCCTGCGGCTGCAGACCACCTCCGCGGCGGTGGAGCTGGGCGGCTTCGTGAACTGGGTCCAGGACTTCATCTACACCGTCCCGACCGGCACCACCGACCCCGGCTCCGGCTTCGAGATCTACGACGTGACCCAGGGCGACGCACGGCTCGCCGGGCTGGAATTTGCCGGCCAGGTGCATCCGACCCGCTGGCTCCACCTGCAGGGCACCGCCGACTACGTGCGCGGCACCAACACCAGCACCGGCAACCCGCTCCCCGCCATGCCGCCCGTCCGGCTCACCTGGGAGGCGCGGCTGGAGGCCCATCCCGACGGCACCGTCCGCGAGCCGTACCTCTCGTTCGGCGGGCAGCACAACGGCCGGCAGACCCGGCTCGACCCCGCCGAGGCGGCGTTCTTCGCCGACGCCTTCGGTGGGGCCGGCTACCAGTCGGAGGCGTACACCCTGCTCAACGCGGGCGGCGGGTTCACGCTCGCGCTCGGCGGGCAGGATCTCCACCTCGACCTGCTGCTCCGGAACCTGGCCAACACCGCGTATGCCGACTTCCTGAGCCGGATCAAGACCAATGCCCGGGACCCGGGCATGGGGCGGAGCGTGCAGCTGCGGCTGACGACGGAGTTCTGAGCGGGAGCCGCGACACGAACCCGGGGGCATCCTGGCGGATGCCCCCGGGTTTGTTGCCGTGCAGGAAGGAAACGGTGGAGGGGGTCCCGCTAGGAGCAGCTGGGCCGGCCATGCGGCAGCTGCACGGTACAAGTCTGGGTGACGCCATCCTGCATGACCACCACAGTGGCGATGTTGCTGCCGTCGAAGGTGATCACCTCGTGCCGGTCGTGGGTGACGGGCGACTGGCCCTCGTAGGTCACGCTCACCGACATGGCGCGGATGATGGTGCCGGCGGTCGGGAAGACGCCGCGGCCCCAGGCATTGGGCACGGTCACGCCCTGGAGGGTGTCGCCCAGGGTGCGCACCGCAGTGAAGTTGCCGGTGCTGTCGCTGCCGGTGGTGGTCTCGCTGCCGGCGGAGGTGCCGTCGATCGTGCGCTCGGTGCTGCCGGGCGCCAGGCCGGTCACGGTGCGATCGCTGTGGTGGTCCACCACGCTGGTGTCGCCGTCATGGCGCAGCGCGGTGCCGGTCACGCTGATCTGCACGTTGACGGTGTTGGTCGAGGCCGCGTCGAAGGCGCTCTGCACCGCGCCGGTGGTGTCGTAGAAGGCGGTGGACTGAACGATGCTCAGCCCGTTGCGGACCAGGGTGTCGCAGAGCACCCGCTCGGCCGTCGCATCGTAGGCACAGTTGGCGCCGAACTGCCCCCGCCACGGCCCGTTGCGGAGCCCGAAGTCGAGCCCGGCACCGAAGAAGCCGTGCAGCCCGCCGCACATCATCCCGCCGCCACCGTGGAACCCGTGGCCACGGGGATGCCAGTCGGTGGTCCCGCTGTCGGCTGAACTGCCAAAGGTGCTGTTCACGTCGGCGAAGCCGAGCGGCATCGTGCTGAAGCCGTCGGCGAGGGTGAGGTTCGAGTTCGAGCCGGTGGGCGAGCCACCGTCCTGGCAGGCTGCGAGGCCAAGCACCAGGGCCATCGTCGCCAGGGTCGGAAGGGTACGGGACATCAGGTCTCTCCCAGGAAGAGGCTACCGGGCCGCCGACCCGATCGGCGGCCCCTGCGGGCATCTGGATCTAGACACCCCAGCCGCCCGGGACCCCTATCCCCCCGCCGGGAGCCAGGGCTGGAGGCTCTCCCGGAGCAGCTTGATGGCCTTGCCCATCTGGGCCTCCACCGTCTTGACCGAGATCCCCATGGTACTGGCGATCTCGCTGTAGCAGAGCTGGTGCACCCGGCTCAGCTCGAACACCTCCCGGCACCGCTCCGGGAGCCTCGCCACGGCGCGGCGGACCGCGGCCTCCAGGTCGCCGGCCAGCGCCCGGCCATCCGCGGCGGGCCCGGGCCCCTCCGGCACCAGGTGCGGCTCCGCCTGCCGCCGGACCCGCTCGTGGCGCAGCGCGTTCAGGCCCCGGTTCCGGACGGCGCGATGGAGGTATCCGAGGAGGCTGGTGCCCGGCTCCAGCCGTTCGCGGTGCCGCCACAGCTCGAGCATGACCTCCTGCACCACGTCCTCCGCGCGGCCCCGGTCGCCCAGCAGGTGCTCGGCCGCGCGGACCAGGCGCGCGTAGGTGGCCCGGAACAGCGCCTCGAGGGCGGACTCGTCCCCGGCGCGGAGCCGGTCGAGCAGCTGGGGGTCGGTGGTGGGATCGGCCACGGGGTCGGAGGGCGGGGAGTCGGGGCCCGAAAGGTACCATGGGCTCACCGCCCGCGTGCCCGGCTTCTGCCCGGCGGGGGATAGGGGTACCCTTGGTGTGAGGTGTCTCACATTCATGACCACTCAGCCCCGCGATGACGACTGGGAGGCGCTGGCGCGCCACCTGGCCGGGGAAGGCTCCCCGGCCGAGGCGGAGCGTGTCCGGAAACTTCTGTCGGAAGACCCGGCCCGGTCGGTGATGCTCGACGCCCTGGCCGCCATGAGCCGCTCCGCCGGCCCATCGGCGCCGCCGGTGGACGTGGACGCGGCGTGGGCCGGCGTCCGGGCCAGGCTTCCTGCCACGGACGCTCCATCGGTCGCGCCGGCGCACACCCGCCCGGCGCGGCGCACGGGGTGGTGGATCGCCGCGGGCCTCGCCGCGGCACTCGGCGCGGTCTTCCTGTCGCGCGGGTCGCGCCCGGCACCGGCGCCGGCCAGGATCGTGGCCACGGCCGTCGGTGCGCGTGACTCGGTGATCTTCGCCGATGGCAGCCGGATCCTGCTGGCGCCGTCGTCGCGGCTCGAGTTCGCGGCCGCGGCGCGGGCCCGGCCCGCCACCGTGCAGCTCACCGGCGAGGCCTACTTTGACCTGCCGCACGACCCCGCCCATCCGTTCCGGGTGCTGGCCGGTGGGGCCGAGATCTCCGACATCGGCACCCGCTTCACGGTGCGGCAGACGTCCGGTGGCAGCACCATCGTGGACGTGCATACCGGCTCGGTGGGCCTGACCGCGGGCGGCGCGGAGCCGCTGGTGCTCGCGGCCGGCGACCGCGGCATCCACCGCGGCGCCGAGTCCCCGGCGCTGCTGCGCGGCGCGGCGCCGGCGGAGCCGCCCGCGTGGACCGACGGCCGGCTCGAGTTCCGCGATGCGGAGCTCACGCGGGTGGCGGAGGAGCTGGGCCGGTGGTACGGCATGCAGCTGACGGTCGTGGACCCCGGGCTCGCGGGGCGGCACCTCACCGCGACCTTCGCTGGCGAGCCCCGCGAGGAGGTCGCGCGGATCATCGCGCTCAGCCTCGGCGCCACCGCCGCCTGGCGGGGCGACACCCTGGTGCTGGAGGCCGGGCCCGCGCGGTGACGCCACCGGCGCCCCGGCCGGTGCGCGGCCTCGTCCTCGCGGGGGTGCTCGCGCTGGCCGCGCTCGGGCCCGCGCCGCTGCAGGCCGGTGCCTGCGACCCGGTGGCGCCCGCCGCCGGCTGGCCGGCGTGGACCGCGCCGCTGGATCACCCCATCACCCTCGAGACCGGCCGGGTGGCCCTGCGCGACGCGCTCGATCGCGTCGCCGCGGCCGGCGGCTTCCGCCTCTCCTACAGCGGCGACGACCTTCCCCTCGATCGCGAAGTCTGCCTCAGTGCGCGCGCCCTCCCCGCCGGGGCCGCGCTGGCCCACCTGCTGGCCGGCACCGGGATCGAACCGTTCATCGCCAGTCCCCGCCAGGTGGTGCTGCCGCCCCGCGCGGCGGAGGCCCCGGAGCTGCCGGCGGCGCCGCAGCCGGTGGAACTGGCGACGATCGTGGTCACCGGCACCGCCGCCGGCCAGGCGAAGCGTCCGCTGCCGCTGGCGCTCGATGTCGTGGACGGGGAGGACCTGCGCGAGGCCGGCGGCTCCTTCACCGAGGCGCTGAGCGGCGCGGTGCCGGGCCTCTGGCTCTGGCCCCAGCCGCCCACCAGCGTGCTGGCGGACTACGGCAGCATCCGCGGGGCGAGCTCGTTCGGGCTCAGCTATCCCAAGGTGTACATCGACGGCATCGAGCTGGCGAACCCGCTGCTGGTCACCGGCATCCCGCCGGACGCGGTGGAGCGTGTGGAGGTGATCCGCGGGCCGCAGGGGGCCACCCTGTACGGCGCCGACGCGATCAGCGGGGTGATCAACATCGTCACCCGGCAGGAGGGGGCGGACCCGCTCGCCGCGCGGCTCTCGCTGCAGAGCGGCGTGAGCCTGGCGGGCACCGCCTACGGGGAGAGCCCCGCCGTGGGCCAGCGCCATGCGCTGCGGGCCCGCTTCGGCTCCAACCTCACCGGCGGTGCCCTGAGCATCGCGGGCGGCAGCGACGGGGCGTACATCCCCGGTGCCTCACGCCGGTTCGTCAGCGCGCACGGCACCCTGCGCCACGTCGGGTCGGGATGGATCCTCACCGGGCTGGGCCGCGTCGCCGGCGACGCCGCGGATGCGGCGCCCAGCCCGCTGCTCCCCGATTCCAGCGTGGCCCCGCGCCGCACCCGGGGCGGCACCGACCAGTCGGTGCTGGAGTACACCGTCGGCAGCACCCTCAAGCTGCTCCCCTCCGATCGCTGGACCCACACCGCGGCGATCGGGCTCGACGGCTACCGGCTCCGCGGCGTCGCGGAGGACCGGACCCCGATCACCTCCGCCACCGACTCGGCGCTGCGCGCGGCGGAGGGGGGCGCGGTGCGGGCCTCGCTCCGACTGGGGACGGTGTACCACCTGGCCCGCGGCCGGGACTGGGCCGACCTCACGCTCACCGGCGAGCACTCGATCCTGCACCACTGGTCCGACGTGGATTCCACCCTGCCCGTCAGCTCCACGAGCGGTACCCGCAGCACCACCGGCGGGAGCCTGCTCGCGTCGGTCGGGCTCCGGCGGCACTGGTTCCTGTCGGGCGGGGTGCGCGCGGAGGGAACCACCGACAACGACCCGGTCCTGGTGCCGATGGCCGGCGCCGCGGTGATTGTGGGCGACCGGTCGGTGGCGCTCAAGCTGCGCGCCGCCTACGGCGAGGGCGTCCGCTGGCCCACCAGCGCGGTGCGCACCGCCTTCGACTTCGGCCGGCCCGGCAGCAGCACGCTGTCCACCGCCGGTCTCGACCCCGAGAAGCAGTCGGGCTACGAGGCCGGCGCCGACCTGCTGCTGGGCGATGGGGTCACCCTCGGGGTCACCCGCTTCGACCAGACCGCCTCGGGCCTCATCCAGCGGGTCACCGTGCTGGGCGACACCAGCGGCGGTCCCGGCTCGCGCCTGAGCTACGACCTGGAGAATGTCGGGGAGATCTCGAACACCGGGTGGGAGACGAGCCTGGCCGCGCGGCATCGCGGCCTGAGCCTCCGCGCCGCGTTCACCACCGTGGACAGCCGGGTCGAGCAGCTTGCGCGGCGCTACGGCGGCGACCTGCAGCCGGGGGACCGGATGCTCGAGGTGCCGCGCCGCACCTACGGG
>CAZYIV010000051.1:0-13973 GCA_964647615.1 uncultured Gemmatimonadaceae bacterium | reverse complement strand
CCGGACAACATCACCGTGGTCCCCGGGCGCAGCTTCACGATCGGTTTCCGCGGCGCCTGGTAACCTGCAAACGCACGAGGCCCCGGCATCCGCCGGGGCCTCGTGCCGCGCGGGAGGGGCTCAGGACCAGTCGGGCCAGAGGCAGCGGAAGCCGCGGACGGCGCGCTCCACCTGCTTGCGATCGGCGGGCTGCAGCCGGCCCAGCTGGCCTTCGATGTCGGCCACCAGCGCGTGCGCCCGGGCCCGCAGCTCGGGGAGCGAGTTCCACACGGTGGAGGAGCGGCCCAGTACCGCGACCAGCAGGTCACCGGCGTGGAAGTCGCCCGCCTGGAACGGATCCTCCTCCAGCCGGTCGAGCGCGACGCGCAGGACGGTCGGCACTCCCTCCCCCTCCTCGAGCAGGAAGCGCAGCGCCTCGGCGCCCAGCCGCTCGATGGGAGTGTTCCGGTGGCGCCGGATGGTGGCGCCGAGCATGGACGAGGGCAGGTTGCCGGTGGGGGGACCGGGTTCCAGGTCGTTGATGGTGGCGTGACCGGGGATCGAGGGCACGGGCGATGGTGGTTCCTGGGAGAAGCCGCGGGACCGGTTCCATCGGTCCGTGGCACGGGACCCCCGGCCACACCTTAATGGTGGGCAGGGATCAGGCCACCCCCGAAACGGCCCCAAATCCCCCAAAACTGTCACGATCCTGTACAGCGGGCGTGGGCCGGCGGCTGCACGCTGTGGCGCGGGGGCCACGGCGGGTCGGGCCGTCGGCTTCATGAGGTCGCCGCCGTCCGGTCGAATTCCTGTTCCCAGCGCGTGCAGTTGGTCTCGGCGTCGCGGATGAACGGCGACCGCGCAATCAGCTTCAGGATGAAGGCGTTCACCTGCCGCATCGGCACCCGCAGCGGACGCACGATGTCGAGGAACAGCACCGCCCGCACGCCATCGGTGTGGTTCCAGACCTGGTGGACGCAGTTGTCGTCGAGCACCATCACCGGCGCCCCGGCCTCGAGGGTCCGGGTCCAGGGAAAGCCTCCTGCGTCGAAGAACGGGGTGTTGCCGATCGTGGACGCCGTGGCGATCCGCCGCTCGAGCGAACGGACCAGGCGTGCACCGTTGGTGACGATGAAGCGATGGAGGGCATCGGCCATGGGTGGCTCTCGGTGGGTGGGGAGCGCCGGGTATGAACGGGAGAAGCGGAGGGCAGGTACGGCCCGGGTCGCCGCCGTGGATGCGCGCCACACGTGTCGCCCCGGAACCGCCCTTGCCCCCCGCGTCCCGCTAGCTGCTCCGTAGTTCGGCGGCGAGCCGCGCTTCCAGCCGCGCCTGCTCCTCCGCGTCCAGCGCCACGATGGGCGGCGCGTGCTCCGGGCGGCCCCGCAGGGCCGCGGGCGGCTGCGCCCGCCGCCGCCGGAGCAGCATCCAGAGCGTGCCGCCGGCCAGCAGCAGCAGGGCGCCCGGTCCGACCCATCCCAGCACATCGAAGCCGTGCCAGGTCGGCTCGCCCAGGACGTACTGCCCGTAGCGCGCAGCCATCTCACGTCGCAGCGCCGGCGGCGACTCCCCCGCCAGCACCCGTTGCCGCAACGACTGTCGCAGGGTGTCGGCGTGCCAGCTGGGGCAGGCCGAGAGGGTGAGTCCCGGGCAGAAGGGGCTCTGCAGGCTCTCGATGAGCGCCGTGGCCGCGCGGTGCGCCGCGGTCGCCGCGACCGGGTCTGCCGAGACAGGCGCCACCGGTTGCTGGGCCAGCAGCGCCAGGAGAAGCAGGCCGTGGGCAATCATCGGCCCGGCTACTTGAGCTTCGCCTGCTGCAGCTCGTCCCAGGTCCACGGCGTGGTGCGGCTCTTCGTCGCCGCCCGCACCGCCGCCACCTCCGCCGCGGTCACCGCCGGCGCGCTGTTGCCCCACGAGGCGCGCTCGTAGGTCAGCGTCGCCGCGATGTCCTCGTCCGAGAGCTGGCCCCAGGCCACCATCGCGCCGTTGTAGTCCTTGCCCTTCACCTTCAGCGGGCCCTGCAGCCCGTGCAGCACGATCGCGATCGGCACCTCCGACGGGCCGGTCAGGATCTCCG
Source organism: uncultured Gemmatimonadaceae bacterium (assembly GCA_964647615.1). Classification (GTDB taxonomy): domain Bacteria; phylum Gemmatimonadota; class Gemmatimonadetes; order Gemmatimonadales; family GWC2-71-9; genus JADJOM01. Next base: position 11,917 of record CAZYIV010000051.1, on the reverse strand, counting down.
AGCCGGCCAGCGGCGGGAATGCCGGGTCGAGCCCCAGCCCGGTCGGCTGGTGGCAGGTGGAGCAGACAGCGTACTGCCCCTCGGACACGGCGGCAGCCGCGGGGGTGGACTCGGCAGCGGCCGGGGCGGCCGCGGGTGTCGCGGCCGGTGTCTCGGCGGGCTTCTCACCCCCGCCGCAGGCGGCGGCGAGGAGCGCGAGCAGGACCAGCGGCGTACGACGCACAACGGACATGTTCCTCAACCTCGGAAAGAGTGTTAAACGCTGGGCGCGAGGGGTCGCGCCGGCCGTGGCGCCGGGGCGCGTCACGGGTTGCCCGCCGAGCCCTTCTTCCACGGATTGGCGAAGCGGGGCTCGGTCAGGAAGGTCGAATCGGTCAGGCTCTCGAGGAACGCCAGCACGTCGGCGCGATCCTGCGCCGAGAGCGTGAAGCCGGTCACGAACGAATGCTTGAAGGGATTGGCGCTGCCGACGCCGGCGCTGGGGCCGCTCAGGATGGTACGGCCGCCGGCGGCGTAGTGATCCAGCACTTCATCCAGCGTGGCGATCGAGCCGTCGTGCATGTAGGGCGCGGTCACCGCCACGTTGCGGAGCGTCGGTGCCTTGAACCGGCCCATGTCGGTGGCGATGCCGGTGAACTGGATCAGCCCGGTGTTCGGCGCCGGGTAGGCGCCGGTGCCGCCCAGGTTGTACAGCCCGGTGTTGAAGAACTCGATCTCGGTGAAGCCCTTCCCCACGTAGTCGGTGCTGCCGGTGAAGTTGAACCCGCCGTGGCAGTGGAAGCACTCCAGCTCCTCGCTGAAGTACAGCCCCTCGCCCCGCTTGGCGCTGGCGCTGATGGCGTCGGGCTGGCCCTGGAAGCGGTACTTGTCATAGGGCGAATTGCCGGACAGGAGTGTCCGCTGGAACGCCGCGATGCCGCGGGTGATCGTCGCCAGGCTCACCAGCGGCGAGTCCGCCGGGTACGCCTCGGCGAACAAGCGCTGGTAGGTCGGGTCCGCGGCCAGTACCGCGAACAGGCTGTCTTCCCGGCCCGCGAGCCCGAGCTCCACCGGCGTCTCGCCGAACATCGGCGTGAGCGCCTGGTGCTCCAGCGTCCGCTCGTTGGGGTTGCCCCAGGTGAGCACCGAGGCATAGGCCACGTTGGCGAGACTCATGCTGTTTCGCGGATGCGCCTCGCCGGTGGCGCCGATCCCCGTCACCTTGCCGTCGGTAAAGGCCCGCGATTGGTCGTGGCAGCTGGCGCAGCTGAAGTGCCCCGTCACCGACAGCCGCACGTCGTAGAACAGGTGCCGCCCCAGATCCACCGCCGCGTTGCTCATCGGGTTGTCCGCGGGGACCTTGGGTTCCGGGAACTTCGGCGGCAGCCGCCAGCTGAAGGCCTGGCTGCCGGGCGCGCTCGGCCCGTCCCCCCCGCAGGCGGCGAGGAGGAGGGCCGTGGCGAGCAGGACCAGCCGCCTGCGGGGCATCAGGGCATCCCGCTGAACAGCGCCTGCACCCCCGCCGGGTTGCCGCCAAACGGCAGCCCCAGCCGCGCGAAGATCGGGGTGCACTCCGGATCCGTCGTGCCCGACATGCAGCCGGGCGCGCCGCCGCCCTCGCCCGCGAGGTCGGAGCCGGCGAAGACCGCCTTGGCGTCCGCCATCACGTGGCCGGTGCGCGGGTTGAAGCCGAGCAGGGTGATCTCGGTGACGTTCTCGGCGGTGCAGGAGGTCGGCGGGGTGGTCGCGGTGCTGCCGTTGCAGCCCGTGCTGCCCAGGTGGAGGTTGCGGCCCACCATCGTGCCGGCCGAATCCACCGCGTTGTCGAGGCGCAGGAACTTGTAGCCGCCGTTCCACGACCAGAACAGTCCGGTCAGGTTGAGCGGGCTCGGCGCGGTGGTCGGGTCGCCGTGGTTGAGCGCGAACGGCACGCCGAGCTTGAACTTCACCCCGATGTACTGGCCGTAGTCGGCGGTGCCGGACACCACCATGTGGGTCTCGGGCGTGCCGTTGTTGCAGTTGCCGGTGCCATCCTCGAAATCGAGCAGCGCCAGGTCCTGGTACTGCCACAGCCCGTCCTGGGTCAGCGCCACCGGCGCCTCGCTGCTGTCCGCCCGCACCAGCCGCACGTCGTGCACGTACATGCGGAAGTCGATCGGCGTCATGGTCGCATTGGCGGTGCCGATGCCGGTGTAGGTCTGGCCACAGGCGAAGCCCTGCGCCCCCACCATCGGCATGAACTGCAGCGCGATCGGGATCGTCGCCGCCGCGGCGTTCACGCTGAAGGGGCCGAAGATCTTCTCGTCCGCCACCTGGTGGCCGTAGCCCACCGAGAGGGTCCCGGTGCCGCCGGCGGAGTCGGCGGTGATGTCCCACTGGAACGGCTGGCCGGCCACCGCCGTCACCGTCGCCAGCCCGCCTGGGCTGAAGGTGATGGCACTCAGGTGCCCGGTGTCGAGCCCGGTGATCAGCTTGTCCTGGTCGTCGTACAGCCGCACCTCCACCCGGAGCGTCTGGCCCCCGGTGAGCGCCACCGTCGGGGTGATCTCGGCACCGTTGGCGTAGAGCCGCGCGGCGACCGGGTCACCGTGGGCGCTGGGGGAGGTGGACTCGGAGCTGTTACAGGCGCTGGAGACCAGCGCAACGGCCGCGCAGAGCGCCGCCAGGCGGAGCGAGGGACGAAACATGGCAGGACCTCGGCAGAGAGTCTGGGCGCGGGCCGCCCCGAGGACGGTCCGCAACAGGCACCAATCGCGGCACACGCCGGAGGGGACCGGCGGGCGGCATGGACAGCGCTCCGGGCACGGGCCCGGTGGCAGTCAGGTGCGTTTCGGTTGTCGCGGGATCAGGACGCGAGAAGCGTCAGGCGAGCAGGGAAGGCGGGCCTTGCGAGGGAGGAAGCAGCCGGATGATCGTGAGCGCGGCCGGACGGGGCGCGGGCACCGGCACCACGACCCGGGTCTCGGGCTGCGGCACCACGACCGCGACCGGGCTGGACGGCGGCAGTGCGATGGTGGCGGCGCAGCAGGCGTGGTCCACGCACTGACACGGCCCGCTGGGCGCCTGCTTGCCGGGTGCCGGCATCGAGTGCTGGTGCCTCGCCGCGTGGTGTTCCCCCATGGAACCGGCCATCGCCATGGACCGGTCCATGGACGCGGCGTGCTCGCACCCGTGCAAGCCGGGGGCGAACGCGTTGGCCGAGAAGACCAGGGCGAGAACCAGCCCGAGGACCGGGCGCAGACGTCGGAGCATGTGCCACCATACTGCACACGCCCACCCCCCCGCCGCAAGAGCGCCCCACCACCCCCGCCCCCACGCCGCCCGCCACCCGATTAGAATTGAGGCCCTGTGACCCGCCGGCGGAATGCGCGGCCGCCGGCCTGTTTTCTCACTGTGGAGGCTGTTCCCATGCGGTTCCGTACCCTCGCTTTCGGTGCTGTGGCTGCCCTGGTCGTCGCGCTGCCGGCCACCTCCGCCATGCACACCCACCTGGTCCGCGCGGAGCCCGGCGAGGACAGCACGGTCACCGTCGCCCCGAAGCAGATCCGCTTCTGGTGGAGCGACCCGACCGACCCCGCGCTCACCACCGCCACCCTGCTCAAGGCGGACCGCACGCCCGTGGGCGTGGTGAAGATGGCCGCCACCGACGACAGCCTCTCCACCGCCGGCCCGATCGCCGTGACGCTGGAGCCGGGGAAGTACATCGTCCTCTACAAGACCGCCTCGCACGACGGCCATGTGGTCCGCGGCAACTACAGCTTTACCTTCGACCCCGCCGCCAAGCCGTAGCCCTACCCCTGCCGCGGACGCCGCCGGCGTCCGCGGCGCCGTCCGCCCCCGCCGCCGGACCCCGCCGTGGACTACGCATCCGCCGCGCTTCCCATCGACCTCTTCGCCGCCGGCCGTGCCCTGGCCTACCTCGCCGCGCTCGGACTGGTCGGGTGCTGCGTGTTCGTGGCGCTGATCCCCCGCTGGCGCGGGGACGACGATGATGAGCGCTCCCTCGCCGCGCGGACCCTCGCGCGCGCGTGGGCGGTGGCGGGGTGGCTGACGGTGGCGCTCCTCCTGGCCCATGCCGTCCGGGGCTACGGCCAGGTGAAGAGCTTTCTCGACCCGGGCGAACCCTTCACCTGGGACGCCACGAAGCTGATGCTGCTCCAGAGCGACTGGGGCCACGGCTGGCTGGCGCAGCTCGCCGTCGCGATCGTGGCGGCGGTGGTGGTACGGCTGGCCGCACGGCGTCCGGACTGGGGGCTAGCGGGGTTCGGCACGGTGGCGCTGCTGGTGGTGGGCACCTCGCCGCTCACCGGCCACGCCGGTGAACACCCCTGGGGCGCAACCTTCGGGGTGGGGCTGCACGCGGTGCACCTGCTCGGCGGCGGCATCTGGCTCGGGACGCTGGCGGCCATCGTCGCCGCGGCGCTGCCGCTGCTGCATCCGCGGGTGGAGCCGCGCCCGGCCGACCACGCCGCGCTGGCGCGGCTGATCGGGACCTTCTCGCCGCTGGCGCTGGTCGGGGCGGGGCTCGCGGTCGGCGCCGGCTCGCTGCTGGCGTGGTCGTACGTCGGCAGCATCGCGAGCCTCACCGGCAGCAGCTATGGCCGGGCCCTGCTGGTCAAGGTCGCGCTGCTCGCCGCCACCATGGCGCTGGGCGCCTGGAACTGGCGCCGGGTCTCGCCCCGGCTGGGCACCGCCGCCGGCAGCGCCGCCCTCACCCGCTCCGCTCGCACCGAGCTCGGCATCGGGATTCTGCTGGTGCTGGTGACCGCGGTGCTGGTCTCCTTGCCGGCGCCGGGGATCTGACCGATGCCGCCGGTCCGCGTCCTTCGCTTCCCCTCTCCCGGGAGACTCTCATGACCCGCTCCCAGGGCCATCGTTGCCGTGGCGCCGCGATGCTGCTGCTCGCGGCGCTGGCCGTCGGCTGCAAGCCGTCGGCGCCCAAGCCGTTCAACCCCGACGGGCTGGCCGCGCCCAAGATGGACCCCCCGCTGGCCAAGCCCGACTTCGTCCTGACCACCACGGACGGCAAGCCGTTCGACTTCCGCAAGCAGACCGACGGCAAGGTGACCCTGCTGTTCTTCGGGTACACCCACTGCCCCGACGTCTGCCCGGTGCACCTCACCAACATCGCGGCGGCGCTCAAGAAGCTCTCGCCCGAGGTGAACAACGCCATCACCGTGGTCTTCGTCACCACCGACCCGGTACGCGACACCCCGGCGGTGATCCGCAGCTGGCTGGATCACTTCGACCCGCGCTTCATCGGCCTCACCGGCGATTCCACCGCGCTCATCGCTGCGATCAGCCAGCTCCCCTTCGGCAAGCCGAGCATCGAGCGCATCCCCGGCGACACGGCGTACTACGTGGGCCACCCCGCGACCGTCCTCGCCTACACCCGCGACAACCTGGCCCATGTCGTCTATCCGTTCGGGATCCGGCAGCAGGACTGGGCCCGGGACCTCCCGCTCCTCGTGAGTCAATGATGCGCACATCCCGCGCGCTCGCCGCGCTGCTGCTCGCCCTGTCCGCCTGCAGCGGCGGGCCGCCCGCCGCCAGCGCCGTGGCGGGCGAGCTGCACCTGTCCAACGGCTTCGCCTACGAGCCGATCATCCCGGCCAGCGGCGCCGCGTACGTCACCATCACCAATGACGGCGCCACGCCGGATACGCTGGTGGGCGTGTCCAGCCCCGCGGCGGCCGGTGCCATGCTGCACGCCGCCAGCATGGGCCACCTGATGACGCTGCCGATCCCGGCCGGCGGCACCGTGGCGCTCGCGCCGGGCGGCACCCACATCATGTTTTCCGACTTCTCCCAGGTGCCGAAAGCCGGCGACTCGCTCAGGGTCACCTTCACCTTCGCGCGGACCGGCAGCGTCACGCTGGCACTGCCGGTGCGGAAGTACGGGGACAAGTGACCTGGTGGTGCGCGGCCACCGGCCGCAGCTGGACCTGGGCCTGGATCGCCTATCCGGGCATCTGGATCTTCATCGCCCTGCTCGGCGTGACCTACCTGCGGCTCACCCGGGACGGCACTCCGCGCGGGGTCGCGGGACGCTGGTTCGCCACCGGCCTGCTGCTGCTCTGGCTGGCGCTCGACTGGCCGCTCGGCGCCCTCGGCGCGGGTTACCTCGTCAGCGTCCATACCGTCAGCTACATCCTGATCTCCATGGTCGCGCCGCCCTGCCTGTTGCTCGGCTTCCGGCCGCAGGACATCAGCCGCGCGCTCACGCACCCCCGGTGGGCAGCGCTGCTCCGGTTCGCGGCGCGGCCCGGCCCGGCGCTCGCCGGGTTCACGGTCGCGCTGTTCCTCACCCACGTCCCCTCGGTGGTGGACGGGCTGATGGCCTCGCAGGTCGGGGCCATGGTGGTGGACCTGGTGTGGATCGCGGGCGGGCTGTGGCTCTGGTGGCCGGTGCTGGCGCCGCAGCCCGCGCTGGGCCGGCTCCGGCGGCCGCTCAAGATGGCCTACCTCTTTGCCGCCACCCTGCCGGCCATCATCCCCTCGGCCTTCCTGACGTTCGCCGACTACCCGCTCTACGCCACCTATGAGCTCGCGCCCCGGGTCGCGGGGCTGCTCTCGGCACAGGAGGACCAGAAGGTGGCGGGGCTGCTGATGAAGCTGGTGGGGGACCTGCCGGTGTGGTTCGCCTTCGGGGTGATCTTCTTCCGCTGGTCGCGCGAGTCGGAGGTGGTGCCGCCGCCGGTGCACCCCAGCGCCGCGCGCTAGTTCTCCTCGGGCTCGATCACGCCCCGCGCCTCGGTGCGGCGCCACCCCGTGGAGAACGGCCCCCCCAGCGAGCCGAGCGTGCTGCCGCGCCGGGCCAGGTCGAGGTGCGGCGCGGCGAGGTCGGCCAGCTGCTGGGCCAGGGCCATGTCCATCCGGGAGAACGGCTCGTCGCCGCTGGCGGTCATGGCCATCGCGCCGAAGACCCGCCCGCCGCTCCGGAGCGGCACCACCAGTACCGACACCGGCCCCTCGCCCTCGTCCTGGGTGGTGAGCAGGTACGGCAGCTCGGCGCGCACCACCTGCGCCACGCCGGTGCCCTCGACCGGCTCCTGCGGCAGGTCGGCCAGCGGGGTCGCGGCGCCGGGCCGGACGATCGCCACCCGGCGCTCGTCCGCCAGCCGCACCGCGAACTCCAGCGCCGTCACCGGCAGCAGCGCGCCCGCCAGCTGCACGAACTGCCGGCTCCCCTCGCCGAGGAACGGGGTCCCCGCCAGCACCTCCGCCACCCGGGCGAGGTGCATCGGCACGTGGCGCAGCAGGTCGAACTGCGACTTGAGCACGTTGAACTGCCACGCCAGCACCAGGGCGTCCACCCGCGGCGCCAGCAGCGCGCCCAGCCGGTCGAGGACCGCCAGGTCCGCCGGCTGGTAGAAGTCCGGGCCGGCGCTCCCCACCAGCAGGTAGCCCACGTTGCGCTCCACCACCCGGAGCCGCACGCCGATGAGAGACCGGGGCGGGGCCTCCGGCCCGCGCACCGTCACCAGCTCTGGGATCTTCGGGACATAGGGAGCGGTGGTGTCGCCGACCAGCGCGGTGGTCTTGTCCCCGAAGAGCAGCGCCGGGTTGAACTCCTCCGCCGGGCGCACCAGCGACGGGTCGCCCCACAGCACGCCGTGCCCGTGCAGCGCCAGGCGGTAGTAGTCCTTGCCCTCGGAATCGGGGATCAGCAGTTCGTAGGCATCGTGCGGCAAGACCGACTGCAGCGCGAACGACAGCGCCAGCATGAGGTCGCGCGGCGTGCCGGCGCCACCGAGCGCATCCGCCAGCGACTCGAACAGTTCTCCCTCGCGCGCCTGCTCCCGCACCCGCTCCTCGGCAGCGGGCACGTGCTCGTGCTCCCGCGCCCCGGCGTCGGGCACCGCCGCGGGGATCTCCTCCACCCCGCCCGAGGCACCGCGGGTGACCCGCGCCAGCATCGGTGCCATGACGTCGGCCGCCGCCTCGAACATCTCGCCGGCGCGGAGGCCGTAGATGAACGGGGTGAACGAGGCCAGCAGCACCAGCGCCACGTCCTGCCCCCCGAAGCGCACCGGGCGCAGCAGCACCGAGCCGTAGCCCGCGCGGCGGATCCGGTCCTCCAGCTCGTCGAGCAGCTGCTGATTGGCGATCGGGTCCGCCGACGGCACCTCGAGGTGATCCTCGAGCAGCGCCTCCGGCTCCACCAGGATCGGCTGGCCATCCGCGCCATAGATCCAGAGCGCGAACAGCTCCGCCGGCAGCTCCGGGCGCAGCGCATCCGCCACCGCCTCGTACCACGCCTTCAGCACATCCATGTCCTGGATGCGCGTCCGCGGGTGCAGCAGCGGAATCAGTTGCCGGAAGTGCCCGTCGCTCTGAGGCATACGCTATCCGGACGGCAGGGAGCGTGCCCCTGTCACAGCCCCGAACACCATTATACCCCACCCCCCTACTTGCATACCCTAACCCCCTATCGTAGATTGGGCCGGTGACAATAACCGGTTCCACCCCATTCGCGGAGTCGTAACCTCATGCCCGACATCACGCTGGCTATCGGCGGCATGTCCTGCGGACACTGCCTCAACGCGGTCAATCAGGCCATCAATGCTGTGCCCGGGGTATCGGTGCGGTCGGTCCAGATCGGACGGGCCGAGCTGAGCGTGCCCGACGCCGCCACCTCCGACCTGGTGAAGGCCGCCATTGAGGAGGCGGGATACAAGGTCGAGGGTACCGTCGGATGACCACCGCCGCCACCCCGGACTCTACCCGCGGGACCACCACGGACGCGACGGGTGCTACCGTCGAGTTCACGGTCTCGGGGATGACCTGCGCCGCCTGCAGTTCCCGGGTGCAGCGCCAGCTGGAGAAGGCGCCGGGGGTGGCGAGCGCGAGCGTCAACCTGATGACCAACGCGGCGACGGTCGCCTACGACCCGGCCCGCACCTCCCCGCACGATCTCGCCGATGTCATCCGCCGCACCGGCTATGGGGCGGAACTCCCCCCGGCCGGCCAGACGGTCGAGGAGGAGCTCGCCGCCGAGGAGCTGCGCTACCAGGCGGAACTCCGGCACACCCGCACCAAGGCGCTGCTGACGATCGCCGCCGCGGTCCTGGCGATGATCCTCGGCGCGCCCCTCATGGTGCACGGTGCCGCGATGACCATGGCCGATCCCTTCTCCCGCGCCATGGCGGCGGTGAGTCGCTTCCTGATCGGCCTCGTCCCGCCGCTCGGCCTTCTCGACCCCGACCTGCTGCGGTGGAGCATGCTGGTCATCGTGCCGCCCCTGGTCCTCTGGACCGGGTGGCACTTCTTCGCCGGCGCGTGGGCCGCCGCGCGGCACCGCGCCGCCGACATGAACACCCTCGTGGCGCTCGGCAGCCTGGCGGCGCTGGGGCTGAGCGCGGCCAACACCATCGGCGCGCACGCCCTGATGGCCCGGGGCATCGAGCCGGATGTGTACTACGAAGCGGTGCTGTGGATCGTCGGCTTCGTGCTGCTGGGCAACTACTTCGAGGCCCGGGCGAAGCATCGCACCGGCGCCGCCATCCGCGGCCTGGCCGGCCTCCGGCCCGACCGTGCCACCGTGCTGCGCGGCGGCGCCGAGCTGGAGGTGGCCATCGCCGAGGTGCTCCCGGGGGACCAGCTGCTGGTGCGGCCGGGGCAGCGCATCCCGGTGGACGGCATCGTCACCGAGGGCGAGAGCGCGGTGGACGAGTCCATGCTCACCGGCGAACCGCTGCCCGTGGTCCGCGGGCCGGGGAGCGACCTCGTCGGCGGCACCCTCAATGGCGGCGGCGCGCTCCGCATGCGGGCGCTTCGGGTGGGGCGGGACACCGTCCTCTCCCGGATCCTCCGCCTGGTGCGCGATGCCCAGGGCCAGAAGCCGCCCATCCAGCGGCTCGCCGACCGGATCGCGGCGGTCTTCGTCCCCGCGGTGATCGGCCTGGCGCTGCTCACCTTCGCCGGCTGGCTGTGGCTCGGCCCCGAGCCTCGCGTCATCAACGCGGTGGTCGCGGCGGTGTCGGTGCTGGTGATCGCCTGCCCCTGCGCCATGGGGCTCGCGGTGCCGACGGCGGTCATGGTGGCGACGGGGCGGGGCGCGCAACTCGGCGTGCTCATCAAGGGGGGCGACGCGCTGGAGCGCGCCGCCTCTGTGGACACGGTGGTGCTGGACAAGACCGGCACCATCACCGAGGGGCGGCCGGCGGTGGTCGCCGTGCAGCCGGCGGCTGGGCACACGGAGGCCGAGCTGCTCCGCCTCGCCGCCTCCCTCGAGCGGCTGAGCGAGCATCCGCTCGGCGCGGCGATCGTCCGCGCCGCCACGGAGCGCGGGCTCACCCTGGCCGACCCGGGCTTCTTCTACAGCGACGCGGGGCAGGGCGTCCGCGGCCGGGTTGAAGGGCGGGAACTCGCGGTGGGCAACGCCCGGATGCTGGCGCAGTTCGGCCTGAAGGCCCCGCCGCCGGCCCCCGGCGGCGAGACCGAGGTGTACGTCGTGACCGACGGTGCGCTGGCCGGCAGCCTGCGCATCGCCGACCCGATCAAGGCCACCAGCGCGCCGGCGGTGGCGGGGCTGCGGAGGCGCGGCATCACCGTGGTGATGCTCACCGGCGACCAGCCCGCCGCGGCGGAGCACGTCGCGCGGCAGGTGGGCGTGGACCGGGTGGTGGCGGGTGTGCTCCCCGACGGCAAGCTGGAGGAGATCCGCCGGCTGCAGCAGGCGGGGCACGTGGTCGCGATGGTGGGCGACGGCATCAACGACGCCCCCGCCCTCGCCGCCGCCGACGTGGGCGTGGCGATGGGCACCGGCACCGACACCGCGATGGAGGCCGGCCAGGTCACCCTCGTGAAGGGCGACCTGCACGGCGTCGCAACCGCGTTCGGGCTCAGCGGCGCGACGCTCCGGATCATCCGGCAGAACCTGTTCTGGGCCTTTGCGTACAACGTGGTGACGATCCCCGTCGCTGCCGGGCTGCTGGTGCCGCTGCTTGGCTGGCGGCTCAACCCGGCCATGGCCGCGGCGGCGATGGCGTTCAGCAGCGTGAGCGTGGTGAGCAACAGCCTGCGGCTCCGGTTTGCCCGCGGCTGATTCCGGCGGCCCGCGCGGCGGGCCGCCCCCTGGAGACCGACCGATGACCGACGAGACCCTGCCCTGCGCCTGCGCCGCCGGCGATGCCCGCCACGCCGTCGCGGTGGATCCCGCCATCAAGGCCACCGTGCTCACCCGGCTCCGCCGTATCGAGGGCCAGGTGCGGGGGCTGCAGAAGATGGTCGAGGACGAGCGCTACTGCACCGACATCATCACCCAGGTGACCTCGGTGCAGGAGGCGCTGCGGGGCGTGAGCCGCTCGCTGCTCCGCAACCACCTGCAGCATTGCGCCTCCGCCGCCATCCGGGCGGAGGACCCGGCGGCGGCGGAGGCGGTGTATGACGAACTCGCCGACCTGATCTTCCGCGGCGCGCGCTAGCCCTCCCTGGCTTCCTCGGCGCGGCGGTCGCGGAACGCGAGCGCCGCGCGGTACTCCTGCACCAGCCGGTCCATCATCGCGGGGCGGCGGCCGTAGAGCCGCTTGAGCGGCCGCGGCGCATGCCGCGCGAGGGCGTAGGCGGTGAGCAGCGGCAGCGCCACCGAATTGTCCAGGTACACCACGACCGTGCCGGGGAGCTGGTCGGGGTCGATCTTGCCCCAGCTCACCGCCTCGTTCGGCGTGGCACCGGAGAGGCCGCCGGTGTCGGGCCGGGCATCGGTCATCTGCAGGAAATAGTCGTGCCCCCGCTCGTCGATGCCGAGCACTTCCTGGATCTGGGGCTCGGTCTGCAGCAGGAAGTTCTTGGGGCTGCCCCCACCCACGATGAACGCCGCGCTCTTCCCGCCGGTGCGCTTGGCCTCGAGCACGATTGCGGCGGTCTCGTTGACGTCGGCGCTCACGTCGAACCGCAGCTGGCTCCCCGCCAGCGCCTGCTCCGCCACGTTCAT
>CAZYIV010000050.1:16352-26285 GCA_964647615.1 uncultured Gemmatimonadaceae bacterium | reverse complement strand
AGAGTGCCGCACTGTCACTGCGGAGGTCGCGGGTTCGAGCCCCGTCAGCCCCGTTCGATGCCCTCGCACCCCGTCCGGTCCGCCGGTCGGGGTGCGTTCGTTTGGCCCCCCCAGGAGGGAGTGTCCTCTGGCCTCACCGCCTTCCTTTAATCACCAGCCGGTGCTGGTGGAGGAGCTCGCCGCCCGCGCGGCCGGCGCCTCCCGGGTGGTGGATGCCACGCTGGGCGGGGGCGGCCATGCCGAGCGGTTCCTCGCGGCCGGGGCCGCAGTGCTGGGGATCGACCGCGATCCCCGGGCGCTGGCCGCGGCACGCCAGCGGCTGGGGGACCGCGGGATCAGCTACCTCGAGGCACCCTACGCCTCGGCCGAGGCGCTCGACGCCATCCAGCGCTTCCGTCCGGAGTTCGTCCTGCTCGACCTCGGCGTCTCCTCGCCCCAGCTGGACCAGGAAGACCGCGGCTTCACCTTCCGTCCCGGTGCCCCGCTCGACATGCGCATGGGTGACGCCGGGCCCACCGCCGCCGACCTGCTGAACGAACTGGGGGAAGGGGAACTGCGGACCCTGTTTCGGGACTACGGGGATGAACGGCAGGCGGGGCGGCTGGCCCGGGAGGTCGTCCGACGGCGGGCGACCGCTCCCTTTCGTGCCAGCGACGACCTGGTCAACGCCATCCGGGCGGTGCTGGGCCCCCGCAGCGGCCCGCCGGACTTCGCCCGGCTGTTCCAGGCAGTCCGGATCGCGGTCAACGACGAACTCCCCGGCCTCGCGGCAGCCCTCCCCGTGATGCGCGACGCCCTGGCCCCCGGTGGGCGAATCGCCGTGATCAGTTATCATTCTGGCGAGGACCGGATCGTCAAGCACGCCTTCCAGGAGTGGGCGCGGGCGTGCATCTGCCCGCCGGCGCAGCCGATCTGTACCTGCCGCGGGCGCGCGCTGGGACAGCTCGAGCCGCGCAAGCCGATCCGGCCTTCGGACGCCGAGGCGCACCAGAACCCGAGGGCCCGCAGTGCCACCCTCCGCATCTTCCGCATCGCCGAAACTTAGGGGCCGCCACTGGGTCATCCTGTGGCTGCTGGTCTTTCTTGCCGTGGCGGTCGCGGTGAGTGCCCGGCAGACCTCGGGCTCGGTGCTGGCCCAGAACCTCGACGAGCTGCGCAAGGATCGCCGCGCGCTCGAGGCGGAGCGCGCCGCGCTGCAGCGGGACGTGCGCGAGGCCACCAGCCGCAAGGTGCTCGGGGACCGTGCCGAGGCGGAGCTGGGGATGCACCAGCCGCCGGCCACCGAGTTCACCGTCCTCCGTCTCGCCCCGGGCGACCGCTGACCGATGGCCAGGCCCACTGCCCGCATCGCGCTGCTCCAGTTCGTGCTGCTCCTCGGCGCCGGTGGCATCCTGTGGCGCGCGGCGCAGCTGCAGCTGGTGCAGGGGGCGGAGTGGCGGGCCAAGGCCGACCTCCTGCGCAAGGAACACACGGTGCTGCCGGCCAGCCGGGGCGGCATCTACGACCGCTCCGGCGAGGCACTGGCCGTCACCCAGGAGTTCTACTCGGTCGGCATCGCCCCGAACGAGCTGCGCGATGTGGGGCAGGACGCGCGCACCATTGCCCGGGCACTGGAGCTGCCGCTCGCCCGGGTGCGGAAGGACCTGACCCGGAAGTGGGTGTACTACGCCGGGCCCTACAACGGCCTCCGGGTGCAGCCGCTGCAGGAGCTCCGCGGGGTCTACCTCGAGTGGCAGTTCCGCCGCAACTACCCCGCGGGGCCGCTGGCGCGGGCGGTGATCGGGGCGCTCACGCCGGAGTCGGGGGAGGGCGCGAGCGGGCTGGAGCGGGCGCTCGATGGGATCCTCGCCGGCACCCCCGGGGCCGCGGTGGTGCTCAAGGACACCCGCGGCCGGCGCTATGTCTCGCCCAGCCGGATCGAGCGGGAGCCGGTGCCCGGCAAGGACGTGATCCTCACCATCGATGCCGAGCTGCAGGAGATCGCCGAGCGCGCGCTGGAGGAGGCGGTCAACGACTACGAGGCCCGGGGTGGCGAGGTCGTGATCCTCGACCCGCGCACCGGCGAGCTGCTGGCCCTCGCCTCCCGGTGGCGCGAGGGCGACCAGATGGTTGTCACCCGCCCGTCGTTCTTCACCGACCCCTTCGAGCCCGGCTCCACGGCCAAGCTGTTCACCGCAGGCGCGCTGCTCACCCTCAAGCGGGTAGCCGCCGACGACCGGGAGTTCGTGGAGAACGGCGTCTGGACCATCCCGGTCAACTCGCGCGGTGCAGTCCGCCTGATCCATGACGCGCACAAGATCGAGGGGAGCATCACCCTTGCCGAGGCGATCAAGTACTCGAGCAATATCGGCATGGGCAAGTTCGCCGCCCGGCTCTCCCCGTCGGAGCAGTTCGACGCGCTCCGCGGCTTCGGCTTCGGCAGCCTGACCGGGGTGGAGTTCCCCTCGGAATCCCGCGGTGTGCTGCGTATGCCGAACACCTGGGACGCCTACACAAAGGCCAGTGTGGCCATGGGGTATGAGTTCAACGTGACCTCCGTGCAGCTTGCGTCGGCCTACGGCGCGATCGCCAATGACGGGGTGCTGCTCACGCCCACGCTGGTGCGCGAGGTGCGCGGCGCCGATGGCCGGGTGCTCTACCGGCACCAGCCGGAACCGGTACGGCGGGCGGTGCCCCCGGCGGTGGCGGACACCCTGCGACAGTTCCTGCGGCTGGTGGTGGGCGACGGCGGCACCGCGGAATCGGCCCAGCTGGCGAACTACCCGATCGCGGGCAAGACCGGCACCGCGATCCGCTTCGACGGCGGCAAGTATCAGGACGGCCACTATACCGCGTCGTTCGCGGCCATCTGGCCGGCGGACGACCCGCAGCTGGCGCTGGTGGTGAAGATCGATGACCCGCGCGGGGCGCGGTACTTCGGCGGCACCACCGCGGCCCCCACGACGCGTGCGATCCTCGAGGAGGCGCTCGCCGCGCGGCGGAGCGCGATCGACCGGGGCCGCCTGGCCGGCGCCAGCGCCGGCCCGGTGGAGCCGGAGCCCGAGCCGGCGGACGCGCCGCCCCCCGCCGAGGCGCGCACCACGCTGGTGAGCCTGCCGTACGCGGCGGACAGCAGCGGGCCCTCGGGGCGGCGCGTGGTACCGGGGGTGACCGGGTTCACCATCCGCAAGGCCACCAACACCATGCTCCGGCGCGGCTTCCAGGTCGCGGTCCACGGGGAGGGCAAGGTGCGACGGACTACCCCCGCGGCCGGCGACTCGCTCGGCTTCGGACGCACCGTGACCCTCTGGGCCGAGTAGTGATCGCTCACACCCTGCATTCCCTCGCCGATGCCTTGCGGCGCGCCGGCCTGCTGCGGAGTGCGCCCGGCGCCGACCTCCCGCTGTCCGGCGTCACCGCTGACAGCCGAGCGGTGGCGCCCGGCATGCTCTATGTCGCCGTGCGCGGCTCCCAGGCCGATGGTCACCGCTATGTCGGGGATGCGGTTGCCCGGGGCGCCGTGGCGGTGGTGGTCGAGCGGGAGGAGGGGGTGGCGGTGCCGGCGCTGGTCGTGGATGACGGACGGAAGGCGGCGATCGCGCTGGGCCGCGCCTGGTTCGACGATCCGGGGCGCAAGCTGCAGCTGGTCGGGATCACCGGCACCAACGGCAAGACCACGACCACCGCCCTGGTGCGGCACCTGCTCAACGAGGACCGCCACGCCGGAAGCATCGGGACCCTCGGCGCGTTCGATGGCGCGGGCCGGTCGGTGTCCTCCACCGCGGGGAGCCTCACCACGCCCGGCCCGATCGACCTGCAGGCCACCCTGGCCGCCCTGGTGGGGCGGGGCGTCAACAAGGTGGCGATGGAGGCCAGCTCCCACAGCCTCGACCAGGGGCGCCTGGACGGGCTGGCCTTCGCCGCCGCGGTGTTCACCAACCTGACCCGGGACCACCTTGACTACCACGGCAGCATGGAAGCGTATCTCGCCGCAAAGCTCCGGCTCGACGCGCTGCTGGCGCCGGACGGAGTCCAGGTGGTCAACACCGACGACCCGGCGTGGGCCGCCCTGCCCCCGGCACGTCGGCGGGTGAGCTTCGGGCTTACCCCGGCGGCGACCATCCACCCCGAGGGGCTGGTGCTGGACAATGCCGGCAGCCGGTTCCGCCTGGCGACCCCGATGGGGCGGGCGGAGATCGCGCTGCCGCTGCTGGGCGAGTTCAACGTGTCCAATGCGCTTGCCGCGGCGGCGGCTGGCGTGGGGCTGGGGCTCGGGGTGCACAAGGTGGCGGAGCGCCTGACCCTGGCGCCGCAGGTGCCGGGGCGGATGGAGCGGCTCGCGACGCGCCCCGCGGTGGTGCTGCGCGACTACGCGCACACTCCCGACGCCCTGGAGCGGGCGCTCGGGGCGCTGCGGCCGCTGACTTCGGGCCGCCTGATTGTCGTTTTCGGCTGCGGCGGCGACCGCGACCGGGGCAAGCGCCCGGAGATGGGGCGGATCGCCGCGACGCTCGCGGACCTGGCGGTGGCCACCTCCGACAACCCGCGCACCGAGGACCCCGCCCGGATCCTCGACGACATCGAGCAGGGGATGGGGGGCCGGGCACACCTGCGTGAGGTGGACCGTCGCGCCGCCATCGCGGCGGCGCTGGAGCAGGCGCGGCCCGAGGACACCGTGCTCCTCGCCGGCAAGGGCCACGAGACCTACCAGGTCCTCGGCACCGAGAAGGTCCCCTTCGACGAGGCGGACATCGTGCGCGCGCTGGGGGCCTCCTGATGCGCTGGACCGCCGCCGCCGTCCGTGAGGCCCTGGGCCCGGTGCTCGCCGGGCCGGCGCCGGCCGAGCCGCCGGAGGCCGCCTACAGCGAGATCTCCACCGACACCCGGAGCGTCGCCGAGGGGGCGCTGTTCGTGGCGCTCAAGGGGGAACGGTTCGACGGGCACCACCACCTGGAGCAGGCGCGCGCGGCGGGCGCCCGGGGCGCGGTGGTGCGCGGCGGGACGCCCGCCGTCGAGGGCCTGGCGCTCTACCCGGTGAGCGACACCCTGGAGGCCTACGGCTGGCTCGCCCGGGCCCGCCGGCGGGAGGTCTCGGGGCCGGTCATCGCGCTCGGTGGGGCGAACGGGAAGACCAGCACCAAGGAGATGGTCGCCGCGGTGCTGGGCAGCCGCTACCGGGTGCACGCGACCCCGGCCAACGACAACAACCTCGTGGGCATCCCGAAGTCGATCCTGGCCGCGCCGGAGGGGACCGAGGCGCTGGTGATCGAGGCCGGCGCCAGCGAGCGCGGCGAGCTGGTCCGCGCCCGGCCGATCATCGAGCCCACCATGACCGTGACCACCAACGTGGCGCTGTCCCATCTCGACGGCTTCGGGACCCTCGACGGGGTGCTGGAGGAGGAGCTGGACCTGCTGGACGGCTCGCCGCTCGCGATCGTGGGGCTGGAGCCGCCGGCCCTGGCGGAGCGGGCGCGGACCCGGGCGCAGCGGGTGATCACGGTCGGGCTGGCGCGGGCCGACCGGGTGCCGCAGGCGGTGAGCATGGACACCACCGGCCACCCCACGCGGGTGGTGGACGAACAGCGAATCCGGCTGCCGCTCCTCGGGCAGCACCAGGCCACCAACGCGATGAGGGCCTGGACGGTGGCACAGGAGCTGGGGCTCGACCGGGCGGCGGTGGCGGACCGGCTCCGCAACCTGAAGCTGCCGGGCGGCCGGGGCGAGCTGATCGAGGCCGGCGGGCTGACGATCGTCAACGACGCCTACAACGCCAACCCGGCCAGCTTCCTCGCCGCCGTGGCCACCGCACGGGCCATGCGCGGCAGCCGGCGGCTGGTGTTCGTCGCCGGCTCGATGCGCGAGCTCGGCCCCGACAGCCCGCGGCACCACGCGGGGGTGGCGGCGGCGCTGGTGGGCCTCGAGCCCGACCTGCTGGCGGCGGTGGGCGACTTCGTGCCCGCGCTGCTGCCCTACGCCGCGCGGCTGGGGGACAAGCTGCTGGTGGCGCCCGACGCGCCGACGATGGGTCCGCTGCTCAAGGCACGCCTGGTGGGCGACGAGTTGATCGTCCTCAAGGCATCCCGGGGCGCGGCGCTGGAGCGTATACTTCCGTTCCTCACCGGACAGGACCATCCGACACACTGAGGCGCCGTGTTCTACCACTTGCTCGCCCCGTTGGGCAAGCAGCACATCTTCTTCAACCTCTTCAACTACATCAGCTTCCGCGCGGCGGGAGCGACGGTCACGGCCATCCTCCTCGCCTTCCTCGTGGGGCCGGCGATCATCCGGCGCCTGCGGGCCCGCAAGATCGGGCAGGTGATCCGGGCCGAGGGGCCCGCGAGCCACCAGGGGAAGCGCGGCACGCCGACGATGGGCGGGGCGATCATCCTGCTCGCGACCGTGGTACCGACACTGCTCTGGGCGCCGCTCACCAACCGGTTCGTCTGGTTCGCGCTGCTCGCGACGCTGTGGATGGGCGGCATCGGCTTCCTCGACGACTACCTCAAGATCGTGGAAGGCAAGTCCCGCGGCCTGGTGGCCAAGTGGAAGCTGGTGGGGCAGGTGAGCTTCGGCGTGGTGCTCGGAATCCTGCTGCTGTTCCTGCCGGTGGTCCCGCCGGACACCATCCCCGCCTCGGCGACGACGGTGCCGTTCTTCAAGTTCGTCATCGTGGTGTTCTCGCCCTGGGTGTATGTCGCCTTCGTCACCACCGTCATCACCGGCAGCAGCAACGCGGTGAACCTGACCGACGGGCTGGACGGCCTCGCCACCGGGCTCTCCGCGATCGCGGCCGGTGGCTTTGCGCTGTTCGCCTACCTGCTCGGCCGGGTGGATGCGACCGGCTACCTCAACCTCTTCTACCTCCCCGGCTCCGGCGAGCTGACGATCTTCTGTGCCGCGCTCCTGGGCGCCTGCCTCGGTTTCCTCTGGTTCAATGCCCACCCGGCCCAGGTCTTCATGGGCGACACCGGCAGCCTGGCGCTGGGCGGCGCGTTCGGGACGGTCTCCATCCTGCTCAAGGCGGAGTTCCTCCTGCTCATCATCGGCGGGGTGTTCGTGGCGGAGGCGGTCTCGGTGCTGCTGCAGACCGGGGTGTACAAGTGGAACAAGCGCAGCCGGGGGAAGGAATACGCCGACCAGCACCGGGTCTTCCGCATGGCCCCGCTGCACCACCACTTCGAGAAGCTGGGCTGGCACGAGAGCACGGTGGTGACGCGGTTCTACATCCTCGGGCTGTTCTGCGCCATGCTCGCGCTGGCCACCCTCAAGCTGCGATGAGCTTCGCGCGCTGGCGGGAGGCCGGCGGCGAGGCCGCGGTCATCGGCCTCGGGAAGAGCGGCGTCGCCGCCGCGCTGCTCTTGGCGCGCGAGGGGATCCCGGTCTACGCCTCCGATGTGGCCAAGGACCTCACGAAGGTCCTCGGGGCGGGGGCGGCGGAGGCGCAGGCCCGGCTCGCGGCGGCTGGCGTCACGGTGCAGTTCGGCGGGCACGACCTGGCCCGGATCGGCCGCGCGGCGCGGTGCGTCGTCTCGCCGGGGGTGCCCCCCGAGGCGCCGCCGCTGGTGGCGGCGCGGGAGGCAGGAGTGCCCGTGATCTCGGAGATCGACGTGGGCTATGCCGCGCTGCCCGGGACGCAGTACGCGGCCATCACCGGTACCAACGGCAAGACCACCACCACCGCACTCACGGCCCACCTGTTTGCGGCCGCGGGCATTCCCTCCACCGCCGCCGGCAATATCGGGCGGGCGCTCGCCGAGGTGGCACTGGCGGGAGAACGGCCGGCCTGGGTGGCGCTGGAGATGTCCTCCTTCCAGCTGCACGACACCTACGACCTGGTGCCCGCCATCGGGGCCACGACCAACCTGGCGCCGGATCACCTCGACCGGTATCCGACCCTCGAAGCCTACTACGCCGACAAGGACCTGCTGTACCGCAACGCCACCGACGCCGCCACCTGGGTCCTGAACGGGGACGATGCGGAGGTGGGGCGCCGTGCCGCGGGGCACCGGGGGGCGAGGCTCCGCTTCAGCCTGCGGCAGGAAGCGGACGGCTGGTACGACCGCGCCGCGAGGGTGTTGCGCCTGGGCCGGGCGGCGCTGCTCCCGCGCGACGAGCTGCACCTGCTGGGCGACCACAACATCGCCAACGCGCTCTGTGCCGCACTGGTGGCGTGGCGGGCCGGCGCGGCGTCGTCGGCGATCGCCGAGGGACTCCGGACCTTCCGCGCGCTGGCGCACCGGATGGAGCCGGTCGGGGAGCCGGGAGGCGTGCTGTGGATCAACGATTCCAAGGCGACCAACGTCTCCAGCACCCTGGTGGCGGTCGAGGCAATGGATCGGCCCTTCGTCCTGCTGCTGGGCGGGCGGCACAAGGGTGAGCCCTACACCGCCCTGGCCCGCGCCGCCGGGGAGCGGTGCCGGGGCGTGATCGCCTACGGCGAGTCGCAGGCCCTGATTGTCGGGGACCTCGGCGGCCTGCTGCCAGTGGTGCCGGCGGGCCGCGACTTCGGCGTGGTGCTGGCGGAGGCCCGCCGCCTGGCCCGGCCGGGCGACGCGGTGCTGCTCTCTCCCGCATGCTCCAGCTACGACATGTTCCGCAACTACGAAGAACGCGGCGCCACCTTCCGCGCCGCCGTGGAGGCGATGTGACCGACGCCGTGGTCCGGCATCCCGGCGAGCTGCGCTGGGAGACCCGTCTGCTGGCGGTGGTGACCGCCACCCTCGTGGCCCTGGGCATCGCCTCGGTGTACGGCGCCTCCTCGCTGGTGCGGGGGCAGCACGGCGTGATCGGCGCCAGCTACGCGCTGACCCAGTTCACCGGGGCGCTGGTGGGCGGGATCCTGATGCTCATCGTGGGGCGGATGGACTACCGGCTGCTCCGGCCGCTGGCGTGGCCCCTGCTGCTCGGCTCGCTGGTCGCGCTGCTGATCGTGATCCTGCCCTTCACCCCGGCGGCCATCGCGCCGCGGCTCAACGGCGCCAAGCGGTGGTTGCGGGTCGGCCCGGTGCAGTTCCAGGTGTCGGAGGTGGTGCGCATCGTGGTCATCATCTGGTGCGCCATGCTCGCGACCAAGAAGGGCGACCAGGTGCGCGAGTTCAAGAAGGGCGTGCTGCCGTTCCTGCTGATCCTGGGCCTGGCGTCGGGGCTGATCATGTTCCAGCCCAACATGAGCATGGCGGTGCTGATCTCGCTCCTGGGCGGGATCGTGCTGTTCACCGCCGGGGCCAAGATCGGGCACTTCCTGCTGCTCGGGGTCGCGGCGGTGATCGGCGGGCTGCAGGCGATCCAGCTGGCCGGCTACCGCGCGGACCGGCTGGACAAGTTCATCAACGGCGCCGAGGGGACCAGCCAGATCTACCAGTCGCTCATCGGCATCGGATCGGGGCGGCTGCTCGGGGTCGGCTTCGGGCAGGGGCAGGCGAAGATGGGCTACGTGCCCTACGCCTACTCCGACTTCATCTTCAGTGCCATCGCCGAGGAGTGGGGCTTCGTCGGCGTGTGCCTGCTGGTGCTGCTGTTCGGGATCTTCGTCTGGCTGGGGTTCCGGATCGCGAAGACCGCGGAGGATGCCTTCGGCCGGTTCCTGGCCGTGGGCCTCACCGCGATGGTCGGGGTGACCGCGCTGATGCACATGGCGGTGAATCTCAGCCTCATGCCGACGACCGGGCTCACCCTGCCGTTCGTCAGCTACGGCCGCTCCAGCCTGGTGGTCTCGCTGGTGGGCGTGGGGCTGCTGCTCAGCATCGGCCGGATGCGGGGCAAGCCCGCCCGCCGGGAGCGGACCGGCCCTGTCCGGCCCCAGGGATGACGCCGCGAGGCCCGCGGTGAGGCCGGTCGTCCCATGAGTGGCCGCTCGGTCTTCGTCGCCGGTGGCGGTACCGGTGGCCATCTGATGCCCGCGCTGGCGATCGCCACACGCCTCCGTGAGCTCCGGCCCGACCTGGAGCCGGTGCT
>CAZYIV010000050.1:0-16252 GCA_964647615.1 uncultured Gemmatimonadaceae bacterium | reverse complement strand
CGCTGGCGATCGCCACACGCCTCCGTGAGCTCCGGCCCGACCTGGAGCCGGTGCTCATCGGCGCGGAGCGGGGTATCGAGGCGACGCTCCTCCCCACCCGCGATTTCCGCTACCACCTCCTCCCGGTCGAGCCGTTCTACCGCCGCCAATGGTGGAAGAACGTCCGCTGGCCGGTGGTGGCGTGGCGGCTGCGCCGGCGCCTGGGCGAGCTGTTCGCCGCCGAGTCGCCGCTCGGCGTGCTGGGCACCGGGGGCTACGCCTCCGGTCCCGCCGTCTGGTGGGCCGCCCGCCATGGGATCCCCGCCGCGCTGCAGGAGCAGAACGCCTTTCCCGGCCTCGCCACCCGGCTGCTCGCCCGCCGGGTGCGGCAGGTGTACCTGGGCCTCCCCGAGGCCCGCACGCGGCTCCGGTTCGGGCCGGCGACCGAGGTCTTCGACACCGGCAACCCGATCGTTCCGCCCGAGCCCGGTCGCCGCGCCATCGCCGCGCAGCGCTTCCGTGTCCAGGGCGATCGCCCGGTGCTGCTGGTGACCGGGGGCAGCCAGGGGGCGCTGGCGATCAACGAAGTGGTCGCCGCATGGATCGCGTCGGGCGCCGCCCGGGGATGGCAGGTGATCTGGGCGACAGGGCGGGGGTCGTACGAGCGCTTCGCCCAGCTCGACCGGCCGCCGGCGGTGCAGGTGACCGGCTTCCTCGACCCGATGGCCGATGCCTACGCCGTCGCCGACGTGGTGGTGGCCCGGGCGGGCATGATGACCGGCGCCGAGCTGTGTGCATGGGGGCTGCCGTCCATCCTGGTGCCGCTGCCGACGGCGGCAGAGGACCACCAGCGCTACAACGCCGAGGCGTTCGCGGCGGCGGGCGCCGCGCGGATGGTGGTGCAGCACGAGTTCACGGTCGAGCGGCTGGGCCGTGAGCTCGATGACCTGCTGGCCGACCGGTCCGCTCGGGCCGAGATGGGCCGGGCGGCGCGGGAACGCGGCCGGCCCCACGCCGCAAGCGATATCGCCGGCCGATTTCTGGGGCTGATCGGGGCCTCGTGAGGGTTTCCCAACTCTAGGCAGGGTTTTAGATTAGCTCTCCAACCATGGATCTGTTCGACCCCGCCGATCCCCGGCCAGTTCACTTCATGGGCATTGGGGGCGCCGGCATGAGCGCGCTGGCGCTCGTGGCCCGCCGGCGCGGCGTGTCGGTCAGCGGATGCGACCCCGATCCCACCGGTGCCCAGGATGTCGCGGCGCTCGGTGCCCAGGTCTTCCGGGGCCACGATCCCGCCCATGTGCACGGTGTGCGCGCCGTGGTGGTCACGGCGGCGGTGCCGGCGGGTCACCCGGAACTGGCGGCCGCGCGGGCGCTGCAGATTCCGGTCGTGCCGCGTAAGGTCGCGCTGGCCGGACTGGTGAACAGCGGGACAGTCGTGGCGCTCGCCGGGACGCATGGCAAGTCCACCACCACCGTGATGGCCACCGAGGCGCTGGCCGCCGCGGGGCTCGACCCCACCGGCCTCGCCGGCGGACGGGTGGAGAGCTGGGGCGGCAACGCGCGGCTGGGTGGGGACCGGCTGTTCGTGGTGGAGGCCGACGAGTACGACCAGGCCTTCCTGACCTTGCAGCCCACGGTGGCGGTGATCAACAACGTCGAGGCCGACCACCTGGAATGCTACGGTGGGGTGCCCGAGCTGGAGGCGGCCTTCGGCACCTTCGGCGGCCGGGCCCGGCGGGCGGTGGTGGGCGGCGATGATCCCGGGGCCCGGCGGGTGGCGGAGGCGCTGCGTGCGGCGGGCACCCCGGTCTGGACCTTCGGCCTGGAAGCAGGCGCCGACCTGCACCTCGGCGCACCGGTGCAGGGCGCCGGAGGCAGCGAGGCGACGCTGCGACTCCCGGACGAGCGGACGATCTCGCTGCGGCTCGGGGTGCCGGGGGTGCACAACCTGCGCAACGCCACCGGAGTGATCGGGGCGGCACTGGCGCTGGAGGCGCCGCTCGAGCCGGTGCTCGAGGCGCTCGCGGAGTATCGCGGGCTCGGCCGGCGATTCGAGCGGCTGGGGGAGGCACGGGGGATCGGCTTCGTGGACGACTACGCTCACCATCCCACCGAGCTGGCGGCGACCCTCGCCGCGGCGCGGCAGGCGTTCCCCGGGCGTCGAATCGTGGCGGTGTTCCAGCCGCACCTGTTCTCTCGGACGGCGGCACACCACGGCGCGATGGGTGCGGCCCTGACCGCCGCCGACCTGGCGCTGGTGACCGACATCTACCCCGCGCGGGAGCAACCGCTCCCCGGGGTGACCGGGCAACTGGTCGCGGATGCGGCGGTGGCGGCGGGAGCGACGGTCGTGTACGAGCCGGACCGGGCGCGCCTGCGGGAGCGCCTGCTGGAGCTGACCCGGGAGGGCGACATCGTCCTCACCCTCGGCGCCGGCGACATCACCCGGGTCGGCCGGGAGCTGGTAGCGTGGCTCCGAGCCGCCTGAGCAAGCCGGGCTACAAGGTCCTGGGCGGGGTGGCGCTGGTCGCGCTGCTCTGGTACGGCGTGCCCCGGCTGGTGGGCGGACTGGAGTTCTTCAAGCTGCGCCGGGTCGAGGTGCGCGGGCTGGTGAACCTCAAGTCTGACCAGGTGGTTCCCCGGCTGCCGCTGGTGCAGGGGACGAGCATCTTTCAGGACCTCGATCCGGTGCGCCGGGCGCTGGATTCGATCCTCGGCCTCGAGGGTGCCTCGGTGCGGCGGCGGCTGCCCGGGACGGTGGTGGTCACCCTGCGGGAAGTGGCGCCGGTGGCGCTGGTGATGCGCCGGGGGCAGCTGCGGCCGCTGGGGCCGCACGGCGAGGTGCTGGACTTCGACCCCACGGTGGCGGCGCCCGACCTGCCGGTGGTGAGCGAGCCGGATTCGCTGGTCGCGGGGCTGCTGGGGCGGCTGCGCGAGGCCGATCCCGGCTTCTTCGCCCGGATCGAATCCGGACGGCGGCAGGGGCCGGACGTGGTGCTGATCGTGTCGGGGAAGCGGTACTGGTTCCGGCCCGATGCCGGCGCCGAGGTACTGCGGGCGCTGGCGGCAGTGGTGCAGGATCTCGACAAACAGGGTCGCCGCTGGGCGGAGCTGGATGCACGCTTTGCCGGGCAGGTGATCGTCCGCTGGGAGGCGGCATGAGCGTGGCGCCGACGCGCCTCGTCGCGGCACTGGACCTGGGGACCACCAAGGTCGCCGCGGTCATCGCCGAGGGGCAGGGAGACGCCCGGCACCCGACCACCCGGATCCTCGGGGTGGGCGTGGAGCGCTCGAGCGGGGTGCGCCGCGGGGTGGTGCGCGGCATCGAGGAGACCACCCGCGCCATCCAGAAGGCGATGCGCGACGCCGAGCGGATGGCCGGCGTGGAGGTCGGGTCGGTCTACTGCGGCATCGCCGGGGAGCACGTGGCGGGGCAGACCTCGACCGGCGTGGTCTCGGTCACCGGCGGCGAGATCCGCACCGGGGACGTCGCCCGGGTGAACGACGTCGCCTCCAGCGTGCCGCTGGGCAAGGACCACGAGCTGCTGCACGCCATCCCCCAGGACTACCTGGTGGACATGCAGCCCGGCATCAGCGAGCCGATCGGCATGACCGGCTCCCGGCTCGATGCCCAGGTGTACCTGGTGACGATTCTCTCCAGCGTGCCGCAGAACCTGCGGAAGTGCGTGGAGAACGCCGGCTACCACGTAGCGGAATTCGTGCTGGAGCCGCTGGCGGCCTCGCTGGCGGTGCTGACCCCGGACGAGCGGGAGCTGGGTTGTGCCCTGGTGGAACTGGGTGGCGGCAGCACCAATGTCGCTATCTTCCAGGGAGGCAAGATCCGGCACACCGCCTCCCTGCTGATCTCGGGGGGGCACGTCACGAACGACATCGTCCACGGCCTGCAGGTCACCCAGCAGGATGCCGAGCGCCTCAAGGAGCGCCACGGCGCGGCGTGGGAGCCGCTGGTGCCGGAGTCGGACGTCATCGAGCTGCCGGGCACGCCGGGGCAGGGGGCGCGGAACGCGCACCGGCAGGTGCTCGCCCACGTGATGCGGATGCGGATGCAGGAGACGCTGGAGTTCGCGCTGGATGAGATCACCCGCGCGGGCTATCACCAGCGGCTGCCGGCCGGCGTGGTGCTGACCGGCGGCGGGGCCCAGACCCCGGGGATCACCGAGCTGGCGCGGGAGGTGTTCGCCATGCCGGTGCGGGTGGGCAAGCCGGGCCAGGGGCTGGCCGGGCTCACCGACAGCGTGGAGGCGCCGCGGTTCGCGGTGCTGGCGGGGCTCGGGCTGTACGGCACCCGGCAGCTGGTGCAGGGCGCCGCGTTCGGCGCGGGCAAGCGGGGCAGCCAGGCGGTGGAGAAGTGGGTCGGACCGGTGCGCAAGTGGCTCCAGGACATTTTCTGAGAGAGCATCCCATGATCTTCGAGCTGGAAGAGACCGGGGCACAGAACGCGCGGATGAAGGTCCTCGGCGTCGGCGGGGGCGGCGGCAACGCCGTCAACCGCATGATCGAGGAACAGCTGCGCGGGGTCGAGTTCATCTCGGTCAACACCGATGCCCAGGCCCTCACCTCGTCCCGGGCCGACGTCAAGCTGCAGATCGGGCGCAAGCTCACCCGCGGGCTCGGGGCCGGGGCCCGGCCCGAGATCGGGCGCCAGGCCATCGAGGAGAACCGCGAGGACGTGGTGGGCGTGATGCAGGGCGCCGACATGGTCTTCGTGACCTGCGGGATGGGCGGCGGCACCGGCACCGGCGCCGCGCCGATCATCGCCCAGATGGCCCGGGACATGGGCGCCCTCACCGTCGGCATCGTCACCAAGCCGTTCCTCTTCGAGGGCAAGAAGCGGATGCGGCAGGCCGAGATGGGCATCGCCGAGATGCGCAACTCGGTGGACACGATGATCGTGGTCCCCAACGAGCGGCTGCTCGCCGTGGTCGGGAAGGGGATCCCCTTCCAGGACTCGCTCAAGAAGGCCGATGAGGTCCTGCTGCAGGCCACCCAGGGCATCGCCGACCTGATCACCAAGACCGGCATCATCAACGTCGACTTCGCCGACGTCCGCACCATCATGCAGAACGGCGGCTCGGCGCTCATGGGCACCGGCATCGGCCGGGGCGACAACCGCGCCATGGAGGCGGCCCAGCAGGCCATCTCCAGCCCGCTGCTCGACAATGTCTCGATCGCCGGCGCCAGCGGGGTGCTGATCAACATCACCGGCGGCAACGACCTCACCCTCGGTGAGGCCACCACGATCAACGACATCATCCACGACGCCGTGGGCGACGACGCCGAGATCATCTTCGGCGCCGCCACCGATCCCTCCATGCAGGGCGAGGTGCGGGTGACGGTGATCGCGACCGGCTTCGACCGGGTCGAGGCCCAGCCGACCGCCACCCCGCTCGCCAAGCCGGCGCCGGGCGTGATCAACTTCCCCTCGGGCAAGCGCGCCCCCGCGCCGCCCCCGGGGCAGGTGACCCCGCCGCCCGCGGTGGTGCCGCCCCGCGCCGATCGCCGGCCCTCCGGGCCCGGCGGCGAGGTGCCGGAGATGGAGATCCCGACCTTCATCCGGCGCCAGATGGACTGACACCGCCGATGCCCCGCTCCGACTTCCGCGACGGCCTCAAGACTTTCGCCGCCTTCCTCGCCGCCACCGCGGTGCTGGTGGTGGCGGGGGTGCATGCGGCGCGCGACAGCTGGCCCTGGCGCCAGCGGGCCGCGGCGCCGCCGGCGCGGCTCACGGAGCTGTTCAGCGCGCGGGAGGACACCCTGCGCGGCGGCGAGTCGGTGGGCGCGCTCTTCGCCCGGCACGGGGTGCCGGACTTCCGCATGGCGCCCGAGAGCGACCGCACCCTGTTCGACCCGCGCCGGGTCCGCGCCGGGCTGGTCTTCTCCTTCGAGCGCCGGGCCACCGATTCGCTGCTGACCCGGGTGAGCTTCCGGGCCGACCCGGAGCGGCGGGTGATGCTGGTGCCGGACCAGGACGGCTGGAGCGCGGTGGCCGAGCCGATCGCCTGGACCAGCGAGCCGGTGGTGCTGGAGGGCGCCATCGACAACTCGCTCTACGAGGCCCTCGGCGACCCGGCCTTCGACACCCTGCTCTCGCCCGAGGACCGGATCCGTGTGGCCTGGGACCTGGCCGACGTCTTCGCCTGGCAGGTGGACTTCGGGCGGGACATCCGCGCCGGCGACGCCTTCCGCGTGGTGGCCGAGCGGCTGCGTTCGGAGGACGGCGAGACCCGCTTCGGGCGGGTGCTGGCCGGCGCCCTCGTGATCGGCGGCACCCAGTTCACCGCCTTCCGCTTCACCGCCCCCGACGGGACCACCGGCTTCTACGACGCCGATGGCCGCTCGCTCCGCCGCGCCTTCCTGCTGGCGCCGGTGCAGTTCCGGCGCATCTCCTCCTCGTTCTCCCGCGCCCGCATGCACCCGGTCCTCGGCACGGTGCGCAGGCACGAGGGGATCGACTACGCCGCCGATCCCGGCACGCCGGTCATGGCCGCCGGCGAGGGCACGGTGGTGCGCTACGGCTGGGCCGGCGGGTACGGCAATCTCATCGAGCTGCGCCACGCCAACGGCATCACCACCCGCTACGGCCACCTGCGCGCCTTCGCCAAGGGGCTCGCGGTCGGGCAGCGGGTGAGCCAGGGCGAGGTGATCGGGTACGTGGGCTCGACCGGCCTCGCCACCGGCCCGCACCTGCACTACGAGTTCCGGGTCAACGGCGTGGCCCGGGCTCCGAGCAGCGTGGACCTCGGCACCGGAGAGCCGGTCGCGATGGCCTACCGCGCCGCCTTCGAGACCGAGCGCGACCGGCTGGAGCAGGTGCTCGATGGGGAGGCGCCGGTGTTCGCCGGGCGGCTTCCGGAGTGGGGCGGCCTGCTCCCCTCCGCCGGCGCCGATTTCTGATCGCCCCGCCCGGGGCGGTGCGTCGTGGAACTCTATCCTGCCATTGATGTCCGAGGGGGCCGGGTTGTCCGCCTGAGTCAGGGCGAGGCGACCCGCGAAACTTCCTACGGCTCCGATCCCGTAGCACAAGCCGAAGCCTTCGCCGCCGCCGGGGCCCGCTGGCTCCACGTGGTGGACCTGGACCGCGCCTTCGGCACCGGCGACAACCTCGCGGTGCTGCGGCGCCTCGCGGCCGCGGTCGGGCGGCGGGTGCGGCTGCAGGCGGGTGGCGGCCTCCGCTCCCTCGACGCGCTGCGCGCCGTCCTCGACCTGGGCGTGACCCGCGGGGTCCTGGGCACCGCGGCGATCACCACGCCGGCGCTGGTGCCCGAGGCGGTGGCGGCCGTGGGCGCCCCGGCGGTGGCGGTGGGGCTCGACACGAAGGACGGCCGGGTGGCGATCCGCGGCTGGGTGGAAACCACCCCCGTCTCCGCCGCCGATGTCTGTCGCCGGGTGCTGGCCGACGGCGCCCGCACCATCATCTACACCGACGTGGGACGCGATGGCATGCTGACCGGACCCGATGTCGCGGGCGGGCGCGCGCTGCAGGCGCTGGGGGCGGAGGTGATCGCCAGCGGCGGCGTCGGCACGCTGGACGACCTGCACGCCGTCCGTGAGGCGGGGCTTGCCGGCGCGATCATGGGGCGTGCCCTCTACGAGGGCCGATTCACCCTGGCCGAGGCACTGGCGGCCGTCCGGTGACCCCATGATGCTGTTCGCCATCCTGCTCGGCGCGGGGGCGCTGGCCTGGTTCACCTACTGGCGGCTCGAGGGGCTCGGGCGCCGGGCGCTGGTGCCGGCCGCGGCGCGCGCCGTGGCGTGGGCGGCGCTCGGGCTGCTGGTGGCCGACTTCACCTGCGCCACCTCCCTGGCCCCCCCGCGCCGTCCGCTGGTGCTGCTCGATGCCAGCCTGAGCATGGGCGCCGCCGGGGGGCGCTGGGCCGCCGCGCAGGACACCGCCCGGGCGCTGGGTGAGGTGCGCCGCTTCGGCGATCCCGCCGCCCTGCCGGACACGCTCCCCTCCGAGGGCCGGTCCGACCTCGAGCCCACGCTCCGCGCCGCCGCTGCCTCCGACCGGCCGGTGATCGTGGTGACCGATGGCGAGCTCACCGACCCCGGCGACCTCCCGCCCGAACTGCTGGAGCGCGCGGGGGTACGGCTCTTCCCCCGGGATACACTGCCCGACCTCGGCATCGCCCGGGTGACCGGCCCGCTGCGCGCCACCACCGGGGACACCGTCCGGCTCGAGGTCGAGGTCCGGGCGACCGCCGGTACCGCCGACACCACCCGGCTGGAGGTGCGAGTCGGCAGCCGGGTCCTGGCCAGCCGGCCGGTGCGCGCCGGCGGGGCAGGGACCGTCAGCTTCACGCTGCCCCTGTCCACCGCGGGCATGAGCGGCGACGTGGCGCTGCGCGTGGTGCTGGCCGGCGCCGGCGACGCCGAGCCCCGTGACGACAGTCGCCTGTACCTGCTGCGGGTCACCCCCACGCCGGGCGTGGTGCTCCTGGCCTCGCCCCCCGACTGGGACAGCCGGTTCCTGTATCAGGCGCTGCGCGACGTGGCGGAGCTGCCGCTGCGGGCCTACCTGCGCCTGGAGACCGGCCCCTGGCGCTCGATGGCCACGCTGCAGCCGGTAACCGACGCGGAAGTGGCCCTCGCGGCCCGGCGCGCCGACCTGCTGGTGCTCAAGGGGCAGGTGCCGGAGGCGGCGCGCATCAGCGGCGCACGGGGTCGGTGGTCGTGGCCCAGCGGGGAGGCCGGCGGCGCACCGGTGGCGGGGGAGTGGTATGCTGCCGGGCACCCGGTGTCGCCGATCGCGGGGGCGTTCGTGGGGCTGCCGGTGGACTCCTTCCCCCCGCTGGTGGCCGTGGCGCCGCTCACGCCCCCGTCGGGCGGCTGGGTGGGGCTCTCGGTGCAGCAGGCGCGGCGTGGCGCCGAGCGGCCAGTCATCGCCGGCGGGGAGCGCGGCGGCCGGCGCGAGGTGACCTTCGCGGCGGATGGCCTGTGGCGCTGGGCCTTCCGCGGTGGCTCCTCGGAGCAGGCCTACCGGGCGCTGGTAGCGGGGACGCTCTCCTGGCTCATCGGCGGCGCGGACAGCAGCGCCGGCGTGGCCCGGGTGAGCCAGCCGGTGGTGCCCAATGGCCGTCCGCTGGTGTTTACCTGGGCGGGGCCGGGCGCGCCCGCAGCCACGCCGATCACCATCACGCTCTCCGACGGCAGCCGGACCGACACCCTGCGGTTCGACGGCGCGGGCCGGGCCGAGCTCCGGCTCTCGCCGGGCATCTACCCCTACCAGCTACCCGGCGGCGCGCGGGGCACCGTGGCGGTAGACACCTGGTCCGAGGAGTGGCTGCCGCACCGGGTACGCCTCACCGAGCGGCCGGCGATTCCCCTCCGGCTGGGCGGGGTCGCCGCGGCCCGGGGCTGGGTGTGGTTGTTCGCCCTGCTGCTCGCGGCGCTCGCCGTGGAGTGGCTCGCGCGCCGTCGGCTGGGGCTGCGCTGACGGGCGTGCCGGGGCCTCCCGGTCCCGACTAGATTCTCCCCCATGACTTCCGGACGACTGGGCGACGGCCCGCGGCTCTCCCTCTGGCAGCGGGTCAAGCGGATCGCGCTCACCGACGTCGGCGCCCTGGTCCGCGGCATGAACGCCGCCGACCTCGAGGCGCTAGAGCGGACCCTTATCGAGGCCGACTTCGGGGTCCAGGCCACCATGGATCTGGTGCAGACGGTCGAGGACGAGGTGCGCCGGGGCCGGCTCAAGACGGAAGACGACCTCAAGCGCGCGGTGGGCGAGCGGCTCGAGGGGATGCTGACCACCGCCGGCAGCGAGCCGGGGCGGCTGGCGCGGGCGCCGGAGGGCCTCACCGTGATGGTCTTCGTCGGCGTGAACGGGGTGGGGAAGACCACCAGCGTTGCCAAGGTGGCGAAGCGCCTCACCGGCGAGGGCCGGAAGGTGCTGCTGGCGGCCGCGGACACCTACCGCGCCGGCGCCATCCAGCAGCTGCAGACCTGGGCGGAGCGGCTGGGCCTGCCGTGCGTGGCCGGCGCGCCCGGCGGCGATCCCGCCGCGGTGGCTTTCGACGCCATCGAGGCGGCCGAGACGCGTGGCGCGGACACGGTCCTGGTGGACACGGCGGGGCGGCTCCACACCCAGGAGGGGCTGATGGAGGAGCTGCGCAAGGTGGTGCGGGTGATCGGCCGCCGGCGCCCGGGCGCCCCGCACGAGGTGCTCCTGGTGCTGGACGGCACTGTGGGGCAGAACGCCATCCAGCAGGGGAAGCTGTTCAGCCAGGCCGTGCAGCCGACGGGCGTGATCGTCACCAAGCTGGACGGCAGTGCCCGCGGCGGGGCGGTGGTGGCCCTGCGCCGTGAGCTCGGCCTCCCGATCCGGTTCCTCGGCCTGGGCGAGTCGGTCGCCGACCTGCAGCCCTTCGATCCGGCGGCCTACGCCGGGCGGCTGCTCGAGGACGGCGCCGCCGCCTGACGCCGCCGGCGGCCGCGCGCCGCCGTTCCCGCATCCCGTCCGGTGCCATGCCCGCACTCCGCCCCGACACGCCGGTCAAGTTCCTGAAGGGCGTCGGGGAGCGCCGCGCCGAGGCGTTCGCCCGGCTGGGCGTGCGCACCGCGCAGGACCTGCTCTGGCACATCCCCTTCCGCTACCTCGATGCCTCCAGCGTCACCCCGCTCGCGCGCGCCCGCGTGGGCGATGAGGTCGCGTGCGTCGGCACCGTCATCGCCAAGCGGCTCATGCCCACCCGGAGCGGGCTCCGGATCTTCACGGCCGTGCTGCGGGACGCGAGCGGCATGCTGGAATGCGCCTGGCCGGGGCAGGGCTTCCTCGACCGCAGCATCCAGGTGGGCCAGGTGCTGCTGGTGGCGGGGACGGTGCGGTTCTATCACGGCCGCCAGCTCAATCCCCGCGAGTTCATCGTGCTGGCCGAGCCGGACGGCGAGGACGAGGCCCCGCCGACGGGCCGGGTGCTTCCAGTGTACCGGGCCACCGAGGGGCTGAGCCACAAGGTGATCCGCGGGGTGGTGGACCGGCACCTCGAGGCGATGATCGCCTTCTCGCGGGATCCGCTGCCCGAGGCGCTCCCCGCCGGGTACGGCCTGCCGGCGCTGCCGGAGGCGCTGCGCGCGGTGCACCGCCCGGGGAGCGTCGAGGACGCGGAAGCCGGCCGGCGCCGCCTGGCCTGGGACGAGCTGCTCGACCTGCAGCTGATGCTGGCCCGGGCCCGCCTGCTCGCCAAGCAGGGGCGCCGGGGCGTGCCCTTCACCCTGCATCACAGCTTCACCCGGCAGCTGGCGCAGGCCCTGCCGTGGCCGCTCACCGCCGACCAGAAGCGGGCGCTGCGCGAGATCACGGCCGACATGACGGCACCAGAACGGATGCATCGGCTGCTGATGGGCGACGTCGGCACCGGCAAGACCGTGGTGGCGCTGTTCGCGATGCTGCTGGCGCTGGAGAACGACCACCAGGCGGCCCTCATGGCGCCCACCGAGCTGCTGGCCGAGCAGCATCATGCCACGCTCACCCGGCTGCTGGAGCCGCTCGCGCTCCGGCCCGAGCTGCTGGTGGGCCGGCAGACGCCCGCGGAGAAGGCCGCCCGGCGGAAGAAGCTGGCCAGCGGCGAGGTCCGCCTGGTCGTGGGCACCCATGCGCTGATCGAGGACCAGGTGGCCTTCCGCCGTCTGGGGCTGGTGGTGATCGACGAGCAGCACCGCTTCGGGGTGGAGCAGCGGGCCCGGCTCATCGCCAAGGGGCAGGCGCCCGACGTCCTGCTGCTCACCGCGACGCCCATTCCGCGCTCGCTGGCGCTGACCCGCTTCGGCGACCTCGACGTCTCCACCCTCAAGACCCGGCCGCCGGGCCGGGGCGGCATCCGCACCGCGGTGCGCGGATCCGCCGAGCGGGACAAGGTGCTGGACTTCGTCCACGACGAGTGCCGCGCGGGGCGGCAGGCCTACGTGGTGCTGCCGGTGATCGAGGAATCGGAGAAGCTCGACCTTCGCGCCGCCACCACGATGGCGGAGCGTCTGGCGGCGCGGTGGCCCGACCTGCGGGTGGGGCTGGTGCACGGACGCCTGAAGCCGCCGGAGCGCGACGCGCGGATGCGGGAATTCCGCGCCGGCGATCTCGACGTGCTGGTGGCGACCACGGTGATCGAGGTGGGGATTGATGTCCCCAACGCCACGATCATGGTGATCGAGCATCCGGAGCGCTTCGGCCTGGCGCAGCTGCACCAGCTGCGGGGGCGGGTGGGGCGGGGGGGCAACGACAGCTACTGCATCCTGCTGGCGGGAGAGTCGGTGCCGCCCCGGCTCAAGGCGTTCGCCCGGACCACCGACGGCTTCCGCATCGCGGAGCTGGACCTCGAGGAGCGGCGCATGGGGGATCTCATCGGCCAGCGGCAGGCGGGCGACTTCGAGTTGCGGCTGGCCCGCCTCCCCGACGACGCCGACCTGCTCCAGGCGGCGCGGTCCACCGCGCTCGGCGTGCTCGAGGCGGACCCGCTGCTGACCCAGGGCCGGCACCAGGGGCTGCGGGAGCGCGCCCTGCAGCGGTATCCCCGCGCCATCGAGCTGTTCCGCACCGGGTGAGTCAGAAGCGGAAGGCCACACCGAGGTGGGTGGCGGGCCCCACCACGCTGATCTTGGGCTCGAAGGGGATGTTGTCCGGTGGCCCCTTGGGGCGGGTCAGTTCCCACACGAACAGCCCCGCTGCGCCGAGCAGCGCCGCTTCGCCGCCCAGCAGCCAGCCGCGGGCGTGGCGGTCGCCGGCCAACGCATCCTGGTAATACCCCTCGGCCACCTGGTCGTAATAGCTCCCGTCGGGCCGCTGGCTGCAGTTGAAATCGTTCGCGGCGCAGTAACGCTGCAGCTGACGGAAGGAGCGGTCGGCCGCGTGATGCGCGCTCCCCGCCTTGAGCCCCATGCCGACGGCGGCGGCCAGCACCGCCCACTTGCCGTAGTGCACCAGGGCCGGCGAGTGCCGGGCGAACACCGAGTCGGCCGGCGTCTGCGCCGCGAGCGGCAGCACGGGGAGCAGCAGGGCGAGGAGCAGCAGTGCGGCCCGGCGCATCATGGGGTGTCCACCCGGAAGCGTGAGACGTCGCCCGGCCCGCCGAGGGCCAGGAACTCCCCGGGCGCGAGCCGGAGCGGGGCCAGCTCCAGCGGGCGGCCCAGCTTCACCGACCAGGCGACCGCCCCGTCGGAGAGGGCAAAGGCCCGCAGCGCCCCCTCCGAGCCGCCGACCAGCAGCCAGTCCCCGACCACCGCCGGCGCGCCGGTCACCGCCCACGGCTCGCCGCGCAGTGAATCCACCGCGCCGGCGGTGATCCGGTACACCGAACCGGTGATGGTCACGGCCCAGGCCGTGTCACCCCGGACCGCCGGGCTCGAGAGCACCGGCGCGTCGAGCCGGACCTGCCAGGCGGTCGCCAGCGACTCCGGGTCCAGCGCCACGACCATCGAGTCTCCCGTCCCCGCGACCAGGTGCGATCCGAGCGTCACCCATGGTGAGACCACCTGCCCGGGCGCCGGACGGCGCAGCCGGATCTTGCCGTCCGCGGGGTTCACCAGGTAGAGACTGTCGTAGCCCGTCACCAGCACCTCGCCGCCGGGCAGCGGCACCGGACCCACCCGCTGGCCCGCGAGACGGGTGCGCCAGAGCACCTTGCCGCTCCGCCGGTCGAGTGCGATCAGGCGGCCCTGCCGGGTGAGCGCGAGGAGCCGGTGGCCAACGAGGGCCATGGGCGCCTCCACCTCTCCGATCCCGGTGGACCAGCGCTCGTTCCCGCTGATGGCCTCGAAGGCGTGGACCTTGCCCTCGGGCCGCGCGGTGCCGGCGTAGACCATGCTGTCGGCGGCCAGCACGCCGCCCAGCATGGGCCCCGCCACGCGGTGGCTCCATCGGGTCCTGCCGGTGCCAAGATCGAGGGCGATGACCTTCCGGCTGCTGCCGCCGAGGAAAAGGGTCTGTCCGTCGCTGGCGGCGGGGGCCGAGGGGCCGCTGAGGGGACGCACCCGCCAGAGCCGCGTGAGGGGGGTACCGGCGAGCGCGGCGGGCCGGGGCAGATCCCCGGGATCGAATTCGGGAACCGGCCGGTAGCCGGCGCAGGCCGCGTTGACGCTCAGGAGCATGGCGGCTAGACTCCACGCCCCGCGCCACCGGCGCCCCGTCCCGCTTCCCCGACGACCATGACCAGCGTCCGCATCGCCGAGTTGTCGCGCCACGATGGCGCCACCGTCACCGTGCAGGGCTGGGTGAGCACCACCCGCTCGAGCGGCAAGATCGCCTTCGTCGTCCTGCGGGACGGCACGGGCTACCTGCAGGTGGTGTTCTCCCGGAAGGAAGTCGCCGACGACACCTGGACGCGGCTGGGGGCCCTGACGCAGGAAACCTCCGTGGCGGTGACCGGTACCGTGCGGGCGGAGCCGCGGGCGCCGGGGGGGTACGAGATGCACGGGACCGCGCTCGCCCAGCTCGGTCCCAGCGAGAACTTCCCGATCCAGCCGAAGGAACACAGCACCCAGTTCCTGTTCGAGCACCGGCACCTCTGGCTGCGGAGCCGGCGGCAGGCGGCGATCGCGCGGGTGCGGCACGAGGTGGTCCAGGCGATCCGCGACTTCTTCTACGAGCGCGGCTTCACCCTGGTCGACACCCCGATCCTCACCGGCTCCATCGGCGAGCAGGCCGGCGAGCTGTTCAGCACCGAGTACTTCGACCTCGGCAAGGCGTACCTGGCCCAGACCGGCCAGCTCTACGTCGAGGCCGCGGCGGCGGCGCTCGGCAAGGTCTACTGCTTCGGCCCCACGTTCCGGGCCGAGAAGTCCAAGACCCGGCGGCACCTGACCGAGTTCTGGATGGTGGAGCCCGAGGTCGCGTTCAACGACTCCAACGACAACATGCGGCTGCAGGAGGAGTTCGTGAGCTACCTGGTGGGCCGGGCGCTGGAGCGCCGGGCCGAGGAGCTCAAGGAACTCGAGCGCGACACCGCGCCCCTCGAACGGGTGCAGGCGCCGTTCGCCCGCATCAGCTACACCGACGCCGTCGCGAAGCTCAACCAGCTCGGCTCCGACCTGCAGTGGGGCCACGACCTCGGCGGCGACGACGAGACCCTGCTGGCCCAGCAGTACGACCGTCCGGTGTTCGTCTTCAACTACCCGAAGGTGGTGAAGGCGTTCTACATGAAGGAGAACCCGGACGACCCGCGCACCGTGCTCAACAACGACTGCCTGGCCCCCGAGGGCTACGGCGAGATCATCGGCGGCTCGCAGCGCGAGGACGACTACGACCGGCTGCTCGCCCGCATCCACGAGCAGGGGCTCGATCCTGAGGGCTACCGCTGGTACCTGGACCTGCGGAAGTACGGAACCTTCGTGCACTCCGGTTTCGGTCTCGGCGTGGAACGTACCGTCGCCTGGATCTGCGGCATCCCGCACATCAGGGAGACGATCGCCTTCCCCCGGCAGATACACCGGCTCTATCCCTGACATCACACGGGGCGGCCGACGGCCGCCCCCGTGCGCTCACGGCATCCGCTTCACCTCATCCCACAGCCGGTCGAGCGCCTCGAGTCCCGCCGTTCCCACGTCCACGCGTCGCTCCTGCGCCAGCCGCTCCACCGCCTCGAACCGGCGGCGGAACTTCCGGTTGGCCGCGTCCAGCGCGTTGGCCGGCTGGACCCGTGCCTTGCGCGCCAGGTTCACCACCGCAAAGAGCAGGTCGCCCAGTTCCTCGGTGACGTGATCGGCGGCGGGAGGTTGCACCGGCTCTCCGCTCGCATCGGCCGCCACGGCGGGGGCCGGTGCACCGGCCACCGCGATGGCCTGGAGCGCCTCGTCGAGCTCCTCCCGCACCTTGGCCGCCGGGCCGGTGGTGTCGGGCCAGTCGAAGCCGACGCCGGCGGCGCGTTCCTGCAGCCGGTAGGCCATCTGCAGGCTGGGCAGGGCGGGGGGCAGGCCGTCGAGCACGCCGCGGGACTTGCCCTCGCGCCGCTTCAGCGCGGCCCACTGTTCCCGCGGGCCGAGGTCGAAGAGGTGCGGGTGCCGGCGGCGCATCTTCCGCTCCAGGTCCTCCGCCACCTGGTCGGCGGTGAACTCGCCCCGCTCTTCCGCCAGCACCAGCTGCCAGGCGAGGTGGAGCAGCAGGTCGGCCACCTCCTCGCGGATGGCGGCGGGGTCGCCCTCGGCGATGGCGTGGTCGAGCTCGAACACCTCCTCGACCAGGTAGGGGCGGATGGTCTCCCGGGTCTGGACCCGGTCCCAGGGGCACCGCTGGCGCAGGTCGCGCACCATTGCCACGGCGCGTCCA
>CAZYIV010000049.1:0-26887 GCA_964647615.1 uncultured Gemmatimonadaceae bacterium | reverse complement strand
AGGCTGCCGTAGTCGTTGGCGCCGAACCGGAGGGCCACCTGCCCCACCTTGTGCCCCATCGTCACCCACGACGACTGCAGGCTGGGGATGTTGTCCAGTACCACCCGCGCCACCGCCAGGGTGCGGAGGTAGGTGACCGCGTCGGTCTTGGGCATGTGGGACAGCTCCGGCGTCCCCTCCGGCTGGAGCGGCCAGCAGATGAACGCCGTGAAGCCGCCGGTGCGGCGCTGCACCTCGCGCACCCGGAACAGGTGCTCGATCCGGTCGGCCGCGGATTCGCCCATGCCGTACATCATGCTGACCGTGGTGCGGAGGCCCTGCCGGTGCGCCTCCTCCTGCACCCCGAGCCACTCGTCGGTCTGGGCCTTCTTGGGGGCCACCCGCTGCCGGACCGCGTCCACCAGGATCTCGCCCCCGCCCCCGGGAATGCTGTCGAGCCCCGCGGCGCGGAGCTCGCGGATCACGTCGGCGACCGGCATCCGGAAGCGCTCGGCGAAGAACACCACCTCGCTGGGCGAGAAGCCGTGGATGTGGATCGGGTGATGCTCCTTGATGTAGCGCAGCAGGTCCAGGTACCAGGCGAACGGGATGTACGGGTTGTGTCCGCCCTGGATCAGGATCTGGACCCCGCCCAGCTCCTTGCACTCGTCGATCTTCCGGCCGATCTGCTCGAACGAGAGGACGTACCCCTCGCCGTGCTTGGGACGGCGGTAGAAGGCGCAGAACCCGCAGTCCGCCACGCAGACGTTGGTGTAGTTGATGTTCCGGTCGATGATGTAGGTGACCACCGGCTCCGGGTGGTGGGCCCACCGCGCCCGGTCCGCCAGCTCGCCCAGCTCGAGCAGGCTGGCCCGCTCGTACAGCTCGAGGGCCTCGCGGAACTCGCCCGACGAGCGATCAATCGTGTCCATGCGCACTCCTGGGCGCGGCCCCGGGGGGCTACGCCGCGGTGATGAAGCTCAGGCTGCCATCGGGTACGAGGCCGTCCGAGGCCAGCCGGCGGAAGAAGTCCGTCAGCCCGGCCAGGTGGCGATAAGTCAGCCGCCAGTCCAGGTCGTTGAAGTAGTCACGGCAGGTATCGCGCGGAATGCCGGTCGTCGCCCAGGCCTGGTCGGCCAGCTGGTCGAGGTGGGCCATCCCCCACGCCCGCGAGGCGAGCAGCTGCCCGTGCACCCGGCGCACCACCGCCTGGTCGGCATCCCGCCGCGCGGCCCAGACCGCGAACACGAACGGCAGGCCGGTCCACTCCCGCCACGCCAGGCCCAGGTCCACCCGCACCGGATAGGCCTCCTGCGCCGCCAGCAGCAGCGCCGCATCGCCGATCACCAGCACCGCGTCATGCGGGAACTGCGCCAGCGCGCCCAGGTCGGCGGGCTCCGCCCGCACGGTGGCGAACACCGGCGACACCCGCCACCGGTGCCGGCACAGCAATTCGAGCAGCAGGATCGAGGTGCGGGACGACGAGGTCCGCAGCACCGTCGCCCCGTCCAGTTCCTCGACCGGGCGCCGGGAGAACAGCATCACGCTGTGCACCGGCCCGTCGCAGCTGATCGCCAGGTCCGGCAGCAGGTGGTACGCCGCGGCATCGCGGGCGTACTCCACCGCGCTGATCACGCTCATCTCGAGCTGCCCCGCCGCCAGCAGGTCGTTCAGGTCGGAGGCGGTCCCGCTGACCAGCTCGGCCTCGACCGGGACGATCCCCCGGTCCATGGCGCCGTAGACCGGATAGCAGTTGATGTACGGGATCCGTCCGAGCCTCATGCCGGGACCAGCTCCGCGTCGAGGCTGTCGAACTCCTCCCGCACCGGCTGGTACAGGCTGTCCCGCTCCACCGGCCGCCGCCCGGCGCCGCGGATCAGGCCCACCAGGTCCATGTAGTGCAGGTGCATCTGGGTGCGGGCCCCCGCCTCGTGGTACACCCGCTCGTACACCACCGTGCCCTCGACATCATCGCAGCCGAAACTGAGCGCGATCTGCGACAGGAACGGGGTCACCATCGGCCAGTGCGTCTTCACGTGACCGATGTTGTCGAGGTAGAGCCGCCCGATCGCGATGTTCTTGAGGTCCTCGTACGCCGTGGTGGCGCTGCCGACGCGGCCCAGTTCCTCGCCCAGCTCGTTGTGGTCCGGGTGGTAGGCCAGCGGGATGTAGGTGAGGAACCCGCCGGTCTCGTCCTGGAGCGCCCGCAGCATCGCGAGATGCTCGATCCGATCCTCCGCCGTCTCCACGTGGCCGTAGAGCATGGTGCAGTTGGTCGGGATGCCCAGCTGGTGCGCCTCCCGGTGCACCCCGATCCACTCCTCGCCCGTCAGCTTCCGCTCGGCGATGGTCGCCCGCACCGCGGTGGAGAAGACTTCCGCGCCGCCGCCCGGCAGGCTGGTGAGGCCCGCCTCCTTGAGCGCCAGCAGCACCTCGCGCACCGAGAT
Source organism: uncultured Gemmatimonadaceae bacterium (assembly GCA_964647615.1). Lineage (GTDB taxonomy): Bacteria > Gemmatimonadota > Gemmatimonadetes > Gemmatimonadales > GWC2-71-9 > JADJOM01. Next base: position 24,461 of record CAZYIV010000049.1, on the reverse strand, counting down.
CTTCTCGATCCGCGCGAGGTGCGCGATCTCCACCGCGGTCAGCGCCTTGATGTGGATGTGGGGGAACCGCTCCTTGAGCCCGCGGAGCATGTCGGTGTAGTACGACAGCGGGAGCTTGGGATGCAGCCCCCCGACGATATGGAATTCCCTCGTGGGCGCGTGCCGCGCCTGTTCCGCCTCGGCGTAGACCTCTTCCAGCGTCCGGGTGTAGGCCCCGTCCTCCTTGGGCAGCCGCGCGAAGGAGCAGAACACGCAGGTGTTCCGGAGGATGCAGACGTTGGTCGGATTGAGGTGCTGGTTGGCGGAGAAGAAGACCCGGTCGCCGTTGTGGCGCTGGTTGGCGTGGTCCGCGAGGCGGCCCAGACCGATCAGGTCGGCGGTCTGGTACAGGGCACGGGCGTCCGCGGCATCCAGCCGCCGCGCCTCGAGGACCTTCTCGGCGATGGGGCGGAGCGACGGGTCCTGGAGGCGTCCGGGGTCGAGCGAGAGCGGCATCGTATGTCCTTGGCCGGTAGCCACTTACTGACGACGCCGTAATCTATCCTCGTTCCCCGGCCGGGGGCCACCCCCTACGGCTGCAGGTCGAAGGTCCAGAGCGGCGCCGGGGCACCGATCCCCTGCCACATCACGTACAGTTTCCGGCGGATGCGGTCCACGCCCGCGATCCCGGACCAGCTGTAATTGTCACAGCGGATGATCGACCCGCTGCCGCGCATCTCCCCGAGGCGCTGCAGCGTCCTGGCGGCATACACCTCCACCACCGGGCCGCAGGCCCGGTAGCCATGCACGTAGAGCAGCTCGCGGTCCGGATCGCGGGTCACCGTGAGCGCCGTGAGGGAATCGGGCAGGTCCACCACCGCCAGCCGCTGCCCGGTCGCCGCGTCGAGGGCATAGAGAGAATCGGCCAGGGGCACGGCGTAGTAGTAGCCTGCGAGCAGATAGAGGGTATCGCCGGCCGGGGAGTAGTCCGCCCACTGCACTGCCCGCACCGCCGTGATGGTGTAGGCGGTGTCCGCGGTCCGCGGGTCGAACACCGGCGAGCCCGGGAGGCTGGTCGCGGCGTGCCCGAGGACCAGCCGGTCACCGCGCGGCGAGAGGAACATGCTCCAGGGATCCTCGACCGGCAGGGTCAGGACCGGGGCGGCGCCGAAGGTGTAGGTCGCGTGATTGTGCGCGATCAGCCAGGTCGAGTCGGTCATCTGCACCCCGAGGCGGATCGTGCTGGTCTGCCAGGGGATGATACCGGGCATCGCGGCGACCGGCGCGGGAACCGGCCAGAGGCTCCACGCCTTGAGCGTGTCGCTGGCGTCGCGCAGCAGGAACCGGTCGGCACGATAGGTGATCCCGACGCCGTAGTACCCCCCGGGCGTGACCAGGCCGGGGTGCAGCAGGCTGGTCCCCGCCACCGGGTCCACCTCGATCGCCTCGTTCTGTTCGTTGGCCCCGACGAAGACCGGCTGGTTCGCGCGGGTGGTCGCGACCAGCGCCACGGCCGGAGCCGGGGAGACCTCGCGCCGGCTCGACTCGCCGTACACCACGACGGTCCCCACGGTATCGCGCTGGTGGTCATGCAGGAGGGAGAGTGCGAGCGGGCCCGAGCCCACCTCCGGCAGAATCACGGTGACCGTCGAGTCGTCCACCCGCGACACCGCCAGCGTGTCGCCGCCGGCGAGGATCCGGGGAAGGACCGGGCGCCGGGCGAAGAACTCCGAGCGAAGCCGTACCTCGCCGCCGCTCCACTGGGCGGCGGGCGACAGCTGGACCACCGGGAGCGGTTGCGGGGCGGTGCCGCCGTCGCTGCAGGCGAGGAGCAGGCAGAGGGCCCCGGACAGCCGGGTGGGGTGGCGGTTCAAGTCAGGCTCCGGGGGAGACTCCCGGAACGTCCGCCTCAGACGGACCGGCGTCAATCCCCTCGGCCAGGTGCGCCGGCGACTGTCTCAGAACGCTTCCGACGCCCCGATCGACACCCCCCCACCACCGAAGCTGGTCAGAGTGTAGTCGAGCCGCAGGTTGAGCGGATCGGCGGGATTGACGTTGAACCGGAGGCCGGCCCCGTAGGTGAACTTCAGGTCGTCGAGGAGAGTCGTCCCGGGGCTGCCGAAGACATTCCCGGCCGAGCCGAAGAACACATACCCAAAGCGCCCCTTCAGGTGCCCGCGATAGTCGGACTGCACCGCGACGGCATGCCGGTCCCGGAAGCGGCCCAGGTACACCCCGCGCATCACCTCCTGGGTGTTGCTGTTCGACAGCATCGCCATCGCCTGGATCGGCACCCTGGAGCCGTTGAACTCCCCGTAGGCCGCCAGGGCGATGATGTCCCTCCCGTGCCGGACGGGCAGGTAGGTCCGGGCGTCCAGGACCAGGCGGGTGTACTCGAACTGGCCGCCGAGCATCCGGCCATGCCGCAGCACGTCGGCCTGGAGGTAGGCGCCATGGGTCGGGAAGGTCTGCGAGTTCCGGCTGTCCATCAGGACCGTGCCGCCGAACCCGGTGGTGACGCCACCCTGTCCCCCTGGGATGTCGGCAGGGATCTGGGCGGGGAACTGCCACTCCACCCGGGTGACGCTGTGCCGCCGGAAGTAGGGCCCGATGTACCAGCGCCCCTGCACCCGGCGGAGGACCCGGGTTTCCAGCCGGAGGAAGCGCTGCTCCATCAGGTTGGTATCCGCCTCCTCCGTTTGCGGGCCGACACCATAGTAGAAGAGCGGAAAGAAGCCGGCGTCCACGGTCGTGGTGAGCCACCAATCACTGCGGGGGGTGATGAGGCTCGCCCCCACGAAGGTCAGCCACTGGGACTTGGTGGTATAGGCCAGGTTGGCCGCGATCCAGGAGGGCCGGGTCTGCGGCTCCAGCGCCTGGCCCGGCCACTTGAACTGGAACCCGCCGGCTACCCCGAACTGCACCTTGGTCTGCGGGGAGTAGCTCACGTACGGCAGCCCGATGAGTCGTCCCCGGTAGGGCACAGGGGCGGAGTCCGTCGCCGCCTCCTGGGCGGTGAGCGGGCAGGCCAGGATGATCAGTCCGAGGGTCAGGCTGGTCATTCGCATCAGGGGTACCGGAGAGGGGTTCAGATTCGGAGTTGCCAAGATAACGGACGCCGGAGAACGGCGGGCCTGCCTCGTGGGCTGAGCCATCGGGCCGGCGTCACGGGCCATGTTGAAAAGTTACTGTTCGGATGCCCGCCACAACGACTGACTCAAACGGCAGAACGCCGCAAGTGGTTCCACCCATAGGCAAGTCGTTGTCCTCGGGGTGGATGCCCCCTCACCAGCCGGCCGACACGCTTGGGGAGGCGGCAGGCGAGCCGGCAATCCGTCCGGTTGGACTCGGACCCGGCCGAGCGACTGCCGGGGGAGATCATCAGACCTCTAGTAACTTCTCAAGTTACCATGGTGCGTAAATCACAGCGTGAAAATCGCTTCCATGCCTGTATATGATGTTGATTCGAGTAGGGGTACACTGGCTGCATACTTCTGCCGATGATGTAGCTGGCAGCTGCGCCCATCGCGCAGCCCCGCGGGTACCAGGCGCGAGAGCCAGGGAGTCGTATGTACCGCATCAGGCTGGGGTCAGGAGAGGAGGCGGTCTACCGGACCGCTGAGGAGATGGCCCTTGCCGTGCGCTCAGGAGTACTCAGTCCGACCGCCGAGGTTTTCCACAAGTCAGCCGACCGCTGGCTGCCGATCGACGTTCACCCGGATTACCGGGCGGTCGTTACCGGGAAGCGGCCTGCCCTCCCGGACACCCAGCCCGGCGGCCGACGGAACTCGGCCTCACACCGTCAGCCGGACGCAGCGCTGACTGATCCGGACCCTTCAACCATTGCCCCGGAGCCTTCGCCTCCCGCCCCGACGCCGGAACCGGCGCCGATCGCCCCCGCGGCCGAGGCAGCCTACGACCCCGCCACCGACCCCACACCGGTCTTCACCACGGCCGGCACGGGCAGCGGGGTGAGCCGGGCCCGCAAGCTCCGGGTCATGCTCGCCCTGGCAACCGGCATTGGAGTGTTGGCGCTGGCCGGGACAGCGACCGTCCTGGCCGGCCCGCGGATCCTGGCCGGCCTCCGGTCGGTCCGGCTGCCGGCCCGGACGGTGGAGGCGGGGATGCCGCCGGAGGTCACTCGAGCGGCTCAGGCCACGGACTCGCTGGCCGTTCCGGATGTGGCGATGGACCCGTGGCCGGAGCTGGCGCCGGCCCCCGAAACCCGGGTCTCCCGCCTCCCCGGGGGGCGGCCCACCCCCCCGACCTATCTGGAGGCCTACGCCGACGCCAGGGCCGAAATGGACGAGGGGTTCGAGTACATCCGCTTCAGCCAGGTCTTCGACCCGAGCCGCTTCGGCACGCCGGACAGCCTCCGGGCGGCCCGGCGGATGACGGCGGCCGCGACCAACATCCTCCGCCTATACCGGGGGAAGGAGGTCCAGCTGGAGCAGACCTACCGCCCCTCCGACCCGGGGGGCCGCGGGACGCTGCGGGAGCCCTTCGAGGTTGCCGAGGACGCTCGCGAACTGCTCGGTGACGTGGACAGCCTGTTCGGCCTGCTGGTGGCTCAGCAAGGTCGGTTCGCCTACCGGGACGGGGCGCTGCGCTTTGCGGAGCCCCAGACGGCCCGACGCTACGCCGACCTGCGGCAGCAGATCATCGGCACGCTCAATCGCTGGCGGGCCAGCCCCGGCCTGGCGGCCGGGACCACCCTTCCCCGGCTGGTCCGGGCGATCGGAACCCAGCCCCCGCCGCCGGTGCGCTGACCGGCCCCCCAGCTTCCCCGCCTGCGGAGCGCCAAGTTATACTGGTGCACCATGTTCCGCGTCCGCCTGGCCTCCGGCGAGGAGGCGGTCTATCGCACCGTCGATGAACTCGCGCTGGGGATCCAGAGCGGGGTGATCTCGGACGCGGCAGAGTACTTCGAGCGCGAGGTCGAGGCGTGGCGCCCGCTCTCCGCTCACCCCGACTACGTGGCGGCGCGCGATCGGGCCGCCTCCATGGTCGCCACCGCCGAATCCGACGAGCTGGCGCCTCTCCCGACCGTGGGCGAATTGATCCGCGGCGGTACTGTACCCGTCTACCAGATGTTCTCGCAGAGCGCGCGGGAGCTCGAGGCGCGCCGCCGCCCCAAGTGGATCATGCCGACGGCCAGCGCGGTGGCCGCCGTGGCGCTGCTGGTCGGCGCCGGGGCCTACCTGCTGCCGGCCCAGGACACCAGCGAGGAGGGAGTGCACACGCTGAGCGTGACCCGGAGCCCGCGCCGGGCCGCGACGGAGACCGCGAGCGCCACGGAGACGCCGCTGGAGCGGGAGGTTCACCTCGCGCCCTACAACCTGGCCAATCGGCTGGCCCAGGCGGGCGCACTGCTCAGCGCAAGCTTTACCGACAGCGTCCAGGCGCTCAATCTGGGGGACCTCATCGCACTCAGCCGGCTCCGGCAGCCGGACAGCACGGCGATCCTTCGGAGCGGATTGCAGCGCTTCCGCACCCTGCGGGCGACCTATCGGGCGCGGGCGCTCGAACTGGAGTCGGCCTACCAGGATTCCGCCGCGACGCTGGCCCGCGCCGGCCGCTGGAGCCAGGCGGAGCTGACCGAGTGGCGGGTCCGGTTCACCCACCTGGAGAACGCGGCCAGTGCCGCGACCACCGAGGCGGCGCTGGTCTCGCTGGAGGAGCTCTACCAGTTGTTCGAGGCGGAACGCGGACGAGTGGTAATCACGCCGAACCGTGTCCGCTTCCAGCGCCCCGATGCCGCCCTCACCTACAACCGACTCCGCCTGTCGCTCGAGAACATGGCCGGCCTGAGCCCCTCCGCCGGCGAGCGCTTCCCCGTCCCGCTGGCCCTGCTGCAGCAGGGGCTGCGGCACTCCACCCTGCCGCCTACTCCGTAGCCGCCTCGGCGGTCCGCGGTCCGTCGAGCCGCTGGGCCTTCCGTCCGGAGCGCTCCATCGGCCCGGTCTCCGCCGGCTGGTGGCGATGCAGGACCTCCCACAGACCGACCGCACGCGCCGTCAGCTCCCGGGCCGCCTCCGCGAGCGCGGTGCTGGCCCGCACCTGCCGAACATTGGTCTCCATGTCCTCCGCATCCCAGCCGCGGCTGTGGGCAATGAACGGGAACTGCGGAAACAGGTAGCCGAGCTCGGCCCAGAAGGTGAGCAGACCGCCGGCCACCCCCTGGACGTTGTCCTGCCCGCCGGTCACGATGAACGCGGCCACCTTGTGCTTGATCAGGCAGCGGTCGTGGATCGTCAGCTGGTTCTGGATGCAGTTGAGGCGCTCGGCCATACGGTGGTAGAGCGAGGACGCCTGGCCCCAGCGGATCGGCGTGGCCACCAGCACCACGTCCGCCCACTGCACCAGCCCCTCGTACACCGGCGTGAGCTGGTCGGCCGGGTCGCGCTCGGTGATGGCGCAGGGCCAGGTGCAGGCATGCGCAGCCTTGGAGTAGTTCCCCTCGCAGGCCCGGAACTGCAGCTCCCGCAACCGGAGCAGCCGGGTCTCGGCGCCGAGCGCCGCCGCCGCGTGCGCCAGCCCCGCCTCCAGCAGGTGATCCGAAGTGCTGAACCGCGGGTTCACCTCGTCCATCCCCGTGGTCGAGATCCCGAGCACCCGGACCGGCGCCTCCGGAGGACGCGGCGTCAGGACCGTCAGGGGATGCGGGTCGTGCCTCACCAGGCGCCGCGGCGAGCGCGGCTCGGTATCGAGGTAGACGCCGTCTGGGCGTTCCTCGATCGCAAAGGTGGGCACCGACTCCTGGTCGTACCCCGGCGGTCCCTTCCCGGTGATGAGGCTGTACTCCCAGGCGTGCCACGGGCACATCACGAATTCGCCGTTGACCTGGCCCTCGACCAGTGGGCCGCCACGGTGATTGCACCGGTTGCCGATCGCGCGGAAGACGCCGGCATGGTGGAACACGGCCACCTGCTGCCGGTCCAGCTTCAAGGCGAAGGGAACCTGCGCCAGCAGCTCCGCTCGGGAGCCCAGTCGGTGCCAGGTGGGCATGGGCGCTCGTCAGCCGGGGGTGGAGGATCGTGGATCCGACTCGAGGGCGCGGCGGATGGCGGCGGCCAGCTCGGCGGTCGAAAACGGTTTGGAGAGGAGAAGGGCCCCGCTCTCGAGGGCCCGGGCCAGCGCGTCGTAATCCTCGGGATATCCGGAAAGGTAGAGCACCTTGAGTCCCGGCCAGCGCCGGGTCAACTGCTGCGCCAGGTCCACGCCCGAGAGCATCGGCATCACTACGTCGGTCAACAGGAGGTGGGGCCGGACGCCAAGCGCCGCGGCCACGCGGAGCGCGTCCGCCCCATCCACGGCGACATGGACCGCGTATCCCAGCTCCTGCAGGATCCGCAGGGTCACCCGCCGCACCTGGGGGTCATCCTCGGCCAGCAGGATATGTTCGCCGCTTCCCGCCCGGGGCATCGCGCCCGCCGTCAGGGCCGGTGCCCGCGGCGCCTCGTCCACCTCCCCTTCCACGCCGGGCAGCAGGATGGAGAACGACGTCCCGGTCTTCTCTTCGCTCCGCACCTCGATGCTGCCGCCCGCCTGCTGCACCACCCCGTACACGGTCGAGAGTCCCAGGCCGGTCCCCTTCCCCAGCTCCTTGGTGGTGAAGAACGGCTCGAAGATGAAGGGCTGGTGCTCGGGCGGAATCCCGAGGCCCGTGTCCCGCACCTCCAGCACCACGCTGCTGCCGGAGGCCCGGGTCTCGATGGTCAGGACGCCCCCGTGCGGCATCGCATCCCGGGCGTTCACCGCCAGGTTGAGCATCACCTGCTGCAGCTCGGTGGCATCAATGATGACCGGCGGGAGCTGTTCGGCGGTGATCACGGACAGCCGCACGTCCGCACCGATCAGCCGCTCCAGCATGCGGCGGGCGTCCTCCACCACGGCGTTCACCGAGATGCGGACCGGGCTCCCGGCGCGCCGCCGGGCGAAGATGAGCAGTTGGCGGGTCAGGTCGGTGGCGCGACCGCAGGCCCGGAGGATCTCGCTCGACTCCTCCCCCACCGGATGCCCGTCCGGCACCGCCTGGCGCGCGCTCTCGGCGGCAGCGACGATCGCGGTGAGGATGTTGTTGAAGTCGTGCGCGACGCCACCGGCCAGCCGCCCGATCGCCTCCATGCGCTGCGCCTGCACCAGCTTCCGTTCCATTGCCCGGCGCTCGGTGATGTCCCGGGTCACGGACAACAGGTACTGGTCGTCGTCCCCAGGCAGGATCCGGGCGGAGAACTCCACGTCGAGCTCCTGGCCGTCGCGCCGCCGAACCCGGACCGGCTCGCCGACGCACTGTCCCCGGGTGCGGACCACCTCGAGCAGCCGTGCCCGATCGGCCTCGGCCAGCCACATGCCGAGGTCCACCGTGCTCCGGCCGATCAGCTCCGGGCGGCTCCAGCCGCTCAGGGCCAGGAATGAGGCGTTCACATCGAGGATCGCCCCGTCGGACACGCGCGTCACCACGACGCCGTCCGGGCTCATCTGGAACAGGCGGGCGAACCGCTCCTCGGCCAGGCGGCGTTCCGTCTCCACGCGGGCCCGCCGTTCGGCGCTGTGCCGCTCGTAGCGCTGCCACCCCAGGAGGCCTGCCAGCAGGGTCACGATGAAACCGGCGGAGCCGGCGAGCAGCGTGGGCAGGAGACCCGCCGCAAGCCAGCCCCGCGCCGGGGTCGCGGCCAGGACCCAGGTGCGGTCCGTGAGGCGGAAGGGCACTGCGACATGGGGCTGGGCAAAGACCGCGTCGTCCCCGGCGACCGGCCGTCCGCGATCGTCCCGGAGCCCGCGCCGAAAGGTTCCGTGCGCCTCGAAGCCGGCCTCCGCGAGGAGCGGGGGCAGGTCGAGCACCAGGGAGAGGATGGCCACCACCCGCCCCGTCGCGTCGCGCATGGCGGCGCGGCCGAGGAGACCCTCACCGCCCTGGACCAGCGTCACCGGTCCGGAGAGCACCACGGCGGTCGTGGATTCCGCGCGCCGCAGGTCCCGCAGCACTTCGGCGGCGTCGGGGTGCCGGCGCAGGTCGAAGCCGACCGCCGGCTCGTTCCCCGCCAGCGGAAAGACGTGCCGGATGGAGTCGCGGACGATGTACTGCGCACTGCGGACCCCCGGCACACCGGCCACGAGCCGGGAGGCGAAGTCATCGAAATGCAGATCGAAACCGGGGCGGCCCCAGCTGAGTTCCGAGAATGCACGGAGTCCCCGTACCAGGGTCATGCGACCGTTCACCGCCAGGGCGATGGCGTCCGCGGCGCGCCGGGTATCGCGGGCGGCCTCGGTGCGCTCGTCCCGGAGGGCGTTCTCGCGAGCCACCGCCCCCACCGCGGTCCCGACCACCAGCGCGGCCAGCAGGCACCAGAGGGGCACAAAGCGCCAACCCGCTCCTGACGCTGTCGTCGCGGGAGCGGGGGTCGGCACCTTGGTCATGTGGTCGGGAGGCTGGCCGGGGGACGGACCGGCGCACGGGTCAGAGCATCAACCGGCGGACGGCGAGGGTCACGTTGTGGCCGCCGAATCCGAACGAATTCGACAGGGCAATATCCACCTGGCGCTCCACCATCGTGTTCGGGGCGCTGAAGAGGTCGCAGTCCGGGTCGGGGGTGACCTGATTGATCGTCGGCGGGACCTTGCCGGTGCGCACCACCATCAGCGAGGCGATGAACTCGAGCGCCCCCGCCCCGCCGAGCAGATGTCCGGTCATGGACTTGGTGGAGGCAAAGATCAGGCGTTTGGCCCCCTCGCCGAACACCGACTTCACCGCGCGGGTCTCGGCCACGTCGCCCTGGGGCGTGGAGGTGCCGTGCGCGTTGATGTAGCCCACGTCGGCCTTGTCGAGCCGGCCGTCCTCCAGGCACTGCACCATGGCCCGGGCAGCGCCGTTGCCGTCGTCCGGCGGCGAGGTGATATGGTGGGCATCGCCGCTCATGCCGTAGCCGACGACCTCGCCGAGGATCGTGGCCCCCCGGGCCTGGGCATGCTCCAGGCTCTCGAGCACCACCACCCCGGCACCGTCGCCCAGGACGAAGCCGTCGCGCTCCTTGTCGAACGGGCGGCTGGCCTGTTCCGGCGCGTCATTCCGCCGCGACAGCGCACGCATGTTGTCGAACGCCGCCACCGTCAGGCCGGTGATCGCCGCCTCGGCCCCGCCGGCGATCATCGCCACCGCGGTGCCGTGCTTGATCATCTTGTAGCACTCGCCGATGGCGTGGGCCGAGGAGGCGCAGGCCGAGACGGTGCAGAAGTTCGGGCCCTTGAGCCCGTAGCGGATCGAGACCAGGCCGGCGGCGATGTCGGGGATGTACATCGGAACGAAGAACGGGGACACCCGCTCCGGGCCCTTGGTGATGTACGCGGCGCAGTTGTCCTCGTAGGTCTGCATGCCGCCGATGCCGCTGCCGATCACCACCCCGGTGCGCTCGGGATCGGGGAACCTGCCCTCCAGCCCCGCCTGGGTGATCGCCTGGTGCGCCGCCCCCAGCGCGAACTGCGCGAAGAGGTCGTAGCGCCGGGCTTCCTTCTTGTCGATGTACTGCAGCGGGTCGAAGCCCTTCACCTCGCACGCGAACCGCACCCCGAGGCGGGACGGATCGAACTTGGTAATGGGGGCCGCGCCCGAACGGCCCGCAAGCAGGCCGTCCCAGGTGCTGGCGACGTCAGGGCCGAGCGGAGTGACCAGCCCGGCCCCGGTGACGACGACGCGGTGGGCCAACTTACTTCCCGAGCTTGTCGTGGAGGTACTTCAGCGCGTCCCCGACGGTCCGCAGCTTCTCGGCCTCCTCGTCGGGGATGTCGATGTCGAACTCCTTCTCGAACGCCATCACCAGCTCGACGGTGTCGAGGCTGTCCGCACCCAGGTCCTCCATGAAGCTCGCTTCGTTCGTGAGCTTCTCACGCTCGACGCCGAGCTCCTCGACGATGATGTCCTTGACGCGATCTTCAACGTTGCTCATGACGTTCCTCGTGAGAGGTGGGGGTGAGGTGCGTCCCGTGGGTCAGACGGCGAGGCCGCCGTCCACCACCAGGACCTGTCCGGTAATGTAGCCCGCCAGATCCGAGGCCAGAAAGAGGACCGCGTCCGCCACGTCCTCCGGCCGGCCGAACCGACCCAGCACGATGCCGCCCAACATGGCCGTCCGCGCCTCCTCCGGCAAGGCGCTGGTCATGTCGGTATCGATGAATCCCGGGGCCACGGCGTTGACCAGCAGCCCGCGGCTGCCGTACTCCTTGGCCACCGACTTGGTGAAGCCGATCAGGCCCGCCTTGCTCGCGGCGTAGTTGGCCTGGCCCTTGTTGCCCGTCAATCCGATGATGCTGGTCACATTGATGATCCGGCCGCCGCGCCGCTTCATCATGCCCTTGAGCACCGCCTTGGTGGTGTGGAAGGCGCCCTTGAGGTTGGCCTGCAGCACCTCGTCCCACTCCGCCTCGGTCATCTTGAGCAGCAGGTTGTCGCGGGTGATCCCGGCGTTGTTGACCAGGATCTCGATCGGCCCCAGCGCCGCCTCGGCCCGGGTGATCGCCGCCGCCACCTGACCGGCATCGCTCACGTCGCACGCCACGCCGGCCGCGCCCTCGCCCAGCTCGGCGGCCACGGCGTCCGCCCGCGCCTGGTCCCGCCCGACGATCGCGACCTTCGCCCCCGCGGCATGCAGCGCGCCCGCCACCGCGCGTCCGATGCCGCGGGTGGAGCCGGTCACGAAGGCGGCCTTGCCGCCGAGGTCGAGGGTCCGCGCCATGGATGCCGCCGTCAGGAGGAGAGGAACCGTTCGACGTCGTCCGCGGTGCCGAGCGCCAGCGACGCCGCGCCCGGCACGATCCGCTTGAGCAGGCCGCCCAGCACGGTGCCCGGGCCGACCTCGACGAACGTCGCCCCGGGGGCCAGCGCAGCCGCCCGCTGCATGCCCGCCACCCAGCGCACCGGGGCCGTGAGCTGGCTGGCGAGAAGCGCCCGGGCATCCGCGGCGCGCCGCACCGGCTCCGCGGTCGCATTGGCAACCACCGGCACCGCCGGCTCGCCGAACGCCGCGGCTGCCAGGGCCCCCGCGAGACCGGCCACCGCCGGCTCCATCAGCGGCGAGTGGAACGCCCCGCTCACCTTGAGCGGCAGCACCCGCTTGGCGCCTCGCGCCTTGCACCCCTCGCCCGCCCGGGTCACGGCCCCGGGATCCCCCGAGATGACCGTCTGGTCGGGCGCATTGAGGTTGGCGGCCACCGCGACCTCACCGCCGCCCGAGGCTTCGGCGCAGGCGGCTTCCACCTCGGCGGTGTCCAGCCCGAGCACGGCCGCCATGGCGCCCGGCCGCTGGGTGCCCGCCTCGTACATCAGTTCGCCGCGCCGCCGCACGAGACGCGCGGCCTCGGTCGCCTCGAGCGCACCGGCCACGATGTACGCACTGTATTCCCCGAGACTGTGGCCTGCGGCGGCCCGGACCTGGGGCCCGAGCCGCTCGCCCACCACCGCCCACACCGCGGCGCTGTGCGCTAGGATCGCGGGCTGGGTGTTGTGGGTGAGGGTCAGCTCCTCCTCGGGCCCCTCCCACATGATCCGGGAGAGGGCTACGCCGAGCGCCTCATCGATCCGGGCGAAGGTGTCCCGCGCCGCCGGGAAGCGCTCGGCGAGGTCCTTGCCCATCCCGACCTTCTGCGCCCCCTGGCCGGGGCACATGACCACCGCGCCTACCATCGGATCACCGCGCTGCCCCAGGTGAAGCCCGCTCCGAACGCCACCAGCAGCACCAGCTTGCCCGGCGTCAGCCGGCCGGTGGACTCGGCATGAGCCAGGGCCATCGGAATGGAGGCGGCCGAGGTGTTGCCGTAGCGATCCACCGTCACGACCACCTTCTCCGGCGGGATGCCGCCGTGCTTCGCGGTGGCGTCAATGATGCGCACGTTCGCCTGGTGCGGCACCATCAGGTCGATCTCCTCCGGCTTCACCCCCGCGCGGCGGATCGCCTCATCGCAGGCCTCCGCCATGGTCAGCACCGCGTGCTTGAAGACCTCGCGGCCCGCCATCTTCATGTAGTTCGAGCGCTCGTGCAGCACCTGCTCGCTCATGGGCACCGCGGTGCCACCGCCCGGGATGTAGAGCAGTTCGGCCAGGCGCCCGTCCGACTTGATGAACGTGCTGAGGATCCCCCGGCCATCACGGGTCCCGGCGGAGATCACCGCCGCGCCCACGCCGTCGCCGAACAGGATCGCGGTCGAGCGATCCTGCTGGTCGGTGATCGCGGTGAGCTTCTCGCCGCCGACCACGAGCACGTGCTTCGCCTGGCCGGCGCAGATCAAGCCCTCGGCCATCGTGAGGCCGTAGAGGAAGCCGGAGCACGCCGCCGAGAGGTCGAAGGCGGCGGCCTTCCCCGCGCCGATCCGGGCCTGCAGGTGGCAGGCGGTGGAGGGCAGCAGCCGGTCCGGGGTGGCGGTGGCCACCACCACGGCGTCCAGTTCCGCCGCGGTGATGCCCGCGCGGGCCAGCGCCGCGCCGGTGGCCTCCACCGCCATGCTGGACACGGTCTCCGCCGGTCCGGCGAAGCGGCGCTCGCGGATACCGGTCCGCTCCACGATCCACTGGTCCGAGGTCTCCAGCCGGGCCTCGAAGTCGTGATTGGTCACGACCTGCCCGGGCACGTAGACCCCGAGCCCCGCGACGTGTGCGAAGGGACGCTGCATCAGGCGCTCGGCTCCGCCTCACGCCGGGCGAATCGGGCCCCGATGTGGGCGCTGAGGTCGTGGGCCACGGCCTGGGTGGCGACGCGGATGGCGTTCTTGAAGGCGTTGGGGGTGGAGGAGCCGTGGCAGATGATGCTCACGCCCTTGACCCCGAGGAGCGGGGCCCCGCCGTACTCGCTGTAGTCGAGGTGTCGGAAGACGCCCCGGATCGCCGGCTGCTCCAGCACCGTCGGGGCCTCCTTCCGGACCAGCCGCAGGATGAGCCGCGCCACCGATTCGTAGAACTTGAGGACGATGTTGCCGACGAAGCCGTCGCACACGACGATGTCGAGCATCCCGACGGTGTGGTGGCCGGCGACCAGGTCGCGGCCCTCGACGTTGCCGACGTAGTTGATGCCCGCGGCCTGCCGCAGGAGCTGGTGCGCCTCCCGGGCGGCGGCGTTGCCCTTCTCCTCTTCCTCGCCGACGTTGAGCAACCCGACCTTGGGGTTGGGCCGGCCGAGGACGTCCTGCATGTAGATGGTGCCGAGCCACGCGAAGCCGACCAGCTCCCGGGGGGAGCAGTCCACGGTCGCGCCGGCGTCCAGCAGCAGCACCGGCTCGTCCGTGCTGGGGATCAGCGAGGCCACGGTGGCGCGCTCGACGCCGTCGTGCAGGCCAAGCAGGATCGTGGACCCCACCAGCACCGCACCAGTGTTGCCGGCGGAGACGAACGCGTCGGAGGCGCCCGACTTCTGGAGCCCGAGACCGATGACCAGGCTGGACCGGGGCTTCTTGCGCACCGCGGCGAGCGGCTTGTCGTTCATGCCGATCACGTCGGGCGCGTCGTGGATCTCGATCCGCGCGCGGTCGAGCCCGGGATGCCGGGCGAGTTCAGCCTCGATGGCGTCCCGCCGGCCCACCAGCTGGACGACGAACCCCGGCGGCAGCTCCGCCAGGGCCCGCGCCACACCCTCGATTTCCGCCTGGGGGGCATTGTCGCCGCCCATGGCGTCGAGAGCGATCCGGATCACCGTCAGGCGTCCTCGACCTCGACCATCTTCTTGCCCCGGTAGTACCCGCAGGTCGGGCACACCCGGTGCGGGAGCTTCGGGGAGGTGCAGCGCGGGCAGGCCTGGGTCGGCATCGCGGCGGCCTTGTCGTGACCGCGGCGGAGCCGCTTGCGGGACTTGGAAAGCTTGCGCTTCGGGACAGCCATCGGAGCCTCAGTCAGAAGGGGCCGTGCACTTGCACGGCCCGGTGTTGAGATCCGCCCCGCACCGGGGGCAGAGTCCGGCACAATCCGGCCGGCACAACGGGAAGGCGGACACCGCGAGCGCCACTTCCTCGCGCACCGCCGGCCGGACATCCACCCGGATCACCGGCGCCTCCACCGGATAGACCGCGGGATCGTCCGCCGCGTCCGGATCGGCGCTGAACAGCACCTCGACGTCCTGCTCGAGGGGATAGACCACATCGGTGAGGCAGCGGCGGCAGTTGCCGCGCACCCGGCCGGCCAGGTGACCGCGCCAGAAGAATTCCTGGTCGCCGGTCTCGGCGAGGCGCCCCGACACCGTCACCGGTCCGTCGAAGGCGATCCCGAGATCCGCAAAGAGCACGTCGTCCGCGGGCAATTGCCCCGCGGTCTCGACGGGCCCCTCGTGAAGCTGCCGGACATCCACCACAAGCATAGCCCCAAAACCTAACCGGGACAACGACTTGGGTCAAGCGGGCGGGGTCTCCGCGCCCGGCTCAGCCCCAGAGGTCGGCCAGCTCGCTCTCGGTGAAGAAGAAGGCCACTTCGCGCAGGCCGTTCTCCGGGCTGTCCGAGCCATGCACCGCGTTCTTGCCCTTCGACTCGGCGTACAGCTTCCGGATGGTGCCGGCCTCCGCCTCGGCCGGGTCGGTGGCCCCGAGGATCTTCCGGAAGTGGGCCACGGCGTCCTCCCGCTCCAGCGCCATCGGCAGCACCGGCCCGGAAGTCATGAAGGCGACCAGGTCCTTGTAGAAGGGCCGCTCCTTGTGGACCTCGTAGAACTTGCCCGCCTGGGCCTGGCTCAGCCGGGTCAGCCGGGCGGCCCGGATGGTGAAGCCTTCCTTCTGGATGTGGGCGATGATCTGCCCCGCCTTGCCGCTGGCGATGGCGTCCGGCTTCAGCATGCCGAGGGTGAGGATCTTGGTCACCGTGGGAATCCGTGGATCAGGGTGTGTGCGTGGGGCGCGGCTACTTGAGCCGCGCCTTGACGAGTTCGACGACGTCCACCGGCCGCCTCATGACGGCGATCTTCGCCGCCTCGAAGGCCGCGATCTTCTCGGCCGCGGTGCCGGACGAGCCGGAGATGATGGCGCCGGCGTGCCCCATGCGGCGGCCCGGCGGCGCGGTCTGCCCGGCGATGAACCCCACCACCGGCTTGGTCACATGCTCCCGCACGAAGGTCGCCGCGTTCTGCTCGTCGGTGCCGCCGATCTCCCCCATCATGACGATGAGGTCTGTCCCCGGGTCGGCCTGGAAGGCGCGGAGGCAGTCGATGAACGAGGTGCCGTTGAGCGGATCGCCGCCAATGCCGACGCAGGTGCTCTGGCCGATCTTGTGCCGGGTGAGGTGGTTCACGACTTCATAGGTCAGCGTCCCGGAGCGCGACACCAGCCCCACCCGGCCGGGGAGGCAGATGTTACCGGGGATGATCCCGACCTTCGCGCTGCCGGGGGAGATGAGCCCGGGACAGTTGGGACCGATCAGCCGGGCCCCCCGCTCCCGCACGTAGGGCAGCACCCGGGTCATGTCCATGACCGGGACGCCCTCCGTGATGCATACGATCAGCTTGATGCCGGCGTCGGCAGCCTCGAAGATGGCGCCGGCGGCGCCTCCCGGCGGCACGTAGATCACCGAGGTGTTGGCGCCGGTGGCCTGCACCGCCTCCTCGACGGTGTTGAACACCGGGACCTTGCCCTCGAACTGCTGCCCGCCCTTGCCCGGCGTCACGCCGGCCACGACCCGGGTGCCGTACTCCAGCATCTGGCGGCTGTGGAAGGAGCCGTCCCGACCGGTGATCCCCTGGACCACCAGCTTGGTGTCCTTGTCGACGAAGATGCTCACGCCGCCTCCTTCACGAGGGCGACGACCTGCTGCACCGCCTCGTCCATGTCGGAGAGGGCGGTCATTCCGATCCCGCGCAGGATCTTCACCGCCTCTTCCTCGTTGGTCCCGGTCAGGCGCACCACGATCGGCACCTTCACCGGGAACTGGGCGAGGGCGGTCTTGATGCCGTTGGCCACGTCGTCGGTCCGGGTAATACCGCCGAAGATGTTGAAGAGGATCGCCTTGACGTTCGGGTCGGAAGTGATGATCCGCAGGGCGTTCACCACCTTGTCCGGGTTGGAACTGCCGCCGATGTCGAGGAAGTTGGCCGGCTCGCCGCCGTAGTACTTGACCAGGTCCATCGTGGCCATCGCGAGGCCCGCGCCGTTCACCACGCAGCCCACGTTGCCGTCCAGTTTGATGAACGTGAGGTTGGCCCGGCGGGCCTGCACCTCGCTCGGCGCCTCCGCCGACTCGTCGCGCAGCAGCGCGAGGTCGGGGCGGCGGTCGAGTTCGTTGTCGTCGATGGAGACCTTCGCGTCGAGCGCGACGACGCGGCCGTCCGGGGTGGTCACCAACGGGTTGATCTCGGCCAGGGAGCAGCCGTTGCTGGTGAAGACCTGGTACAGCTGCTCCATGATCCTCGCCGCGGCGCGCGCCTGGGTGATGTTCTGGTACAGGAACAGCGCCAGCTGCAGCGCCTGGTGCGGCAGCAGCCCGTAGCGCGGATCCACCGCCAGGCGGCGGATCTTCTCCGGGGTCTTGGCCGCGACCTCCTCGATATCGATGCCCCCCGCGGGGCTCACCATGAAGACCGGCCGCTGGCTGGCGCGGTCCATGATCAGGCCCACGTAGGCCTCGCTCGCGATATCGGCCGCCGGGACCACCAGCACCCGCTGCACCACCAGCCCCTTGATGGTCATCCCCAGGATCTTCTCGGCCGCCTCGGCGGCTTCGGCGGGGGACTTGGCGAGCTTCACCCCGCCGGCCTTGCCGCGGCCACCGGCGTGCACCTGCGCCTTGACCACCACCGTGCCCCCGACCCGGCGGGCGATGGATTCGGCCTCCGACGGCGTCGAGGCGACGTCGCCGTCAGGCATGGGGATGCCGGCCGCCCGGAAGAGGGCGCGGCCCTGATACTCATGGAGATTCACGATGTCCTCGGACCCAGGAAGCGAACGATGCGACGACCGTACTGGCGACGGCGACGCCGGGCGCGGCGGAAGCTAAGTAGTGGGCTAAGCGAAAGCAAGGCTGGAACTTAGGGGGATCGGAGCGTCCGCTTGAGGGATTCCCAGGCGCGCGCGAAGGCCTCCAGATCGCCCCGGGTCAGCGCCGCCTCCGCGGCATCGAGGTAGCGCCGCGCCTCGAGCAGCTGGCTCCCCCGCTCCCCGGCCGAAATGATCGGGGCGGAGAGCCCCAGGAGGTTCTGCCACGCCTCGGCGAAGTCGTGCCCGGCCCCCCGCCGGTCCGGCACCGCCAGGCTGACCCACTTGAGCACCGGCTCGGCCCCGTCTCGCCGGGCAAACCATGGCTGGTAGGCGCCCAGCCCCACCGAGCTGGGCCAGTACCGGACCGGCCCCGCCTCCAGCCGGGCCCCCTCCTTTTCCACCGAATCCCGCAGCTGCTGAAAGGTCGGGAACCGGTTCCAGCGGTTGGTGAGCGAGGTGGGGTCCGGGAGCGAGACCAGGGTGTCCAGGCGCAGCAGGGCGAGGTGCTCCCACCCGTCCGCGATGGAGGCCCGGACCAGGCCGGTGACTTCCCGCTCGCCGGTGCGGGTGAAGGGCACGACAACCTCGACGCCCCCGGTGTCCGGTTCCCAGATGGACTCCGGCTCGGGCCCGCTGACGCCCACCGCCTCTGTCCGCCCGATCGGCTCGCCGAGATCCCAGTGCGGCTGCCCCAGCACCCGGAGCTGGACCTCGAGGAGCTCGGAGGGATAGGCCAGCGCCCGGACCACGTCCGGCGGGAGGGAGGACGAGGGCCGGATGAGCGAGCCGGTCAGCGCCTGCCACTCCTTGGCGACCTCGCCGGCGGCATGGCGCAGGTAGATCTCGGTCCCGCCGGAACGCGCATGGACCAGGCCGAGGAACCCCGGCGTCATCGACCCGATCCAGCGATTGCGCCAGCGGACCCTGCTGGATCCGGGGAAGGCGTCCGCGGCCAGGTAGCCGTCCACCAGCCACACCAGCTCCCCGCCGAGGAACCGCGGGACCGGCGTCCCCCAGACGGCAAACGGGGCGAGGGTTTCCAGCCGGTCCACCGGATCGAGGTGCCAGTGCACCCGCTCGCCGGGGGCACCGGTGCCGAGCAGGTCGGCCGACTGGAGTGCCCAGGCCAGCGTGAGGCGGCGGATTCCATGCCCGACCAGCACGCCCTGCGAGGCAGTATCCACCACCGTCGGGTGCCCCCGCGGCCAGAGGCCCGCCGGGGGCAGCAGGAGCGAAGGCACCTCTCCCGGGGTCCGCAGGGAATCGCCATCGTGGACCAGCAGCGGTGCGCCCAGGACCGTGGTCTGGTCGTCGAGCATCACCGAGATGACCCCGCCCTGCGCCCCCCGGTCGCGGACCACGATCCAGCCGGGCCTCGGCCGGTGGCCGTAGGGAATGACGGCGCGATCGGCCACGACCAGGCGGCCCGAATCCCCCTTGGTGGCCTCCGCCGCAAGGGTGGCGTTCCACAGCCCCACTGGCGTCGGGGGATCGAGCGGCGCGCTGGCCTGGGCCAGCGCGGTGTCGCGAATGGCGGACATCCCGTAGGCCAGCTGGTCGAGCTGGCGGCGCTGGGCGGGATCGAGCGCGGTAGAGGGGTCGGGTCCGAGGAAGGCGGGCACGATGTGATGCCCGAGCAGCGAGACGGCGGCGAGGACGAGCCACACCGTCCCGAGGAGGCGGTGATTGGGCCGCAGCGCCCACAGGAACGACACCACGGCCGCTCCCAGCGCCACGAGGCCCAGGAGCCGGGCGACGGCCTGGCGGAACTCGAAGAGGCCGGAGTGGACGGTCCCGATGATCCCGCCGACCAGCTCGTATGGCTCCAGCAGGTAGCCCCAGGTGAGCACCAGCGCGAGCAGTACCAGCAGTCCGCCCACGTGCGCCCGCGCAGGCCCCGTGACCTGGAGCCGGCGGTCCTGCCAGGCGATCGCCCGGATCACGGCGTAGAGGGTGACGACACCGCCCAGGGCGATGAGCGTCAGGAGGACGAGGTAGCCGTGCAGCAGGTGCCACACCGGCAGGCGCGTCAGGTAGAAGCCGAAGTCGCGGCCGAGCAGCGGATCGGTCTCGCCGTAGCGGAGCCCGCCCCAGCCGAGCAGGAGGGTGGGCGCCCAGTCCCCGGTGCCCCGCCCTGCCACGAAGCCGAGGACCAGCGCCACCCCGACGCCGATGGCCCCGATGAGGCGGAGGTTCACCGCCTCGCTGATTTCGAGATTGCCCAGGCGGCTGCGGACCCGGATGGCGCCGATGGCCCGGTACACCAGCAACAGGTGCAGCACGAACCAGGCACAGGCGACCAGGATCCCCACCAGCTCCAGCAACGTGGTCAGCAGGATCCAGTAGGTGACGAAGCGGGCCTCGTTGGGGCCCAGCATTTCGGCCCACCAGCGCTCGCTCACCAGCACCGCGGCCCAGCGCCCCGCAAACAGGAGGCCGACCACCAGCAGGAGGACGAGCACCACGCGCCGGGTACGGGGGGACATGCCCGTGAACCTAACCCTTGCCGGGGGCGGGAGAAGGGGCGCGGGCCGCCGGACTCAGCGGGCCGCGGCGGCCAGCCAGCCCTCGACCTCGGCGCGGTAGGCGTCCAGCGAGGCCTGGTCGGTGGCCTCGAAGCGGAGCACCAGGATCGGCTGCGTGTTGGAGGCGCGGACCAGGCCCCAGCCGTTGGGGAACCGCATCCGGACGCCATCGATGGTGATGACGGGATACCGGGAGGCGAAATGCTCCGCAGCCCGTGCCACGAGCGCGAACTTCCGGTCGTCTGGGCAGTCGAGCCGGAGCTCAGGAGTGGCGATGGTCCGGGGCAGGTCCGCCAGCAGCGGCGCGAGCCCGCCCCGCCCCGCCGCAACGATCTCCAGCAGCCGGGCCGCCGCGAAGAGCGCATCGTCGAAGCCGAACCAGTCGCCCCCGAAGAACATGTGGCCGCTCATCTCGCCCGCCAGCGGGGCGCCCAGCTCCTTCATCCGCGCCTTGATGAGGGAGTGCCCGGTCTTCCACATCTCGGGGCGCGCACCCGCGGCCTCCAGCGCCCGGGGCAGCGCGTCGGAGCACTTCACGTCGAAGATCACCGAGGCGCCCGGCCCGAAGCGGCGCACCGCGTCCCGGCCGAAGAGCACCAGCAGCTGGTCGCCGAAGACCACGGCGCCGGTCTCGTCGACCGCACCGATCCGGTCGGCATCCCCGTCAAACGCGATCCCCAGCTCTGCGCCGCTGCGCCGGACCTCCGCCTGCAGGTCGCGCAGGTTCTCCAGCACGGTCGGGTCGGGGTGATGGTTGGGGAACGACCCGTCGGAGTCGCAGAACAGCGGCACGACCTCGCACCCGAGGGCCTCGAGCGTCGGGACCGCGATCAGGCTGCCGACGCCGTTGCCGCAGTCCACCACCACCTTGACCCGGCGGGCCAGATGGTGGCGGGAGACGATGGCCTCGCGGTAGCGGGCCAGGATGGAGCTGTCGGCGCTCTCGGCCCCGGTGCCGGTCCGCCACGCCTGCAGTGACATGCACTCGTAGAGGCGGGTGATGTCCTCCCCGTGCAGCGCGTCGCCGCCGAGGACCATCTTGAAGCCATTGAATTCGGGGGGATTGTGCGAGCCGGTGACCTGCAGGCCGCCGTCGGCACCGAGGGCATGCACCGCGAAGTAGAGCGCCGGCGTGGGCAGCTGGCCCACGTCCACGGCGGTACCTCCCGTGGCGACGATGCCCCGCCGCACCGCCTCTGCGAGGCCGGTCCCCGACGGACGGTTGTCCCGGCCCACCGCCAGCCGCGGGGCGCGGCCCAGCCGCTCCCAGCCCAGCGTGGCATACGCGCGGCCCAGCGCCTCGGCGAACGCCGGCGTCAGTTCGGCGCCGACCAGTCCCCGCACATCGTACTGCCGGAAGACGCCCCGGGGGACGTTCAACGGCTGGAGACCTGCTGGGCCGCGGTCTGGGCGAGGGAATCGGCGGCGCGGCCGGACTGCACCATCATGGGCGTGGGCCAGAACCCGAGCACCAGCACGCCGATCACGCCCAGGGCCACGGCCACGCGCGCGGTGCCGACCAGGCCGCGGTCGTGGTACACCAGCGGGGCGCGGGCGGGCCGCATGTACATCGCCATGATGACCGGCAGGTAGTAGCCCGCGGACACCACGCTGGTGAGCACCAGGATCACCGCCAGCAGCGAGTGGGGCGCGGCCACGATCGCGGTGAGGATGTACCACTTGCCCATGAAGCCGATGGTGCCCGGGAACCCGAGCAGCGACAGCATGCACACCGCCAGGCCCAGCGCCATCCAGGGCCGGGTCTCGGCCAGGCCGCCGATGTCGGCCAGGGTCAGGTCGCGCTCGCCGTCACGGCCCAGCGCGCCCAGCAGCGCGAAGGCCGCGATGGAGGTGATGCCGTAGCCCAGCAGGTAGAACACCAGCGCGGAGACGCCGAGCGGCGAGCCGGGCCAGAGCGCGGCCAGCAGGTAGCCGGCGTGCGCGATCGAGCTGTAGGCCAGCATCCGCTTGAGGCCCTTCTGCACCAGCGCCACCAGGTTGCCGAGTACCATGGAGGCGACGGCCAGGCCGAAGATGATCGGCTGCCAGGTGAGCAGCGCCGCCGGGAACGCGGTGGAGAGTACCCGGGCCAGTGCCACGAAGCCGGCGGTCTTGACCGCGGTCGCCATGAACCCGGTGACCGGGGTCGGCGCCCCGTCGTACACGTCCGGGGCCCACATGTGGAACGGGACCGCGGCGATCTTGAACCCGAACCCGATCACCAGCAGCCCGAGCCCGAGGCGGCCCATCAGCGACAGGTTGCCCTGCCCGAACTGGGCCCCGGCCTGCAGGATGTTGGTGGTGCCGGCGGCGCCATACACCAGCGCGATGCCGTACAGCAGGAACCCCGAGGCAAACGCGCCGATCAGGAAATACTTGAGCGCCGCCTCCGCCGAGAAGGTGCTGCCCCGGTTGTAGCCCGCGAGCACGTACACCGCGACCGACATCGTCTCCAGTCCGAGGAACAGGACGATGAGGTCCTGGGCGCTGATCATGAACAGCAGTCCCACCACCGCGAGCAGCAGCAGGACGTAGTACTCCGGCGCCACCAGCCGCTCCCGCTCCACGTACCCCAGCGAGGCGAGCACCGAGCCGGCGGAGACCAGCAGCACCAGGGCCGAGCCGATGTAGCGGAAGGTGTCGAGCGCGATCATGCTGCCCAGGCCCGGGTCCTCCGGGGTGTGCCGGGCCAGCCAGACCAGTGCCCCGGCGGTGAGGACCAGGCTGCCGAGCGTGAGCCATCCGGCGCGCCGGCTGTCGGCCGCGCCCTCGTGATGCCACGCGATCACCAGCAAGACCCCCAGGCCGGCGACGGAGAGCACCACCTCCGGCAGGAGGGCGAGGGTCATCCCGGCGGGCGTCAGCGGGTCAATCTGCATGATCACGGGCGCTCCGGCGTGGAGCGGTTGAGGGCGGTCGCCGCGGTGTCCTGGTCCAGGCCCGGCTGAACCAGCTGCACGTAGCGCCGGGCGGCGGCGTCCATGCGGTCCAGCACCGGGCGGGGGTAGAGGCCGAGCCAGACCATGCCGGCCACCAGCGGCAGGACCACCAGCAGCTCGCGCGGGGTCAGGTCGGTCAGGTGGGCGTTCTCGGGCCGGTCCAGCTGGTTGAAGATGATCCGTTGCAGCGCCCACAGGAGGTAGGCGGCCGCGAAGATCACGCCGGTGGTCGCGATCCCGGTGGCCCATGGATGCCGCTCGAAGCTGCCGAGCAGGACCAGGAACTCCCCGATGAAGCCGTTGAGGCCCGGGAGCCCGATCGAGGCGAGCGCCGTCACGACGAGGATCAGCGAGAAGACGGGGATGACCCGGGCGAGCCCGCCGAAGGCGGCGATCTCGCGGGTGTGGCGCCGCTCGTACAGCATGCCGATCAGGAGGAACAGCGCCCCGGTGGAGAGCCCGTGGCCGATCATGATCATCAGGGCGCCCTGGACGCTCTGCAGCGTGGCGGCCCAGATCCCCAGCATCACGAAACCGAGGTGGCTCACCGAGGAGTAAGCCACCAGCTTCTTCACGTCCGGCTGCACCATGGCCACCAGGGCGCCGTACACGATGCCGATCACGGCGCAGCTCACCACGATCCCGGTGACCAGCGGCGAGAGCGCCACCTCGGGGAAGAACGGCACCGCGAACCGCAGGAAGCCGTAGGTCCCCATCTTGAGCAGCACGCTGGCCAGGATGACCGACCCGGCCGTCGGCGCCTCGACGTGGGCGTCCGGCAGCCAGGTGTGGAACGGGAACATCGGCACCTTGATCGCGAACGCCAGCGCGAAGGCCACGAACAGCCACGGGGCCGCGGGGCCGAGCAGCGGCGCCGCCTGCAGGAAGGCGTCGTAGGCGAAGTTGTGCACCCCCGACTGGGTCGCGACCTGGTGCTCCATGACCAGGATCGCGACCAGCATCAGCAGCGAGCCGGCCATGGTGTAGATGAAGAACTTGATGGCCGCGTAGAGCCGGTTGGCCCCACCCCAGATCCCGATGATGAAGTACATCGGGATCAGCATCACTTCCCAGAAGACGTAGAACAGGA
>CAZYIV010000048.1:0-26965 GCA_964647615.1 uncultured Gemmatimonadaceae bacterium | reverse complement strand
ACCCGGCACGCGGTGCGCACCGAACTGCGACGGCTGCTCGCGGGCCTGCCGTGCGTGACGGTGTTCGTGACCCACTCGCCACTGGAGGCGCTGCTCTTCGGCGACCGGATCGCCGTGCTGGAGCGGGGGCGGGTGGTGCAGGTGGGCGAGCCGGCCACGCTGCTGCGCGAGCCCCGCTCCCGGTACGTTGCAACGCTGCTCGGGCTCAACCTCCTGCCCGGCCGGGTGCGGCGGCGGGGGGCGGCGGAGGAGGTCGAGCTGGAGACCCCGCGCGGGGCGGTCACGGTGCTGAGCGCGGCACCGGGGGAGGAATTGTTCGTGGTGGTGCCGCCGGACCAGGTGGTGCTCAGCCGCGAGCGGCCCGCCGGCAGCACGCGGAACGTCTTCAGCGGTCCGGTGCTGGAACTGCTGCCCGAGCCGCCGTTCGGCGAGCGGCTGCGGGTGGTGATCGGCCCGGCGCCGACCTTCGTCGCCGAGATCACCGCCCGGGCGGCGGAGGCGCTGGGGCTCGCGCCGGGCGTGGAAGTGCATGCCGCCTTCAAGGCCACCAGTGTCGCCGCGTATGCCTGACCGCGGTCGTCCCTCCATTCACCCCGGAGTTCCCGTGCGCGCGCTGCTGCTCCTGCTCCTCCCGGCCGGGCTCGCCGCCCAGCAGGCCGCCACTCCCGCCACGCCGGTCAAGCTGGGCGGGTACCTGCAGACCCGCCTCACCTGGCAGGAGGACGTGGGCCTG
The DNA here is from genome assembly GCA_964647615.1 of uncultured Gemmatimonadaceae bacterium. GTDB lineage: Bacteria > Gemmatimonadota > Gemmatimonadetes > Gemmatimonadales > GWC2-71-9 > JADJOM01. The sequence continues at coordinate 26,232 of CAZYIV010000048.1, read as the reverse complement.
ACCGCCAGCATCAACCGGGCGCGGCTGCAGGCCACCGGGACCATCACCGGCGGCTTCTCCTACCGGATCCAGGCGGAGTTCCGCACCGGCAACGTGGGGAGCGGCAAGGCGTCGGCGTCGCTGACGGATGCCTACATCCGGTGGGCGCGTGACGCGTTCGGGGTGCAGGTGGGGCAGATGAAGACCCCGTTCAGCCGCGAATACCTCACCTCGATCGCGGACATCGAGACGCTCGACCGATCCGCCCCGGTGGACTCCCTGGCGACCAAGCGGGACATCGGGTTGATGGCGGACTACCAGGCGGGCAGGTACGTGACCCTCACGGCGGGTGCGTTCAACGGCGAGGGCCAGAACGTCACCGCGAACCGGGACTCGACAGTCCTCGGCGTGGCCCGGGTGGCGGTCCGGCCGATTCCGGAGCTCACGCTCGGCGCCAACGCCGCCCGCTGGTTCGGCGACAGCACCCGGTACGGCGCCGACCTGTCGGTCGAGGTGGCGTGGTTCGTGGCCCGGGCCGAGGTGCTGGCCCAGGCGCGCGACAGCCTGGGGGGCCGGCGCGACCGTGGCTGGTATGCGCTGGCCGGGGTCAAGCTGTCGCCGGCGGTGCAGGTGGTGGGGAAGTACGAGGATTTCGAGCGCCGGGCGATCAGTGCCCAGCAGGACACCCGCGCCTGGAGCGCGGGGCTCAACTGGTGGCCGGTGCCGTCGGTGGTACGGTTGTCCGGGTTCTACGTGAGTCGAACGGTCGGCGATCCCGGAGTGCGGAAGGGGCAGCTGCAGACCCAGCTCCAGGTCCGGTTCTAGCCCGCCGCGCCCCTTCCGCCGGTCACCCGTCGGCCGCAAGTTACCCACCCGTCGTCTTCCACCCGGAAGGTTTCCTGCAGCTGCTCACCGTTGCCGAGACCGCCCGCCTGCTTCACCTCAACGTGAAGCGGGTGCAGGCGCTGGCGCGCGCGGGCAAGCTGCCCGCCACGCGGGTGGGCCGGAAGTGGCTGTTTCCCCGCGACCGGGTGGAAGCGCTGCTGGGCGGCCCCTCCGCCGTGAGCCCCGCGGGGAGCGTGGAGCTGAGTGCCCGCAACCAGCTGCGGGGCCGGATCACGGGGCTCACGGTCGAGGGGCTGATGTGCGAGGTCCGGCTCGACATCGGCGGGCAGGAACTGGTCTCGGTGATCACCCGCTCCTCGGCCGAGCGGCTCCGGCTCAAGGCCGGCGAGGAGGTCCTGGCGGTGATCAAGTCCACCGAGGTGATGATCGGCCGTGACTGAGCCCGCCCGCTTTGCGCTCTCGATCGCCGGGGTGGCGACGCTGCTGGCCTTCCTGGTCGGGCTGCCGCTGGCGTGGCTGCTCGGGCGCCACAGCTTCCGGGGGAAGTCGCCCCTGGAGGCAGTCCTGGTCCTGCCGCTGGTGCTGCCGGCGACCCTGCTGGGGTACTGCGTGGTGGTGCTGGGGCAGCAGCCGGCGGTGGCCCGCGCCCTCGATGCCGTGGGGCTGGTGCCGGCGTTCGACTGGCGGCTGGCGGTGCTGATCGCGTGGGTCGGTGCGCTGGCGATGTTCGTCCGCTCGGCGCAGGGGGAGTTTGCCCGGGTGGACCGGCGCCTGGAGCAGGCGGCGCGGACCCTGGGCCGCTCGGAGTGGAGCCTGTTCTGGGCGGTGACGCTGCCGCTGGCGTGGCGGGGGGTGGTGGCCGGGGTGGCGCTGGCGTTTGCGCGGGCGGTGGGGGAAATTGCGCTCACCCTGCTGGTGGCGCGGGTGCCGCCCACCGCCTCCGCCACCGGGACACTCGGACTCTTCGCCGTCGGGTTCGCGGCGCTGCTCATCCTCGCCACCAGCCGGCTCACCCGGGCCGTCAGCTAGCGATGCTCCAGGTCGAACTGCTCAAGCACTTCCGCGACTTCACCCTCGACGTCCAGTGGTCGGCCGAGTCGGGGGTGGTGGCGCTGTTCGGGCCCTCGGGCGCGGGGAAGACCCTCACCCTCGAGTGCCTGGCGGGGCTGATGCGCCCCGATGCGGGGCGGATCGAGCTGTACGGCCGCTCGCTCTACGACTCGGTGCGTGGCGTGCGCCGCTCGCCGCGGGACCGACGCCTGGGCACGGTGTTCCAGGGCTACGCACTCTTCCCGCACCTCACGGTGGAAGAGAACCTGGGCTTCGGGCTCGACCGCATGGGCCGGGCGGCGCGGCGGCAGCGGGTGGCGGAGCTGGTGGAGCGGCTGCACCTCGGCGACGTGCGCCGGCTCAAGCCGGACGCGCTCTCCGGCGGGCAGCAGCAGCGCACCGCGCTGGGCCGGGCGCTGGCCCCCGATCCGGACCTGCTGCTGCTCGACGAGCCGCTCGGCGCGCTCGACAGCCCGCTCCGCCGGGCGCTCCGCGACGAGCTGGCCACGATGCTCCGCGGCTTCGGCAAGATGGCGGTGGTGGTCACCCACGACCTGGCCGAGGCCTGCCAGCTGGCCGATCGCATCGTGGTGTACGACCGGGGACAGGTGGTGCAGGTGGGCCCGCGCGACGCGGTGCTGGCGCGCCCCGCCTCGGCCCACGTCGCGGCGGCGCTCGGGGTGCGCAACGTGCTCGAGGGGGTGGTGCTCAACGCGGGTGAGGAAGAGGTGCAGCTGGTGTGGCGCGGCTACCTGCTCGTGGCCACCCGGCGGCCGGGCGCAGCGCCGCCGCCGGCGCCGGGGGAGCGGGTGCCGTTCTTCATCCGGCCGGAGCACGTGCGGCTGATGCGGAAGGACCGCTACGGCGCGCCGACCCGCCAGCTCAACCTGGTGCGCGGCACCCTGGTCGGCGAGGTGCACATGGGCGCCGCGTACACCCTGCAGTTTGCCGTCGAGGGCGAGGGCGACCCGCCCGCCCGCGGGTACGACCTCGAGATCATGGTCCCCGCGCTGGTGCACGAGAAGCTGTGCCTGCACTACGACCGGCAGTGGACGGTCTCGGTGCAGCCGAGCGCGGTGGAGCTGCTCCCCTCCGCCTGACCCTCCGTGCGGCCTTGCTCCGCCCGCGGCGGGGTGGGTACACTCCCGCCTCCCCTGTCCGGCGGACGCCATGAACGGTCTCAGCAACCTCCCCCGTCCCGTCAACGAGCCGATCCTGGGCTACCTGCCCGGAAGCCCGGAACGTGCCACGCTCAAGGCCGAGCTGGCGCGCATGGCGGACGAAGTGGCGGACATCCCGGTCATCATCGGCGGGCGCGAGATCCGCACCGGCGACCTGCACCCCGTGACCACTCCGCAGGAACACCGCCGGGTCCTGGCGCAGGCCCACCATGCGGACGCGAAGACGATTGCCGCGGCGATCACCTCGGCCCAGGAGGGGTGGCGCACCTGGTCCGCGATGCGGTTCGAGGACCGTGCCGCGGTGTTCCTCAAGGCCGCCGACCTGCTGGCCGGGCCGTGGCGGGCGAAGATCAACGCCGCCACCATGCTGGGCCAGGGGAAGACGGTGTTCCAGGCGGAGATCGACAGCGCGTGCGAGCTGATCGACTTCCTGCGCTTCAACGTGCACTTCGCCGAGCAGCTGACCCGGGAGCAGCCCGCCTCCGCGCCGCTCACCTGGAACCGGCTGGAGCACCGGCCGCTCGAGGGCTTCATCTACGCCATCACGCCGTTCAACTTCACGGCGATCGGCGGCAACCTCCCCACCGCGCCCGCCATCCTGGGCAACGTGGCGATCTGGAAGCCGGCCCAGACGGCGCTGCTCAGCAACTACTACGTGATGAAGCTGCTGGAGCAGGCGGGGCTGCCGCCGGGCGTGATCAACTTCCTCCCCGGCGACCCGATCGCGGTGAGCAATGCGCTGCTGGCCGACCGCGGGCTGGCCGGCATCCACTTCACCGGCTCGACGGCGGTGTTCCAGGCGCTGTGGCGGACGGTGGGGCAGAACCTGGCGGGCTACGCCGGCTACCCGCGCATCGTGGGCGAGACCGGCGGCAAGGACTTCGTGCTGGCGCACCCGAGCGCCGACGTGGACGCGCTGGCGGTGGCGCTGGTGCGCGGCGCCTTCGAGTACCAGGGCCAGAAGTGCAGTGCCGCCTCGCGCGCCTACGTCCCCGCGAGCCTCTGGCCCCGGGTGAAGGAGCGGGTCCTCGGCATGATGGCCGAGCTGCGCATGGGCGACGTCCGCGACTTCCGCACCTTCCTCGGCGCGGTCATCGACCAGCGGGCGTGGGACCGGCTCACCGGCTACCTGACCCAGGCGAAGAAGGACCCGGGCGTGACGGTCCTGGCCGGCGGCAAGTCCAGCAAGGAGACCGGCTGGTTCGTGGAGCCGACGCTGCTGCAGGTGGAGGACCCGAAGTACCGCACGATGTGCGAGGAGCTGTTCGGCCCGGTGCTGACGCTGTACGTGTATCCGGACGCCCAGTGGACCGAGACCCTCGCCCTGGTGAACGGTACCAGCCCCTATGCGCTCACCGGCGCGGTATTCGCGCAGGACCGGCGGGCGCTGGCGGAGGCCGACCAGGCGCTCCGCCACGCCGCGGGCAACTACTACGTGAACGACAAGCCGACCGGCGCGGTGGTGGGCCAGCAGCCCTTCGGTGGTGCGCGGGCCAGCGGCACCAACGACAAGGCCGGCTCGATCCTCAACCTGGTGCGCTGGGTCTCGCCCCGGACGATCAAGGAGAACTTCGTCCCGCCCACCGACCACCGGTACCCCTACATGGCGGCCGAGTAGGGGCCGCCCGGCGGGGTCACTGCTTCCAGGTCACGCCCCCCTTCATCACGAACCGGACCCGCTGCAGCTCGGTGATGTCCGCCAGCGGGTCGCCCTGGACGGCGACCAGGTCCGCCCACCGCCCCTCCGCCACCGCGCCGACGTTGGCCTGCTGCCCCAGCAGCCGCGCGGCCACGCTGGTGGCGGACTGGATCGCCTGCATCGGGGTCATCCCGTAGCGCACCATGTAGTCGAGTTCCTGGGCCTGGTTCTCGGTCCAGGCATAGCCGCCGGCGTCGGTGCCGTAGGAGATGAAGGGCAGCAGCCCGCGCCGGATGGCCTGGCCGAAGGCCTGCTTCTCGATCTCCACCATGCGGGGCCAGATGCCGCCGCGGCCCTCCGCGACGTACGCCCCCACGAAGATCGTCGGGCACCAGTAGACCTTCTGCCGCACCATCCGGTCGATCAGGTCCGGGGTCAGGCCATCGCCATGCTCGATGGTGTTGAAGCCGGCGCGGAGCGCCGCGTCGATCCCGTCCCAGCCGATCGCGTGGCCGGCGATCTTCCGTCCCAGCCGGTGCGCTTCGTCGGCGAAGGCCTTGAGCTCCTCGTCGGTGAAGTTGACCCAGCTGTGCAGTCGGCCGTCGTCGCCGAGGTAGTAGCGCCGATCCACGTACACCTTGATCCAGTCGGCGCCGTACTTCACCTGCTCCCGCACCGCATGCCGGATGTCGTCCACCCCGTCCACGATCTGCACTCCGGTCGGCACCTGCAGCTCCCAGGAGTAGCCGGAGAGCGGGTACATGCCGGTGGCGCTGAAGGCCCGGGTGGCGACGAACATCCGCGGGCCGGGGATCACCCCGCGGTTGATCGCGGTCTTCACGTCCACGTCGGCGTACATCGCTCCCTCGGACTCGAGGTCGCGCATGGTGGTGAAGCCATTCTCCAGCGCGGTGCGCACCGCGACCGTCGCGCGGATGGTCCGGTAAGGGATGGACTCCTTGAGCAGCTGGTCGTCGTAGTCCTGGGCGGTGATGTCCCCCTGGAGCAGGATGTGGGTGTGGTTGTCGATCAGGCCGGGCAGGACCGTCATCCCGCTCAGGTCCACCAGCCGCGCGCCGCCGGCCTCCGCGGCGAGGCCCGCCCAGGGACCCACCCGCACGATCCGGCCTCCCTCGATCAGGATGCCCTGGTCCGACCGGGGCTGGTCGGAAAGGCCGTCAATCAGCCGGCCGGCGTGAACCAGGAGCCGCTCGGGCACGGCCTGGGCCGGGAGCAGGGTCGGGGCGGCGAGGGCCAGGGCGGCGACCAGGGCGGCGGCGTGGCGCATCATCAGGCGACGTGACATACTCCTCTTTCCTGTCAGCAAGGGTGAGGGGGTTGGCGCGCATCAGGAAGAGCTCCATCGGGGATATTCCCATCCTTCTGCCGGATGGCAAGCCTTCGCGGCGCCGCCCGGCGGGGGGTGGGTCGCGCCGGTGGCTCATCCTGGCGCTGGTGGTGGGGCTGGCCCTGGCCTTCGGGCTGTGGCGCCGCCGCCGGGCCGCGACCCCCCCGGCCAAGCCCCAGGCCGCCGCCACCCCAAAGGACAGCACCGCCCCACCCCGCGATACCACCCGCCGCAAGCCGCGGTGAGGGGGGCCATCCTCGTGGCCGCCGCGGTCGGGGCGGCCGCCCCCGGCGCCGTCGCCCAGACCACCCCAGCCTACCATTATCTGCTGCTCGACTGCGCCCGCTACCGGCAGTCGGTCCACTCCGTGATCCAGCTGGAAAGCACCGGCGAGCGCAGCCGGGAGACCACCGACCGGGACGGCATCCTTCGGCTCCGGGCGGCGCCGCGGGATTCGCTGATCGCGCTGGAGGCCTGGTTCGACTCGCTGGCGCTGGTCCGGGAGGGTTCGGGCGAGAAGCTGGTGCCCGACACCGATGGCATCCTGGGCGGCCGCTACCTGGGACTGCTGGCCCCGCTGGGCGGGTTCACCTCGACCGACACCCCGTTCGTCCCGGATGACGTCGCCCAGGTCGCCGATGTGAGCGATGCCCTGGCCGAGCTGCTGCCGCCCCTGCCGCCGCGACCGCTGGCGCCCGGCGCCGGGGCGCGGGATGCCTTCGGCACGGTGCACCTCCGGCTGCCCGACGGGGTGCGCGACGGGCGCCCCGTCCAGCGGTACCGGCTCACCCGCCGGCTGGACCGGCTGGAGGAGCGGCCGCTGCCGGACTCGACAATGGTACGCGCGGAACGGCACCAGGCCGAGACCGGGACCTGGGAGTGGTCGCCCGAGCTCGGCCTGGTCCGCTGGGAGCGGAGCATCACGATCGAGGTGGTGGTGCCGACGGGCGGGCCGGTGAAGCGCGCCTTCCGCACCGGCATCAGCCAGGAGGTCACGGTCGAGCGGCTGCCGACGACCGACCGCTGCGAGTGAGGCTCAGGCCGGGGTGAGCTGCCGGTAGGTGTAGTCGGCCGGGCCGGCCACCTCGGCCTGGGCGAGGGTGACCAGTTCGTGTCGCGGCGAGAGCGTGCAGACCGGGTCCGTCGCAGTGGCGTCTCCGGTGAGCGCAAAGGCCTGGCAGCGGCAGCCGCCGAAGTCCTGCCCCTTCCGGGGGCAGCTGCGGCAGGGCTCCTGCATCCAGGCGTCGCCCCGGAAGGCGTTGAAAATGGGCGACTCGCGCCAGATCCAGCCGAGATCGTGTTCCCGGACGTTGACGAACTCGAGCGACGGGATCTGCGTGGCGCCGTGGCAGGGGAGGGCGCGCCCGTCGGGAGTCACCAGCACGTACACGTTCCCCCAGCCGCCATAGCAGGGCTTGGGGTATTCCTCGTAGTAGTCCGGCAGCACGTAGATCACCTGCATCGTCCCGCGGTACCGGGCCACCGCCTCCTCCGCCACCAGCCGCGACCGCTCCACCTGCCCCGGCGTGGGCATCAGCAGGTGCCGGTTCTTGAGCGCCCAGCCGTAGTACTGCGTATTCGCCAGCTCCAGCCGGTCCGCGCCGGCCTCCGCCGCGAAGGCGATGATCTCCGGCAGCCGGTCGAGGTTGCCGCGGTGCAGCACCACGTTCACCGAGAACGCCAAGCCCAGCTCCTTCACCAGCGCCGCGGCCTCCTGCTTCTGCCGTCCCAGCTTGATGCCGGCGATCCGGTCGGCGTTGACCGGGTCGGTGTCCTGGAAGGAGATCTGGACATGATCGATCCCGGCGTCGCGCAGCCGCTCGGCCCGGGCGCGGGTGAGCCCGAGTCCGCTGGTCACGAGGGTGCTGTAGAGTCCCTCCGCGCGGGCGTGGGCGACCAGCTCCTCGAGGTCCTTCCGGGCCAGCGGCTCGCCGCCCGAGAGCCCGAGCTGCAGCACGCCCAGCTCCCGCGCCTGGGTGAAGACCCGCCTCCAGTCGGCGGTGGACAGCTCCGCCTCCGCGCGGGCCATCTCCAGCGGGTTGGAGCAGTAGGGGCAGTGCAGCGGGCAGCGGTAGGTGAGCTCGCACAGCAGCGTGGTCGGCTCGCCGAGGCGCGGTGCCACCGGCTGGCGCGGGGCGCTGGCGGCCGCGGCAAGTTCGGCCGGCAGCACGAGCCCGGTGCGGGCCAGGCCGCCCAGGTACTCCGTGACATCGGCGAGCACGTCGGCGTGGAACCGGGCACCGAGCTCCGCGGCGATCGCGCCCAGGGTGCGCTGCCCGTCGCACAGCTCGAGGATCGCCACGCCGGTGGCGTTGAGGAACATCGCGCCCTCGGGATAGAGCAGCACCGGCCGGTCGCGGACCCGGTCGTGGCCCAGGCGCGCGAGGCGCCAGAGGCGGGGGCGGAGCTCAGTCACGGTAGGCATTGTGAATCACGTCGATCAGGGACCAGAGCATCTCCAGCTTGAAGCGCAGCGCTTCGAACGCCTCCTGCTGGGTCTCCACGGTGGTGCAGTGCTTCTGGACGATCGCGAGCCCGTGGCGCACGTCGCGCGGGGCCTGCACCAGCCGGCTCTTGAAGTAGTCGAGTCCCTCGTCCGGGATCCACGGGTAGTGCCGCGGGAACGACTCCAGCCGCTGCTGGTGGATCTTCGGCGCGAACAGCTCGGTCAGCGAGCTGGCGCAGGCCTGCACCCAGGGCTTCGACTTGCAGAACCAGACGTAGGACTCGCAGATGGTGCGCACCGCGGGGAGCACGTGGCGCTCGTCCTCCATCTCCTCGCGCGGCACGCCGAGCGCCACGCCCAGCCGGATCCACAGCTCGATGCCGCCCTCGCCGGGCGCGGTGCCGTCGTGGTCCACGATCCGCTGGATCCACTCCCGCCGGACCTCGGGGTCGGGGCAGTTGGAGAGGATGGCGCCGTCCTTCCGTGGTACCACCCGCTGGTAGGCCAGGCGGTTGGCTACCCAGCCCTGGAACTGCCGCCGGGTGAGCTTCCCCTCGTACATCAGCTTGTGGAAGGGATGCTCCACGTAGTAGCTGCCGTGGAAGCTCCGCAGCGCGGCCTCCAGCGCCTCGGGCGTGAGCGGCCGGTCCAGCACGGGGATCGGCGGCCGGGGCGGGGTCGCGAGCTCGGAGGCACGCAGGGTCTCGGTCGGGGTCATGCTGCCGCCTCCGCGGGTCAGAGCCGGAACCGCATGCCGTCGTCGCCCACCTGCCAGCCGGCATCGGTCACGGCGCGGCGCTCGGGGGAGTCCTCGATCAGCATCGGGTTCGAGTTGTTGATGTGGGTGAACACCTTGCGGGCCGACGGCAGGCCCTTGAGCACCGCGAGGCTGCCGTCCTCCCCGCCGACGGGCAGGTGGTCCATCTGCCGGGCGGTGCGGTCCGACAGGCCCAGCCGGACCATCTCGTCATCGCTCCAGAAGGTGCCGTCGAAGAGTACCAGGTCGGCGGCGCCGAGGCGCTGCAGGATGGCCGGGTCGAGCGCGCCGCAGCCGGGCGCGAAGGCCAGCACCCCGCCGCCCTTCAGGTCGCGCACCTGGTAGCCGACGGTATGGCCGGGCAGGTCGCGCCGGGCGAAGCGGGGTGGGTCGCCGGGCACGATGAACGGCGTCACCTCGAGTCCGCTCGGGCTGCCATCGAGGTACGCCAGCTCATGGGGCCGTCCTGGCTCCAGCGGGATCTCGGCGACGCGGGCGAAGGCGTACGTCACCGGGACGATGCGGGAATCGTGATTCAGGACCTCGAGCACCGCCGGCGTGGTGTAGAGCGCCAGCCGCCGGCCCTCGCGCAGCAGCGCGATGCCCAGGGTGTGATCCAGCTCGGCGTCGGTGGGGACGATGCCCTCCACCGGCACGTGGCGGAGCGTCTGCGGCGCATGCCCGTCGAGATGGCGCAGCTGCTCGCGCACGTCGGGCGAGGCGTTGAACAGGAACCAGCGGGCGCCGTCGGCGCTGACCGCGAGCGAGGACTGGGTGCGGGGGTGGGCACGGGCCGGATTGGTGCGCGCCACCCGGCAGGTGGGGCACCAGCAGTTCCACTGGGGGAATCCGCCGCCGGCGGCGGTCCCGAGGAGGACGGCGTCCATGGAAACAGAAACGGGGCCCGCGTGGTGCGCGAGCCCCGTTCGGTGCGTGTCGCCTTACAGGGTGGCGACGTACGCGGTGACTTCCATGGTGACGGCGACCACTTCGGCTTCGGGCTTGGTCCAGGACATGGCAGGACACCTCAGGATTAGGGGTACATCACTCGTGGGTCGGAACACCCAGCCAGGCGAGGGTTGCCTGACGTCGCCCGTGAGAGTGCAGACGGTGTGCCGCGCGCCGGCGGAGTCGGCCCGACACTGTAAGTGACTGTGATGGTTGTGGTTGGCGGATGACCGGGGGTTGGGTGGGGCGGGCGCGGGGTGGGTGAGGACCCCCGCGCTGGGGGATATCACCCACCAAGCCCGTGCTTCTTCATCCAGTGGCGCAGGGTGTCGCGGGAGATACCGAGCCGCTGGGCGGCGCGGGCCGGAAAGGCCGATGGAACACCGAGGATACGAGGCTTCTGACGCCCGCCTGACGGAAGGTCGGTATCCTCGTCTGTGAGGTGCATCACAATACCTGCACCGCGCCGACCAGGTCTTCGGCGTCATTTCGGTAGCCCCTCCCACTCTCGGGGGGGGCTTCCTACCACTGCCCAGGTCAGTTCGGACTTCCTGACATGCCGCTCCAAAGGATCACCCGCCGACTCGGCTGGACTGGCTTTACCTGTGCCGGTCTGGTCCTGCCGCTGCATGCCCAGACCATCAGTCGCATCCTTCCGGAGCGGGCGCGAATCGAATTGCGAGTCGGCGACCGCGACACGGTCCGGTTCCAGTTCCAGGACCGCCGCGGTCAGCCGGTACCGGACGACAAGGTCAAGCGGACCTTCGACTCGTCGGACACCACGGTCGTCCTCGTCAGCCCGGTCAGTGGCTTTCTGGTCGCCATGAGCGCGGGGACGGCACGGCTCCGGGTGAGCGCCGGGGGCCGGTTCGGCTACTCGCTGGTGACCGTGACGGCACTCCCTCCGCCCCCGCCCCCCCCGCGGGGGCGATTGGTGATTGCGGAGGACCGGATGCGGCTCGTCCCGGGCGAGACGGCGGCGGTCCGCGCCTGGGTTGTCGACGAGACCGGGAACCGGGCGCTCGACAGCCACCTCGCCTTCTCGGTGACCGCCGAGGGGGTCGCCTCCGTCGATGCCCTCACCGGGCACGTCTCCGGGCTGCAGCCGGGAGTCACCGCCGTCCAGATCAGCGCCCCAGGCATGGAGCCTCGAACGGTCCTTGTCGAGGTGACGGCAGACTCCGTCGCCCTGTCGGCCGACTCGGTCTATCTCCTGCTTGGCTTTCCCGACACACTCCGCCTGACGGTACCCGGGCAGGGCAATCGCGCGTATGGTGGGCCGGTGGACTGGGAGGCCGGCAACCCAAACGTGGTCCGGGTCGATGCTGGCGTCCTCACCCCTGTCACACCCGGCGCCACGACCGTGACGGTGCGCAACGGCAGTTTCGTCCGGTCGGTGCCGGTGAGTGTCCTGCCTGTGGCGATGGCCCGGTCGACGCCGCCGACGGACTCCGTTCTCCAACTCCCCATCGGATCCACGGCGGAATTCGCGATCCGGGGAGTCTCGGTGGACGGTGTGCTCCTGTACCGTGTGCCCGCCGCGTGGGCCCTCTCCGACACCACGATCGCGCGATTCGACCCGGCCACGGGCGTGCTCACGGCCCTCGCCGTCGGCCGTGTCACCCTCAGCGCTCGGCCGTTGCTTCGGGGCATGGATCGGGCGCGCACCTGGCCGGTTGAGATCCTGGGCGGTCGCCTGATCCCGCAAGCCGCGCGACTCGGCCTGCGGGTTGGCATGAAGGGAACCGTGGCTGCGGTACTCCAGGATTCCACCGGCGCCACGATCGGCCGGCCGATTCCGGTGGCCTGGCAGGATCTCCAGAGCCCGCAGGTCGAGACCACGTCCGGCGGGGAATTGCGCGCGCGCGGCGTGGGGCGGGCACGGGTCACCGGGTGGGTACGCTGGGGAGACAGTGTACGCATCGAGGTCCTTGGCGTGCCGGACATGCTGGTGTCCGCGAGCACGCGAGGCCGCACCCGGATTCTGGGGTTGTCCGCCGACCGCTCGGTGCCGCCCGTTGAACTCCAGCAGAGTGGCTCGGCGGACTTCGAGGCGTCCGTCTCTCCCGACCGCACCCGCATGGTGTTCACCAGCACGCGGTCGGGCCGGCCCCAGGTCTGGGTCGCGGACGCCGACGGGGCCAACCCGATGCCGCTCCTCCCGGGACCGGTGCGGGCCGAGAATCCTGTCTGGAGCCCGGATGGGCGCTGGATCGCGATGACGTACTACGGGGACGGTACCGCCCGGGTCGTCGGGGTACGACCCGATGGGACCGGACTCCGGGCGATCTCGGACACGGGGGCTCCCGCGCTGGCCCCTTCGTTCTCGACCGATGGACGTTCGATCCTCTTCGAGTCGGTGCGTGGCGGGCAGTACGACGTCATCAGTGTCCGGGTGGACAGCGCGCTCCAGCGGGTCGGCCTCGCCCCCGAAGTGGTGCTCGCCTCACCCGATGATGAGCGCGCCCCGCGCTACTTCCCCAATGGCGATATCTGCTTCATCCGGCAGGAGCGTCGGGGGGCGCGGTCGCGTGGTCTGGTCCGGCGGGTGGCCGGCACCAGCCTCTTCGAGGTACTGACGCCTCCCGATCTCTACGTCACGGACTACGCGATCGCGCCCGATGGGTTCTCGATCCTCGTGTCCGCGACACCGGCGGGCAAGAAGGCCAGCAGCCAGCCCAGCCAGTTGTACCTCCTCGACCTGCGTACCGCCGGGTCTCGGATGCCCGTTCCGTTCTTTCGGGTTCCGGACGGCAGTGTCGGGGCACCGTCCTTCGTTCCGTGACCGACCTTTCGCCCCCCGCCGCCACGCCGTGCGTCTCCTGCGGCGTCGAACTGCTGCCAGCGTCCCGCTTCTGCCAGCATTGCGGGCAGCCAGCGCCCGGTGTTCCGCCGCGATCGGAGCCGGGTGTGCGGTCCGGCAGTGCGGCCCAGTCCGATGCGCAGCGGCAGGCCGAGCTGGGGGCGCTCCTGATGCGGACGACGATCGGGGAGTATGAGATCCTGGGAGAGCTCGGACGGGGTGGCATGGCCACAGTCTACCTCGCCCATGAGCTCGCGCTCGATCGCCGGGTGGCGATCAAGGTCGTGGCGCCGGCGCTCACGGCAAAACCCGATCTGCTCGAACGATTCAAGCGGGAGGCCCGGACCGCGGCGGGACTGAGTCACCCCCACATCATCCCGATCCATTCGGTGCGGGAGTCGGCCGAGCTCCTGTTCTTCGTGATGAAGTTCGTGGACGGACGGGCGCTGGACGAGATCATCCGGTCTGGCGGACCGCTCCCGATCCGGATGGTCCAGGCGATCCTGCTCGAGGTCGGACAGGCGCTCGCCTACGCCCACCGCCGCGGGGTGGTGCATCGCGACGTGAAGCCCGCGAACATCATGCTGGACGGGGAAGGGTATGCCGTCGTGATGGACTTCGGCATCGCGAAGCCGCTGCAGGCGGATACGCTGACCGCCTCCGGTGCCATGATCGGTACCCCGTTCTACATGAGCCCCGAGCAGTTTGCGGGCAAGATGGTGGACGGGGCCTCGGACCAGTACTCGCTGGGGGTCGTGGCCTACCAGATGTTGACCGGTCACCGGCCGTTCGCCGGTGACACGATCATGGAGATCATGAAGGGGCACTTCTTCGAGGTGCCATCGCCCATCCTGGAGGCGCGCTCCGATTGTCCGCCCGAGCTTGCCGCCGTCGTGGACCGGATGCTCGCGAAGGAGCCTGCCGCGCGCTTCGCCACGCTGGACGAGGCACTCCAGGCGATGGCGTGCGCCCCGCTTCCCTCCGACGACCCGGTCCGCTCGCAGATGATCGAGCTTGCGCGCTCCAACGAGGCGCTGGAACGGTTCGGAAACCTGCGCGTGCCGATGAGCCCTGTGCCGCGGGCGCGGGCGGCGCTGCTGCACAGCCGGGATCGCGCGGTGTCCGGCGCGGGTGGCGCCCGCCCGACGGGTGAGCGGCGCCGGTCGCTCGGCATTGTCGCCCTTGTCCTCTTCGGTGTCGTCCTCGGGGCAGCCGCGGTGGTCTCCTGGATGGTCGTCCACCCCGCGCTCAGGCCGCCGGTCGCGGAAGGCCCTGAGGCGGGTGCGGCCCAGGAGCCGGGAGCCGCGCCGGCGGCGTTGACTGCCGCCCCCGCGCCAGGTCCGGGGACGGTCTTGCCGGACTCCGCCAGCCTTCGTCCCGACTCGGCCCCCACGGTCACCCTGCCCGCGGCGGCCCCCCCGAAGCCGCCTTCGCCGACTCCGGCAGAGTTGCGCGCCCGCCGGCAGGCGGACCTTGCGGCGTACGCCGGACGCCTGGAGCGGGAGTTCAATCGCCGGTGGGCCGAAGAGGTCAAGGAAGACATCGAAGTGGACCGCGCGGCTGATTTCGAGGTGCTGGTGCAGCCCAACGGCGCCGTCCCGGACCTTCCGCCGCCGCCGGGAGACGGGCCGCTGGCTGATCGCGCGGCGCTGGTGCTCGCCGAGGTCAGCGGCACGTTCGACCCGCTGCCCGCCAGCGCGGGCAGCCGCCCGATCCAGGTTCGCATCACGTTCACGGCCGCGTCCGTGCGCGTCCGGATCCCCTAGCGCCCGCTCACGATGATCGGAACGACCTGCCCGTCCTGCGGTGGAGCCGTGCCGCGCGGCCGCGTGGCCTGCCCGGCATGCGGGACCGACGTCCGGAGCCACCAGCGGATGACGACCACCGCGACCGTGCCGATCCAGCGCGCGAGCCTGGTGCCGCGGGAGGACGAGCTGCTGGCGCTGCTCCGTGAGGCCACCCTGGGCGAATACGAGGTGCTTGGCGAGCTCGGGCGTGGAGGCATGGCCACTGTTTTCCTGGCCATGGACATCGCTCTCGAGCGACGGGTGGCGATCAAGGTCATGTCGCCGCTGCTGCTGTACGGGGACGGCATGGCCGAGCGATTCAAGCGTGAAGCGCGGACCGCCGGTGGACTGAGTCACCCGCACATCATCCCGATCCACGCCGTCCGGGAAACCGGCCAGCTCCTCTACTTCGTGATGAAATTCGTGGACGGGCGCAGTATCGACCAGCTGCTGAAGGACTTCGGGCCCTTCGCCCCGGACATGGTTCAGGCCATCCTGGCCCAGGTCGGATCGGCGCTGCACCACGCGCACCGGCGACAGATTGTCCATCGCGACGTGAAGCCCGCGAACATCATGCTGGACGAAGAAGGCTGGGCGGTGGTGACGGATTTCGGGATCGCGAAGGTTGAGAGCCAGACCGAGCTCACGCGAACCGGGTCGGCGGTGGGGACGCCGTACTACATGAGCCCCGAGCAGTGCAATGGCCGTGGCGTGGGTCCGGCCTCGGACCAGTATTCCCTGGGCGTCGTGGCGTACGAGATGCTCACGGGGCGGGTGCCCTTCCCGGGTCCCACCATCATGGACGTGATGCGGGCCCACTTCATGGAGGCCCCACCGCCGCTCCAGGGGCTCTGCCCGGGTTGTCCGCCGGCGATCGCCCAGGTCGTCATGCGGATGCTCGCCAAGGACCCGGCCGCACGTTTTCCATCAACCGAGGACGCGATCAAGGCCCTCGGCGCCCCGCCGCTCGAGGTGAACGATCCGCTACGCACGCAGATGGTGGAGCTGGCGCGAAGTGGCCCCCGGTTCCGGCCACCGCAGATCAGCGTCCCCATCAGCCCGGTGCGCCTGCAGCGGATGCCCGAGGCGCGGGCGAAGCGCTCCTCCCGGGTGGAGGCGGCTGCCCCCCCGCGGCCCCCCGGTCCCCGCCGGTGGCTGCTCGGGACCCTGGCGGTCGCGGGGATCCTGGGCGCCGGGTACCTCGGCCGCGCCTACCTGCCTGTGGCGCGCCCCTCGCCGGCGAGTCCCGTGGCGTCGGAGCCGAGCCTGATACCCTCCCGCTTGGGCGACACCACCGCGCGTGCCACTCCGGATGCGATCACGGCCCCCGATACCGTGGCCTCTCCTGGGGTCGAGACCCCGGGCACCACCCCAGCGCCGGAGCCGATCCCGCCGGCCCCGGTCCCGGTGGCACCACGGACTGCCTCATCCCCGGCCGGGACAGGCACCACGGCATTGAGGCGGTCGACGGCGACCCCGGGGCTCCCCACAGGGTCGCCCGCGGATACCTCCCCGCGCGTGGCCTCACCGGCGCCTGTCCGGCCACCCGTTCCCGACTCCGCTTCCGCCCGCGACAGTGCCTCGCGCACCGCCGCGCCGCCGCGACCGGCCGTGATCACCGTCTGGAGCCGCCGGCCCGGCGTCCGCCTCTATGTGAATAGCAATGATCTCGGCATCCTCCCGCTCGAGCCCCAGAGCTTTGTGGTCGCGCCCGGCCTGGTCTCGTTGCGCGTGATGGCCGATGGGTGTGAGGCGTCGGACCGGCAGGTCACCGTGAAGCCCGGGGATACGGTGATGGTCGGGCGCATGACCCCCATCTGCAACTAATCCACACTGTGTCCGCAAGGAGCCACCCAATGCGCCTTACCCTCCCATGGAAGAGCGCCCTGTTGCTGGTCGCGCTGCTCCCGGGGCAGCCACGCCCCTGCGGGGCGCAAGCACCAGGCATGGCGAGCGACCTCCTGACCCGAGCCCGCGCGGCCTACGACGGATTGCGGTACCCGCAGGCCGATTCCCTTGCGCAAGCGGTGCTGCGGATTCCGGACCTGAGTCGGCGACAGCGCCTGCTGGCGCTCGAGCTGCGGGCTGCCTCGCTCTACCCCGAGGAGGATGGCGCCGCACGTCAACCCGCTGAGGTGGGGCGCATTCTCAGTGAAGTCGTGCGCCTGACCTTTCCCGACCAGGGCTTGCCGCAGGAGCTCACCTGGCCGGGCCTGGACTCGCTGTACCGGGTGGCCCGCGGAAGCACCTTCGCCGCCGCAGCGACCCATGATCACGAGTACACCCTGGTCGGCGCCGAGGGGGACGCGGCCATCCCGGTCCGCTCCACCCGGAGTGCCCTCTTCCACCTGAGCTACGCCGGTGCGGCGGGCACCCGGGTGCTCGACTCGGTGGGACCGGCGGTCGAGGGCGAGCTCCATATCCGACTCCTGCCCGCGACTTCCAGTGTCCTGCCGAACGGACCTGGTGAGCTGCAGCTGGTGGCGACGGACATGCTGACCGAGGAACGCATCGTCCTGCGCTACCCGGTCACGATTTCCGCACCGACACTCGAGGTCGTCTCTCCCCCACCGGCCCTCCAGCCCTCGGATTTCAAGCCGGAACGGCGGAAGCCAAGTGCCGTCAAGGGCGTCGTCATGGGGCTGCTGTCGGGGAGCGCGATGATCGTCCTCGGGTCGGTCGCCCGTGGCCCGAAGGACTTCAAGGACGCGGTCGGCGCGGATGGCCGCACCATCGGCCTGGGGATCGGGGTGGGGATCGTCACCATCGCCGCTGGCTTTCTGGATCCGGGCACGCCGCTGCCCGAGAACGTCCGGGCGAACTCCGAACTGCAGGCACGCTACGACCAGGCGGTGGAGTCCGCGCGCATCCAGAACGAGCGGCTGCGGGCGGGGTATCGGGTCAAGATCACCTTCGAGAGCGAGGCGCCCTGATGCGACACCTTACGCGGCTCGGGATCCTGGTCGGCGTGCTGGTGGGTGCGCGCCCGCTGACGGCCCAAAGCCCGGGCTTTGAGTTTCAACTGGGCGGACTCTGGTTGTCGGCGAAGGAGAACGTCAAGCCGGGGGGAAGCAGTTCGGCCGCGATCTCCCGCGGCGCCGGCTCACTTCTGGGCGGGGATTTCCTCCTCCGCGCGAGTGGGGCGGGGCTGGCTGGGCGCTATGTCGTCGGGGACCTCGACCCGTCCCGGGGGACCTTTCCGGCCCATCGCCTCCACCTCGCGGATGCGCGGCTGATGATCGGGCCCCGCAGCTTTGCGCTCGAGGGCGGCGCGAACTACCGGCGGCTCGAGATCTCGAACCCGGATTCCGTGCGCCAGTGGCTTTCGATACGGGCAGGGGCCCGGTCGGCGATCGCGATCGGCGCGAGCGGCTTGCATACCGTCCTGGCGGGCGCGTACGTGCCGTATGTGGTCGAGGACGGCGGCCGGTCCGGTGGCAGCGGCTGGGAGTGGGAGGTCGGGCTGAGCTATTCCCGGCGCGGGATCCCGCTCTACGTCTCGCTCGGGTACCGGTATCAGACCTTCCAGCCTGAAACCACCAAGGATGCACCGCAGTCCGAACTCGGCGGCGTCTACCTTGCCGGGGGACTGCACCTGGGACGATAGATCCGCTTCACCCACCGAGCCCGTGCTTCTTCATCCGGTAGCGCAGGGTGTCGCGGGAGATGCCGAGCCGCTGGGCGGCGCGGGTCTGGTTGCCGCCGGACTCCCGGAGCGCGTCCTCCAGCAGGGTGCGCTCCCACTGGTCGAGCGTCATCTCGCCGGAGGGCCGGCCGCCGGGGGCAGGAGGAGCGGCGGCCAGGGCCGCGGGGCCGGCCTCCGCAGGCGCCGGCGGGGCACCGCCCGGCATCGTGAGGGCCAGGTGGTCCGGGGTGAGTTCCGGGGCGGTGCTCCAGAGCACCGCCCGTTCCATCACGTGGGAGAGCTCTCGCACGTTGCCGGGCCAGGGGTAGGCGCGGAGCACCTCCCGGGCTGCCGGACCCAGGCGCCGCTCCCCGCGGCCGTACTTGGCGGCGAAGCGGCGCAGGTAGAACTCCGCCAGCAGGAAGACGTCGTCGCCCCGGGTGCGGAGCGGCGGCAGCTCCAGGATGATCACCGCCAGCCGGAAGTACAGGTCGCGGCGGAACCGCTCCCGCTCCGACTCCGCGGCGAGGTCGCGGTTGGTCGCGGCCAGGATGCGGACGTTGATCTTCCGGTCGCGCACGCCGCCGACCCGGCGCACCACCCGGTCCTCGATCGCCTTGAGCAGCTTGCCCTGCAGCCCCAGCTCCACGTCGCCGATCTCGTCGAGGAAGAGGAAGCCGCCCTCCGCCGCCTCGAACAGCCCCATCCGGGATTCCTTGGCGTCGGTGAAGGCGCCGCGCTCGTGGCCGAACAGCTCGGCCTCCATGAGGCTGGCGGGCAGCGCGGTGCAGTTCACGTCGATGAACGGCCGCTCCGCCCGCGGGCCGGAGGCGTGGATGGTGCGGGCCACCAGCCCCTTGCCGGTGCCGGTCTCGCCGGTGATGAGCACTGGCGGGGTGTCGTCCAGCGCCGCGATCTGCCGGGCCCGTTCCAGCACCGCCCGCATCGCGGGGGAGCGGCCCACCAGGTCGCCGAAGGGTTCCTCCCGCTCGGCGCGGTGCCGGTAGTACGCCAGCTCCTCCCGTACCGCCGCCTGCTCGCGTGCCCGGTCGGTGAGCAGCCGCACCTCCTCGAGGTCGAGCGGCTTCTTGAGGTAGTCGAAAGCGCCCAGCTTCACCGCCCGCACCGCACCCTCGATCGTGCCGTGCGCGGTCATCACGATCACCGGAATGGAGGGGTCGAAGGCACGCACCCGCTCCAGGAAGGCGATCCCATCCATGCCCGGCAGCCGCACGTCGGTGAGCACGACATCGGGCCGCAGCGTGGCGAGCAGCGGCAGCGCCGCCTCGGCGTCGTCCGCGACGGTGGCCTCGTAGCCCGCCTCCTCGAGGTAGGCCTTGATGGCGCGGGCCAGGGTACGCTCGTCATCCACGATCAGGATGGTGCCCGCGCTCATGCCCGCGCCTCCGCCGGCGCCGCCGGCAGCCAGATCCGCACCGTGGTCCCGCGGCCCCGCTCGCTCTCCAGCGCGAGGGTGCCGCCGTGCTGCTCCACGAACCGCCGCGCCGTCGCGACGCCCAGCCCGGTGCCCTCCGGCCGGGTCGTGAAGAAGGGCTGCCCCACCTGCGGCAGCGCCTCCGCGGCGATGCCGCGGCCGGTGTCCACCAGCGTGAGCGAAACGCCGGGCCCGCCCTCCGGCCCGGCGGCGGGGGCGCCGTGGAGGGTCAGGGTCCCGCCACCGGGCATCGCGTCGAAGGCGTTGGAGAGGAGTTCCACCAGGGTCTGCTCCAGCTGCACCGCGTCGGCAGGCAGCTCGGGAAGGTCGTCGGGGACGCGCACGTCGAGGGTCACGCCCTGCCGCCCCGCGCGCTCGGTGAAGGCGGGCAGCACCTGCGCCACCAGCGCCGCCGGCCGCTCGGGCCGCGGGTCGTAGGGCGCCGGCCGGGAAAAGGCGAGCAGGTGGGTGATCCGGCGGTCGAGGCGGTCCACCTCCTCGATGATCGCCGCGAGCTGCGCCGGGGCCGCGGCCGACTGCGGATGCCGCAGCACCAGCTGGGCCGAGGCACGGAGGCTGGCGAGCGGGTTCTTGAGCCCGTGCGCCACGGCCGCAGACATCTCGCCGATGGAGGCGAGCTTCTCCGACTGCACCAGCTGCGCCTGGGTGCGCTGCAGCTGCGCCACCTTGGCCTGGAGCTCGTCGGTGAGCCGCAGCATCTCGGCGCGCGACTGGCGCAGGCTCTCGGTCATGCGGCCGAAGGAGCGCGCCAGCTCGCCGATCTCGTCCCGGGAGCGGGCCTCGACCGGGTGCTCGAGGTCACCGCCGGCCACCACCGCCATCGCCGCCTGCAGTTCGCTGATGGGGCGGGCGAAGCTCCGGGCCATCAGCCACGCGGCACCCAGTCCGGCCACGGTCGCGAGCAGGAAGATGAGCGTGAGCGCCCGCTGCTCGGTGCGCACGATCTCCGAGACCCGGTCGTAGGCGCCGGCCACGCTCGACTCGCGGGTCTGCCGGTAGACCACCCGGTTGAGCGCGGTGAGCGCCGGCTGCAGCCGGTTGCGGATCTCGGCCTGCGCCACCCGGTAGGCCAGGGCACGGTTGCCTCCGTCGGCCAGCCGGAAGACGCTGTCGCTCACCGTCGTGAAGGCCTCCTGCAGCGCCCACACCTGCCCGGCCAGCGGAGCCTCCTCCGGGGTGAGTTCACCCTTCCACTTCTCGTACCAGTAGTTCACCACCTCGCCGGCGAGCTGGTACTCGCGCCGCGCCTCCGGATCGAGGCCGGTGAGGTAGCGCCAGATCACCTCGCTCTGGTTGAACATGGCGGTCTCGAGCTCGGCGTAGGTGCGGCTGCGCCCGAGGCGGGTGCCGAGGGTCTCGAGGGCGCGCTGCTCGAGGGCGTTGCTGCGGATGGCCTCCGCGCCGATGAGCAGCGCGGGGAGCACCATGAGCGAGACCCCGAGGAGGAGCTTGCGCCGGAACGTCATGGCGGGGAATTAGCCGCGCGGCGGGGACCGGGGCAAGAGCGCCCGGTCCCGGGTCAGGTGAGCGTGGCGGCGAGCCGCGACAGGCCGTCGAGCAGCCGGTCGAGGTGGGCCTCGGTGGTGCGCGGGTTCATCAGCGTGGTGCGGAGCACCCGGCGGCCGTCCAGCACGGTGGTGGTGATCCAGCCCTCGCCCGACGCGTTGTAGCGCTGGCGCAGCTCGAAGTTGAGCCGGTCGAGCGCCGCGTCGTCCCGGGAGCCGTCGCCCACCCAGCGGAAGCAGAGGATGTTCGATTCCGGCGCGTGCAGCGCCTCGAAGGCCGGGTGCGCCCCGACCTTCCGGTACAGCGCGGTGGCGGTGGCGCAGAGGTGGTCGTACAGCCGGCCGATGCCGTCGGCGCCGTAGCGCTGCAGCGCCACCCAGAGCTTGAGCACGTCGGTCCGGCGGGAGCACTGGAAGCTGCGCACCCCCTGGTCCAGCACCCGCTCCGCCGGGCCGCCGTGGAACAGGTAGGGCGCCCGCTGGGCGAAGGCCTGTTCCAGCTCCGCCTCCCGCCGCACCAGCAGCAGCCCGGCGGCCAGCGGCAGGAGCATCATCTTGTGCGGGTCCCAGGCGATCGAATCGGCCCGGTGGATCCCGGCCAGCCGGGCCCGGTGCTGTGCTGACAGCAGCGCCGAGGCGCCGTGGGCGCCGTCCACGTGGAACCAGATGCCCCGGGCCTCGCACTCGGTCCCGATGGCCTCGAGGTCGTCGAACGCGCCCACCGGGGTCGAGCCGGCGGTCGCCACGACCGCCATGATCGGGCGGCCCTCCGCCGCGAGGGCGTCCAGCCTGGTGCGAAGCACCGCCACGTCCAGCCGGTGCTCCCGCATCGGGATCGCGATTCCGGCACGGAGCCCCAGGCCCAGCTGCGCGATCGCGCGGGTGACGGCGTAGTGCGCGTGCTCGCCGTACAGCACCACCGGCGGGTTGGCGCCAACGCCCTCCTCCCAGGCCCGGGGCAGGGCCCGGGCCCGTGCGGCGAGCAGCGCGGTGAAGGTGGCCTCGGTGCCGCCGGAGGTGAGCGTCCCGCCGGCGCCCTCGCCATACCCGGCCAGGCCGGCGAACCAGCGCACCACCTGGTGTTCCAGCGCGTTGGCGCTGGGCGACATCTCCCGCACCGCCGTGGAGCCGTTGATCGCGCTGATCAGGGACTCGACCCAGATCGCCGCCGGGAGCGGCGCCGAGACCTGGTGCCCCATGTACATCGGGTGCATCAGGCGGGTGACGTCCCCCACCACCTCACGGTCCAGGCGCGCGAGCACCTCGGCCAGCGGGAGCCCGCCCGCCGGCAGCGGCCCGTCGAACCGCGCGGCCAGCTGGTCGGCGGTGTGGAGCGAGGTGACGGGGCCCTCGCCTCCGGTGGCCCGGGCGAGGTAGCGCGCCACCAGCGCAAGCACCGACGCCCCCGCTTCGGCGGAGGCGTCGTCGGCGAGGGCGTCGAACAGCGGATCGTGGGGAGGCATGGGGACCGGAATCTACACGCGGCCACCGGGCCCCGGGGCGCTAGTGGGCCGGCGGCCCGCCTTGGGTGCGCCCGGTGCGGAAGAGCAGCAGCAGCGGCAGGGCGCAGACGAAGGTCGTCCCCATGATCAGGAACACCTTCTCGAACGCGATGACGCTGGCCTGCAGGTGGAGGTTCCGCTCCAGCAGCTGCAGCGCCCGCTCCTGTGCCTCCGCCATCGAGCCGCCCAGCTGCTGCATCCGCGCGGTGACGCCGGCCAGCCAGCCGCGGGTAGCCGGTTCGGTGACCGCCAGGTGGGCCCGGAGCGCCTCGCGTCCCTGCTCGGTGAACCGGGTGAGCAGGGTGGCGGCGACCGCGATGCCGAAGCTGCCGCCCAGCTGGCGCGAGAGATTGAAGAGCCCGGTGCCCTGGGCCAGCTGGTCCCGGCGCAGGTCGGCGACCGCCACCTGGGTGAGCGGCACGAAGATGAGTCCGAGCCCGACCCCGCGCAGGATCATGGGCCAGAACAGGTCGCCCAGCCCGATGGCGAGGGTGAAGTGGAAGTGCAGCCACATCGCCCAGAAGAAGAGTCCGACGCCGGTCACGATGAAGAGCCGCGCGTCGGCCTTGCTGGTGAGGCGGCCGGTGACCGCCATGGTGACGGCGCTGGCGATGGCGCCGGGAAGGATCACCCGCCCGGTGTCCCAGGCGGTGTAGCCCAGGTCCGCCTGCAGGAACACCGGCAGCGCAAAGACGCTGGCGTACAGCGCGAAGCCCAGCAGCAGTCCGAAGACCACCCCGGCGGTCAGCTGCCGGTTGCGCAGGATGCGCAGGTCCACCACCGGGTGGTCGGTGCGGAGCTCCTGCCAGATGAAGAGGAGGATCGCCGCCACGGCGAGGACCGCCTCCACCTGGATCTCGCGGGCCTCGAACCACCCCTTGGACTCGCCCCGCTCGAGCAGCACCTGCAGCATCCCGATGCCGACGATCAGCAGCCCGAGCCCGGCCCAGTCCACCCGGGCGGCGCGGCGCACCTCGTGCTCGGGCTCCGGCACGTAGCGCCAGGTGAGCAGCGCCGCCATGGCGCCGAGGGGCAGGTTGATGTAGAAGATCCAGGGCCAGGAGTAGTTGTCGGTGATCCACCCGCCCAGGGTCGGCCCCAGCGTCGGGCCGACCATCACCCCCATGCCGAAGATGGCCATCGCCTGGCCGCGTTCCTCCAGCGGGAAGACGTCGAACAGGATCGCCTGCGCGGTGCTGATGAGCGCCCCGCCGCCCACGCCCTGGAGCACCCGGGCGGACACCAGCTCCGTGAGGGTGTGGGCGTTGCCGCAGAGGAACGAGGCGAAGGTGAACAGCAGGATCGAGCCGGTGTAGTAGTTGCGCCGGCCGAAGTGGTCCGACAGCCAGCTGGTCATCGGCAGGATGATCACGTTGGCCACGATGTAGCCGGTGCTCACCCACGCGATCTCCTCCAGCGTGGCGCCAAGGTTCCCCATCATGTGGGGGATCGCCACGTTCACGATGCTGGTGTCCACCAGCTCCAGCACGCTGGCCGACACCACCGCGAAGGCGATCAGGTACCGGTGCCGGTACACCTCCTCCCGGCTCATGCGGGGGAGGCGCTGGGGCAGCGCCAGGGTCGCCATCGGGTCAGCGGGTCGTGATGGTGATCACCACCGACATGCCCGGCCGGAGCGGATGCGCCGGGTCGGTCTCGTCCACCTCGACCCGCACCGGCACCCGCTGCACCACCTTGGTGAAGTTGCCGGTGGCGTTATCCGGCGGCAGCAGCGCGAAGCGCGCGCCGGTGGCGGGGCTCAGGCTGCTGACGTGGCCGTGGAAGCTCCGGTCGGGATAGGCATCCACGGTGAAGCTGGCGGAGTCACCCACGGAGACGTCCTCGACCTCGGTCTCCTTGAGGTTGGCGGTGACCCACACGTCGCTGTCGGGGATGACCGACATCAGCGTCTGGCCCACCTGCACCAGCGCGCCCGGCTCCACCGCCCGCCGCCCGATCACACCGGTGACCGGCGCGGTCAGGACGGTATAGCCCAGCTGCAGCCGCGCGCTGGCCACCGCGGCCTCGGCGCTCTGGATCCGCGCGGCGGCGGCGCCCACGCCCGCCTGGTAGGCGCGCACCTGCTCCTCCGCCGCGCTGGCGCGGCGCTTCGCCGCCTCCAGGTTGGCGCTCGCCGCATCGTAGGCCGCCTGGGCGGCGTCGAGCTGCTGCGCCGACACGATCTGCCGGCTCGCCAGCCCGCGGATGCGCTCCAGGTCCTGCGACGCCTTGCGGAAGCCGGCCTCCGCGCTGGCCACGGCCGCTGCGCTCGACTGGGCGTCCGCCTGGCTGGCGGCGAGTTCCGCCTCGGCCTGGCCGGTGCTGCGCCGGCTGCCGCCCGCCGCGAGCGCGGTGGCCAGCTCCGCCTCCGCCTGCGCCAGCCGCACCCGGAGGTCGCGGTCGTCGAGGAGCACGAGGGTGTCGCCGGCGTGCACCGGCTGGTTTTCCTCGACCCGCACCTGCGCCACGAAGGCGGAGACCTTGGGGGCGATGGGCGTGATGTGGCCGTCCACCTGGGCGTTGTCGGTCTCCACGTGGGTCAGCCCGAACTGGTAGCGGTGCCAGCCCCAGGCCGCGACGGCGGCGACGCCGACCAGCGCGAAGAGGAGCGGCAGCGGCCGGCGGCGGGCCTGCGGCCGGGCGAGGGTGGCGGGGGCGTCGAGGACGGCGTCGGACATGAGGGGTGTTCCGGGATGCGGGTTCACTGGGTCTGGTCGAGGAGGCCGAGGGCGCGGAGCGCACCGACCCGGGCGACGGCGGCATTCACCCGCGCCTGGATCAGCCCGTCACGCGCGGCGACGAGGCCGCCCTGGGCGTTGGTGGTCTCGATGGAGCCGGCGACGCCGGCGGCGAAGCGGTCCCGGGCCTGCGACAGCTCCCGCTCGGCGAGCGCGAGCCGCGCGCTCGCCAGCTGCACCTGGTGGTCGGCGGAGGCGCGGTCGAGCAGCGCCTGCCGCACCTCGGTGGCGACCTGCTCCTCGAGGTCGTGCTGGCGCAGCTGCTGGGCCTCGAGCCGGATGGCCTGCTCCTGCTGCCGGGCCGGGCGGCGCAGGCCGTCCAGCACCGGCAGCGACACGCCGAGCTGCACCAGCCAGGTGCCGCTCAGGGTACCGAGGGTGCGGCCGGTCTGGGCGTACTGGCCGCCCAGCGCCACGCTGGGCAGGTACTCGCGGCCGATGGCCTTGAGCGAGAGTTCCGCCACCCGGGTGCGTCCCCGCTCGGCCTGCACCTCGGGCCGGTGCTCGAGGGCCAGGGCCACGGCGGCGGCGGGGTCGGTCGGGAGCTCGCCGCCGACGGTGCCGAGGGAGTCGGCCAGCGCCACCGGCGTGCCGGCGGGGAGGTCGAGGGCCCGGGCCAGGT
>CAZYIV010000047.1:0-27171 GCA_964647615.1 uncultured Gemmatimonadaceae bacterium | reverse complement strand
CGGTGGTGGAGACCCAGCAGCAGTTCACCGGGCCGTTGGGGTTGGTGTACGGGCCCAGCACGCTGACCGCGGCCTCGTTGCTCATCAGGCCGAGGTTGTAGGCCCCCACGCCGGTGAAGGCGATCACCACGACCCCGAGCGAGTAGTCGGTGTTGCTGGACGTGATGGTGAGCGCGCCCAGCGTGGTGGTGCCGAGGACGGTCGCCGCCTCGTAGGCGCCGCCACCGACGCCGCCGTTCCACTCGCTCCAGGCGTTGTCCAGCAGCGTGTCGAGCGTCCCGCGCAAGGGCATATCGAACTGCCCGTTGGTCACCATCCGCGACCCGTGCGAGGCACCGAAGCTGGAATCGGCGTCGAAGTGGAAGGTCCCGGCGATATGACTCGTGTCGATCGCCGTGATGGTGATGCTGCCCTCGTTGCCGGAGAGTGGCGTGGTCCAGATGCTGGTGGCGCCGGTGACCTGGCCCAGGCCACCCACCGTCGTCGGCCCCTTGCCCAGCAGGAAGGTTCCGGTGGTATCCAGGTTGTAGAGGGTGAGCAGGATGGTGGTGCCCGCCGACGTACCCTGCACGGTGATGACCCGGCTGGCGCTCACGGTCGCGAGGGAGGTCGCCGCCGAGGCCGAGAACGCATTCCCGTCCAGGCTCGCGGTCATCGACCCGCTGCCGCTGCCCCCACCGCCTCCTCCACCCCCGCCGCCGCCACCACCGCCCCCGCCGTTGGGGCCGGTGGAGCTGCCACCACCGCAGTCGAGCAGCATGGCCATGCCGGCCAGGCCAAGGAGGAGCCGGGAGAGTCGTCGCATCGAGGGGCCTCGGAGAGGGGGTCGCCTTCCCATGCGCAGGAACCGGCCGCCACCCGTCACCCGCGGACGCGCCGACTGGCAGGTTCGGGTTTCCGGGGTACCTTCGGCCCGGAGGGGGGTTCATGAACGGGTCCGGTTCCCAGGCCGACGGCGCCGCGCTGGATCAGCAGTTCACCCTGGCGTACGCCGAGCTCAAGCGGCTGGCCGGGGTGGTCCGCCACGGGGAGCGGGCAGTCACCCTGACACCCACCGCCCTGGTCAACGAGGCCTGGCTCAAGCTGTCGGCGACGCCGGCGCTGGGGCGGCTCTCGCGGCCCGAGTTCAAGCGGGTCGCCGCCCGCGCGATGCGCCAGGTCCTCATCGAGGCGGCGCGCCGGCGGAACGCCATCCGTCGCGGCGAGGGCGCCGAGCTGGTGACCTTCGACGAAGCGCTGGCCACTCCCTGCACCACCGCGGCGCAGCTGCTGCAGCTGGACGACGCGCTGGCCGCGCTGGCCCAGCTCAGCCCGCGGCAGGCGGCGCTGGTGGAGGCACGGTTCTTCGGGGGGCTCGAGATGGCGGAGATCGCGGAGCTGCTCGGGATCTCGGAAGCGACGGCGCTGCGGGACTGGCGCGCCGCCCGCGCCTGGCTGGCGCGCGAGCTGGGCTGAGGCATGGACGCGACCCGCTGGGAACGGGTACAGGCGCTGTTCCACGATGCGCTGGCGCGCCCCGCCACCGAGCGGGCCGCGTTCGTCGCCGGGGCCGCCGGCGAGGACCGCCCGCTGGCCGACCTGGTGCTGGAGCTGCTCGCCGCCGACGCGCGCGAGGCGGCGCTGCTCGACCAGGGCGCGGCGCCCGCGGCCGAGGTGCTGGTCGGCCGGCTGGACGACGGGGTCATCGGGCGGCAGCTCTTCGGCCACTACCGGCTGCTCCGCATCCTGGGCGAGGGGGGCATGGGCGTGGTCTACCTCGCCGACCGCGCCGACCTCGGCAGCCAGGCCGCTATCAAGATCCTGCCCGACGCCTGGCTCTCCCCCGCCCGGCGCGAGCGCTTCCTCGCGGAGCAGCGCACCCTGGCCCAGCTGCACCATCCCGGCATCGCCCAGCTGTTCGACGCCGATACCCTCCCCGACGGCACGCCGTGGTTCGCGATGGAGTACGTGGACGGCCTGCCGCTCACCGAGTGGTGCCGTCACGAGGCGCTCGACATCGAAGCCCGCGTGCGCCTGCTCCGCACCGTCTGCGAGGCGGTGCGCCATGCGCACCAGCACGCGGTGATCCACCGCGACCTCAAGCCCTCCAACATCCTGGTGCGGCCCGACGGGGTGGTGAAGCTGCTCGACTTCGGCATCGCCAAGCAGCTGGAGGCGGTGGACCTCCCCGCCGACCAGACCCGGACGGGGCTCCGCGCCCTCACCCCCGCCTACGCCGCGCCGGAGCAGCTGCGCGGCGGGCGGGTCGGGGTGCACACCGACGTGTATGCGCTGGGCGTGGTGCTCTACGAGCTGCTCACCGGCCGCCGTCCCTACGAGGTGGACGGGCTGCTGCCGGAAGAGGCGGCCGGCCGCATCACCGAGCGGGAGCCGCCCCGGCCCTCGCAGGCCGCGCGGGAGGAGGCGGCCCGCCGGGGCGAGGTGTGGCGCCCGGCGCCGGCCGTCGCCTGGGGCGATCTCGACGTGCTCTGCCTCACGGCGCTGCATCCGGATCCGGCCCGGCGCTACGGCAGCGTCGAGGAGCTGAGCGCCGAGCTGGACCGCTACCTCGCCGGGCGGCCCCTCCGGGCCCGCCCCGACTCCGTCGGCTACCGCACCGGGAAGTTCGTGCGCCGGCACCGCGGGCCGGTGCTCACCGCCGCGCTGCTCACCGCGCTGGTCATCGGGGTGGTGGTGTTCTACACCGTGCGGCTCGCCCGGGCCCGCAACACGGCGCTGGCGGAGGCGGCGCGCGCGCAGCAGATCCAGCGCTTCATGCTCAACCTCTTCCAGGGCGGTGAGGATGCGGTGGCGCCGGCGGAGAGCCTCAAGGTGCTCACCCTCCTGGAAGGGGGCCTGCAGCAGGCGGCCGCGCTCGACCGCGAGCCCGCGGTGCAGGAGGAGCTGTACCTCACCCTCGGCTCGGTGTACGAGCGACTGGGCCAGCTGGACCGCGCGGATTCGCTGATCGGGCTGGCGCTGGAGCAGCGCGCCCGGCGGCTGCCGCCGACCGATCCCGACATCGCGCGCGGGCTGATCGCGCTGGCGGAGCTCCGGGTGGCCCAGGCCCGCTTCGCCGAGGCGGAGTCGCTGGTGAACCGCGGGCTCACGATCGCCCGCGCGGCGCTCCCGCCAGACCATCCGATCATCACCGAGGGAACGGTGACGCTGGGGCAGGTGCTGCAGAAGCGTGGCCGGTACGAGGAGGCGATCGGCCTGCTGGCAGGCGTTGTGACCCAGGACGGCCTCGCCGGCGCCAGCGCCCCCGACCGGGCCGACCACCTGCGCGAGCTGGCCAACGCCAACTTCTACGCCGGCAACTACGACGCCGCCGATTCGCTGGGCCGCCAGGTGCTGGCGATGCACCGGGCCCGCTACGGCGCCGCGCACCCGGAGGTGGCCACCGACCTCGCGAGCCTGGGCGAGATCGAGATCATGCGGGGCCGTTACCCCGACGCGGAACAGTGGTACACCCAGGCCCTGACCATCACCCGGGGCTGGTACGGCGAGGACCATCCCGAGGTGGCGGCCAACCTCACCCGGCTGGGCCGCGCGCTCACCTATGAGAAAAAGGTCCCCGAGGCCACTGCCGCGCTGGAGCGCGCGCTGGCGATCACCCGCCGGGTGTACGGCCCGGTGCACCCCCAGACCGCGGAGGCGGAGAACGAGCTGGGCAACCTGGCCTGGACGGTGGATCGCTACGAAGAGGCGGAAGCCCACTACCGGGAGGCACTGGCCATCTACCGCCAGGTGTTCGGGGAAGAACACCAGTTTGTCGCCGTCGCGCTCTCCAACGTGGCGAGCGTGGTGATGAAGAAGGGCCGGGACGCCGAGGCGGAGGGCCTCTTCCGCCGGGCGATCGCGATCTACGACCGGGTGCTCTCTCCCGACCACGTCAATGCCGGGATCGGGCACATCAAGCTCGGCCGGGCGCTGCTGCACCAGCACCGCTACCAGGAGGCGACCCGCGAGACCCGCCGCGGCTACGACATCCTCTCCAGCCAGACCGACCCCGCCACCAGCTTCCTCGTCGCCGCGCGCAAGGACCTCGCCGCCGCCTTCGATTCGCTCGGACTCCCGGACAGCTCGGCCCGGTGGCACGCCGAGCTGGCCGACACCGGCGGCCACTAGGGAACCAATCCTCCGCCGGGGGCGTTACTCAGGGTCAGCGCGCCGGAACCGCCGGCGCTTCCCCCTGGGAGGAGTGGCATGCTTCAGTTCGTGACACCCCGCCGGCGGATCGCCGCCGCGGCCCTCGTACTCACCGCCCTGTCCGCCGGCCCGCTCCGGGCCCAGGCGGTCAACACCGACAAGTCCGGCCTGGCGCTCTACGGCTACGACGCCGTCTCCTATGTCAGCGACCAGAAGGCGGTGAAAGGCTCGCCCGACTTCACCGCGACCCACGACGGCAATACCTATCGCTTCGCGAGCGCGGAGCACCGGGACCAGTTCGCGGCCAACCCGGCGGCCTACCTGCCGGCCTACGGCGGCTACTGCGCCTACGGTGTCTCCCGTGGCTACAAGGTGAAGGTCGACCCGGAGGCCTTCACGGTGGTGGATGGGACGCTGTACCTGAACTACGACAAGGGCGTGCAGAAGAAGTGGCTGGCTGACGTGCCCGGCTTCATTGCCACGGCCGACAGCAACTGGGCCCGCATCAAGGATCAGCTGCGCAACTGACCGGCAGCCAGCCCGAACGGCAACGCCCTCCCCGGACTCCGGGGAGGGCGTTGTCGTTGACGAGCGGCGCTCAGTCGGCGACGCGACAGAAGGCCTTGATGACGCCCTTCCCCATCGTGAGGTGCTCCAGCAGGTCGCCGTAGTGCTCGAGACCCGCCACCGGGTGGGTGAGCAGCCGGGCGAGCCAGCCCGGATACTGCGCCTCGCAGTGCACCAGGTTGCCGACGCCGTTCTCGAAATACTCCCGGTTCGCATTGACGGTGCCGACCATGACCTTGTTCCCCAGCACGAACTCGAGGTTGATCCGGTCGGCGGGTACCTCCACCCGCCGGTCGCCGCCGGTGACGCTGGAGAGCACCAGCACCCCGTTCTTGGCCAGCGCCTGCATGCTCTCGAACACGATCGGCGAGAATCCCGTCGCCTCGAAGACCAGGTCGAACGGGCCATGCTGCGCGGCGGCCTCCAGCACCGGGACATCCCGGGTCGAGAGGTACCGGGCGCCGAGCGCCTCCACCAGGTCGGAGTTGAGATAGGGCCGCCGCTCCAGCCCGAAGACCGTCACCTCCAGCCCCTTGAGCCGCAGGACCATCGCCGCCAGCAGCCCGATGGTGCCGGCGCCCATCACGGCGGCCCGGCGTGGACGCCAGACCCGGAGCCGGCGCTGGATCTCGTACGCCTGCATGATGCCCTTCTCCACCACCGTGGTCGGCTCCAGCAGCACCCCGACCTCGCCCAGCGCGGCCGGCAGCTTCACGATGAAGTCGGCATCGTCCACGTAGTACTCGGCGAGGTACCCGTGGCGCAGGTTGATGCCCCGTTCGTAGTAGGTGTCGTCGGTCGTCATGTCGCTGGTGCCGATGGCGTCGTACACGCTGTGGCCGGGGCGGCGCACGGTGGCGACCACCCAGTCGCCGGGCACGAGCTCGGTGACGTCGGGGCCCACCTCCACCACCCGGCCCAGGCTCTCGTGGCCGATCACCAGCACCGACTCGCCCGGGGGCGCCGCGCCGTACTCGGCGGCGTTGATCTCCTTGTCGGTGCCGTCCACGCCCACCCGGATCACCTGCACCAGCACCCCGCGCCCGTCGGGCACGTCGTGGACCATGGGCCGCGGCAGCTCGGTGAGGTGGGCGGAACCGGGGCGGCCGGGCACCACGGCGACGGCGCGCATCAGGGGGCGCGCCATCGGGGCGGTCATGGGCATCGGCGAGGTGGCGGTCATGCGATGGCTCTCCGTTCGATCGTGGCGGCCCACCCTGCGCCGCCGGCGACGGTCGGGGCCAGGCGGCCGAAGTGATGGTCCTCCTGGGCGGGCTGGCTCACGGCGATGCGCACATGGAGCCAGCGGCCGATATCGTGCACGAAGCGCAACGCCCGGGCGCCGATCCCCCGGCTGCGCAGCGCCGGCTCCACGTACAGCGCGGCGACGCTGGCGCCCGGCGCCTGCAGGCCGCTCGCCGACCGGAACCCGAGCACCAGGTAGCCGACGGCGCGGTCGCCATGGCGGATCAGCCAGGCATGGAAGTCCTGCGGGCTGGCCAGCAGCCGGCGCGCCTGGCGCTCGGCGGCGGCGACACTGAGGGACAGGCCATCCTGGCGGTGCCACCCCACCAGGTGTCCCGCCAGGAGCGGGGTGTCCGTGACGGTGAGCTGCTGGAAGTGGATCGCCATTGTCGCCTCCGGACCGGCTACCGGTCGATCAGTCGCACCACGTGACCATCGGGGTCTCTGACCAGAACGCCTTCCCCCAGGCCGAGGTTCCCCGCGCCCAGGGGGACGGGGCCGCGGGCCACGCGGGCGACGCCCGCGGAGTCGAGCCGGGGGAGCAGCTGGTCCAGCGACCGCACGGCGATCGTGGTCTCCCAATGGAGCACGTCGTTGCTCCGGGCATCCGCCGGGTAGGGACGGCCGTCGGTCGGGGTGAGGTACTCCAGCAGCTCGACCCCGGGGCCGGCCGGGGTGCGGAGGCCGGTGATGTGAAGGTCCGCGCCCTCGACGTTGTTGAGGTGCTCCTGCTCGGTGCCCCGGTTGTGGCTCTCACCCGCCACCCGGAGGCCCAGCAGGTCCCGATAGAAGGAAAGGCTCCGCTCGGTGCTGCCGACCACGATCGCGGTGTGGTCAATGCCGAGGAACAGCCGGTCGTGCGCGTGCCAGCGGGCGTCGCCCTTGTCGGGCGGGAACTGCAGCAGCTCCAGCGGGTGCCCGTCCGGGTCCTTGAAGTAGAAGGCGCGGATGCCCGCGGCGGCGGGAATCGTCTTCGGGAGCAGCTGCGGGCCGGTCGAGGCGTGGCGCACCCGGTGGGCCCGGAGCAGCGCGTAGGCGCTGTCCATGTCGCTCACGATGATCGCCACGTGCTGGAACCAGTGGTCGTTACTCCGCGCATCCACCGGCGCGGGCCGGCCGGGCACGCCGGCGGCGAGGTATTCCGTCAGCTCCAGCCGCTCCCCGCCCAGGCGGAGGCGGACGATCCGCATCCGCGCGCCGAAGACCCCGGTGAGCTGCTCCCACGGCGTGCCGGCGACCTCGGTGTCCGCCACCACCTGGAAGGGCAGCACCCCGGTGTAGAACGCGAGCGACCGGTCCATGTCGGCCACGGTGAGCCCGACCACCGGCACCGCCTCCGCCGCGGGCAGCCCCACACCCGGCCCGGTCCACGGCGCCTGGGCCTGGAGGGGGGCCGCCAGCAGGGCCAGCCCCATGAGATAGAACCAGACCAGGTGCCGGGCCCCGATCGCGAGCAGCACGGTGCCGCGGGCGAGGAGGGCGCTGAGCCGTGCGGTCATGCCAGCCGCTCCTTCAGGTGATCGCCCACCCGCAGCGCGTTGGCGATGATCGTGAGCGCCGGGTTCACCGCGCCGCTCGAGGGGAAGAAGCTGCCGTCCACCACGTAGAGGTTGTCCACCTCGTGCGCCCGGCAGTTCAGGTCGAGCGCCGAGGTCTTGGGGTCGGCGCCGAAGCGGATGGTCCCGTTCTGGTGCGCCACCCCGGCGAGCGGGATCCGCTGCCCGAGGAAGAGGTTCCGCGCGAACAGTCCCTGGTGGCACTCGTGCCCGTGGACCCCGCAGGCCCGCTGGCCCTGCATCAGTTCCTTGAGCTTGGCGGTGAGCCGCCGGTGGCCTTCTTCGTTGTTGGGCCGGTAGCTGAGCACGATCCGCCCGTCCCGGTCCAGCGTCACCCGGTTCTCGGGATCCGGCAGGTCCTCCGAGGTGAGCCAGAAGTCGAGCGAGTGCTTGCCCATCAGGTCCAGGGTCCAGCCCGGCGCGATCGCGGGCGCGCCGGCGGCGAGGGTGTCGCCATCGAGCTTGCCGACGAACGAGATGTGCCCCATCGGGAAGGGCCATTCCTTGCTGCCGAAGTAGAAGTCGTTCACTCCGAGCGTCTTCTGGAACACCGTCGGGTTGGGGCACTTCGACAGCGCCATCAGCACCGAGTTGATGTGGCCCATGTAGTGCCGACCCACCACGTCGGAGCCGTTGGCCAGGCCGCGCGGGTGCCGGTCCGAGGCGGAGCGGAGCAGCAGCGCGGCGGAGTTGATCGCCCCCGCGCTCAGCACCACCACGTCGGCGCGGTAGGTCTCCTGCTTCCCGTCCCGCTCCACGTGCACCGCCGTGACCGTCCGCCCCGAGGCGTCGGTCTCGAGCCGGGAGACGTAGGCCCCGGTGAGCAGGGTGACGTTGGGGTGCGCCAGCGCCGGGTCCACGCAGAGCACCTGGGCGTCGGCCTTGGCGTTGACCAGGCAGGGATGCCCGTCGCAGGTGGCGCAGCGGATGCACGGGCTGGTGCGGCGGTTCCGCTCATCGAGCATCACGCCGATCGGCACATGGAACGGCTTGAGCCCCTGGGCGGCGAAGTCCTCCGCCAGCTGCTGCAGGCGCGGCTCGTGGCTCACCGGGGGGTGATCGTACGGGGCGCTCGCGGCCGGCTCGGTGGGATCCTCGCCCCGCTCGCCGTGCACCTGGTACAGCCGCTCGGCCTGGGTGTAGTAGGGCTCGAAGGCGTCGTAACCCACCGGCCACGCCGGGGAGAGGCCGCCGTGGTGGCGCAGCTCGCCGAAGTCCTCCCGCCGCAGCCGGAACAACGCCGCGCCGTAGAACTTGGTGTTGCCGCCCACATTGTAGTTGGTGTGCGGATGGAGCGGCTTACCGTCCTTGTCGCGCCACTCCTCGCGGGTGTTGTAGCGCCCCTCGACGTTCACCGCGCGGGTGCTCCAGTTCTCCCGCTCCCGTGGCACGTACCCGCCCCGCTCCAGCAGCAGGATGCGCTTGCCGGTCGGGGCCAGGCGGTGCACCAGGGTGCCCCCGCCCGCGCCGGACCCGATCACGATC
The DNA here is from genome assembly GCA_964647615.1 of uncultured Gemmatimonadaceae bacterium. Lineage (GTDB taxonomy): Bacteria > Gemmatimonadota > Gemmatimonadetes > Gemmatimonadales > GWC2-71-9 > JADJOM01. The sequence continues at coordinate 18,187 of CAZYIV010000047.1, read as the reverse complement.
ACGTCGTAGCGGTCGGCGCTCATCGGGCGGGCCTCCCGCGCCAGCCCCAGGCGGTGGGGTCGGCGGCCGCGGTCCCGGCGGTGGCCAGGCGGCCGTCCGGCAGGATCTCCTGCGCGATCCACTCGTCGCGCTGGCGGATGATCAGGGTGTGGCCCGCGAGCAGGGCGCTGGCCAGGATGGTGTGCAGCTCGGGTGCTTCGGTCATGGGGTTCCTCCTGCCCCGGTAAACGCCACCGGCGGCAGGAGGTTCCCGGTCGTTCCTACTTCAGCGCCGCCGCCGTCCCCTCGAACGGCGTGGTGCCCGGCACCGCCACCCGCAGCCGGTAGAGCCCGGTGCTGGCGGTGATGAACAGGCTGCGCCGGTCGGCGTCGCCCCAGGCGAAATTCGCCACATGCTCCGGCAGGCTGATCACCCCGAGCAGCCGGCCCTCGGGCGAGAGGACGTAGATCCCCTCCGGCCCGGCGGCGAAGACATGCCCCTCGAGGTCCACCTTGAGCCCGTCCCAGGCGTCGTCACCCCGGTTGCTGCGGGTGATGTCGTAGAACACCCGGCCGTTGGCCACCGTGCCGTCCGGCTGCACGTCGTAGCGCATGATCACCTTCCGGGCCGGGTCCCAGTTGCTCACGTAGAGCACCCGCTCATCGGGCGAGAAGGCGATCCCGTTGGGCCCCGTCAGGTCGGTGTCCAGCCGGGTCACCTGCCCGTCGTGCCAGCGGTACACCCCGCTCCATGGCGTCTCCTTGCCCGGATCGGCAAACACCTTGGGCAGCCCGAACGGCGGATCGGTGAAGTAGAGGCTCCCGTCCGACTTGAACACCAGGTCGTTGGGGCTGTTGAGCCGCTTGCCCTCGTAGGTGTCGGCGAGCACCGTGGTGGCGCCGGTCCGCTCCACCCGGAGCACCCGCCGGTTGCCGTGCTGGTCGATCACCACCCGGCCCTCGGCGTCGAGCGCCAGCCCGTTGGACCCGGGCTGGTGGTAGCGGCCGACGTCCACCCCGGCGTAGCCGCTCTTGGTACGGTACACCGTCACCTGACCATCGGGGTTCCAGCGATAGATGGTGTTGGTGTTCGGGTCGCTGAAGAGCAGGTACCCGCCCTCCGGCACCCACAGCGGCCCCTCGGTGAACTCGAAACCGCCCGCGAGCTTCTCGACTTCGGTACCGGCGGGGACGATCCCGTCGAGCGCCGGGTCGAGCCGCCGGATCCGGGCTGCCACGGTCTGGGCGCCGCCGGTGGCGCCGGCGGGATGAAAGTCGAGCGTGGCGGACCGGACCCAGATGAAGTTGGCCGGCGGATTGGAGACCGGGCCATTCATGCCGAAGACCGCCAGCTGGAAGGTCTGCCCGGGCCGCGCGTCGTGGGTGAGCACCACCCGGTTGGGGGCATTGAAGCCCTTCACCAGCTGGCCGCCCGCCTGCCCCAGCACCACGGGCAGCTTCCCGTCCACCCAGACCTCGGCGTAGTCATCCACCACCAGCTCGAACACCACCGTCATCCCCGTCGGGTCGGTGTCGCCGACCCGGGCGGGGATGGTGACGCTGGTCCGGTACCAGTTGAACGACAGCCGCCCGTGGCCGCGCCGCGCCTGCAGCGACTCGGCCGGGATCACCGGCCAGCCGCTGTCGTCGAAGTCGGCGGGGCCGGCGTGCGGCGCAATGTCCAGGGTGTGGTTGGGCGCGCCGCTGGCACGCAGGTCCGGCCCGGGCTCGCGGTGCTCCACCGGCACCACCTGCGCATCGCTGTAGCGCCACGCGCCGTGCACCAGCGCGATCCCCGCGCTGGTGCCGAGATCAATCACCGCCACCGGCTTGCCCGCCGGGGCGTCGCTGGTGACCTGGGCCACGAGCCCCGGCGCGACGAGCGCCAGGGCCAGGCCGGCAACGATCGGGGCGCGCATGTCAGCGCACCTTCACGACGTAATAGTTGAACGGGCCGCGGATCTCCTTGAACCAGTGCGGGGTGCCGTTCGGCACCGCGATCACGTCGCCGCGGGTGAGCTGGCGGGTCTCGCCGCCCTCGATCGAGTCACCCCGGACCTCGTTGGGCTCGATCGTCTTCCCGCCCATGACGCTGCCGCCGGTCACGAACGTGGCCGAGCCGTCCAGCACGTAGATCACGTCGGTGTCGAGGGCGTGCACCTCCGCCTGGCCCGCCTTGTCGCGGTGGCTGGCGTGGATCATGTAGTTCCGGCCCTGGCCGTCCAGCAGCACGGCGCCCTTCTGGAAAGCGGTGCGCACGGCATCATGGGCGAAGTACTCCACGTCCATCTGCCGTACCGGCGCGGCGGTGGACATCTGCGCGGTGGCGGCGGCGGCGCCCGCCAGGGCGACCTCCTCGTCCTCCGCGGCGCTCGCGGCGCCGCTCACGCCGATGGCGCCGACGATCTCGCCATCCACGACGATCGGCACCCCGCCGATCAGCGGCGTGAAATCCACCGTGGTCATCGCGGTGCGGCCCTTGTTGATCAGCTCCTCGAACACCCGGGTGGGCTTCTTGAACTGGGCCGCGGTGCGCGCCTTGCCGATCGAGATGTTGGCGCCGGCGGCGAAGGTGCCATCCAGCCGCTCGAGGGCCATCAGGTTGCCGCCGTCGTCCACGACGGCGATCACGCCGGTCCCGGCGCGGGTCCGGGCAAAGGCCACGGCGGCGGCGATCACGTTGCGCGCGCCGTCGAGGGTGAGGCTGTGGTGCGGCGCGACCTGGGCCGCGGCCGGCGCGAACGCCGCCCCGGCAGCCAGCGCCAGCGTGGTCAGGGTCAGGGAGCGCATCAGGGGCATCCTCCGGAAACAGAAGCCGCCGGCCGGGAGCGCCCGACCGGCGGCATCTGAAGGGTGAGTTACTTGACGATGGAGTCGAAGCTGGCCTCGCCGAGCAGCACCTCGGCGAAGGAGCACCAGACCTGCACCTTGGCCACGTCCTTGATGTAGCCGGGCAGGGTGATCGAACGGTTGGTCTTGTCGCCCTTGATCTTGAACTGGTTGAGGAGGTAGACGTTCCCCTTCGAGTCCACGATCTGCCAGCTGGGCGCCGGGGTGTCCGGGATCTGGAAGTCGTCCGACACCTGCAGCGAGATCCGGCCGCCCTCGACCGTGGCGGTCACGGAGCCGGTGTTCGCCTTCACGCCCATGAAGGGCTTCGAAGTGAAGGTCTTGGGAGCGTAGGTGGCCGCGGTCGTCATCCCGACCATGGTCACCAGCATCGCGACAGCCGCGATCATCCTGCGCATACATCCTCCGGAGTGGGGTCCTGCACCGGCCGCGTGCCGGTGCCGTGTGCCTGCGCCGTGGTAATGCCGGCGCCCCCCCGGAGGTTCCCGCTCAGTCCGGCTGATGGCCGCAGAAGATGCAGGCCACGCGCGGATCGTGGTCCAGCTTGGCGCAGAAGCGCCGCCGCAGCGCCCCGCCCCGCTCCAGCGTCTCGGCCGCGAGCAGCATGCCGGTCACCGGCGCCAGGAAGTAGAGCCACCACCCCGGCCCCGCCCCGGCGAACAGCGCCGAGCCGATCGTGCGTGCCGGATTCATGCTCATCCCCGAGACCGGGGTCTCGAAGGTGATGTAGAGCGCCACCAGGGTACTCGCGACCAGCCCCGTGAGCCGCGTGAGGCGGGGCCGCGAACTCACCAGCAGCACCACCGTCATCAACGCAAAGGAAATCGCCAGCTCCGCGGCGAAGGCCGGCAGCACGCCCGCCATCCCGGGCCGGGTGGCGACGTAGTTCACCGCCGGGTGCGCCACGCCGGGCCGGAAGAGCAGCACGCCCACCAGCATGCCCAGGGCGCCGCCGGCGAACTGTCCCGCGATGTAGCCCAGCAGGTCGGCCCGCGAGACCTTGCCCAGCCGATGGAACGTGAGCGTCACCGCGGGATTGAGGTGCGCGCCGGACCGCCGCCCCCACGGGGAGTAGATGTTCACGATGTTGGTCAGCCCCATGGCCAGGCCCATCAGCCCGAGCCGCAGCATCTCGCTCGGGATGAGGCGCACCGCCGGCGACGCGGGGTGAAAGAGCCATACCCCGAAGCCACAGGCCGAGACCATGAAGAGGCCCAGCCCGAACGCCTCGGCGGCATACTCGGGCAGGTGGCGGCGCCAGGTCTCGATCATCGGGGCAGGATCACCCGGTCGAGCCGCAGCAGCTCGCCCATGGACCACGCCTGGAAGGGGCAGCCACGCGGGGTGTGGGGCGGCTCCGCGTCCGCAATCTCGGCCAGGTGACCCAGGCCGGCCCGCTCCCGTGCCGCCAGCAGCGGCGCGAGGAACCGCTTCCGCGCCTCGACCTGCGCGGACTTCGTGTTCCTGCGGACCCGCACCCAGGCCTGCAGGAACGGTCCCGCCAGCCAGGGCCACACCGTGCCCTGGTGATAGGCGCCATCGCGCTCCACTGGCCCGCCCTCGTAGTACGGTCGGTAGTCCGGATGATCGGGCGAGAGGCTCCGAGGCCCCATCGGGGTCCAGAGCCGCGCCTCGGCGGCATCCACCACCTGCCGCGCGCGCTCTCCCTCGAGCAGCGGCCAAGGCAGCCCGCCGATCGCGAAGAGCTGGTTGGGCCGGAACGAGGCATCCACCCGCCCGGCGACGCCGTCCACGTCCACCACGTCGTTGAGGTAGCCGTCCGGGTTCCAGAACGCCGGCTCGAAGGCGGCAGCGGCCCGGTCCGCCATCGGTCCGAAGCGCGGCGCGAACGACGCGCCGGCGCGGAGCGCGTTCACCCACAGCGCCTGGATCTCGACCGGCTTGCCAACCCGGGGCGTGACCACCCAGTCGCCCACCTTGGCGTCCATCCAGGTGAGCTGGACTCCCGGCACCCCGGCGGCCAGCAGCCCGTCGGTGTCCATCCGGATGCCGTAACGGGTCCCCGCGGCGTAGCCATCGAGGATGGCGGTGACCGCGGTGCTCAGCTTCCTGCGCACGGCGGGCGCCACCGTCGTCTCCGCGGCGGTGCAGGCGGCGAGGTATTCGTGTACGGCGATGACGTACCAGAGGCTCGCGTCCACCGAGTTGAACTCGGGCTGGTCGCCGCCCTCGAGGAAGCGGTTGGGCAGCATCCCCTCGGAGACCAGGCCCGCCCATTCCTTCAGGATGGCGCCGGCGTCATCCAGCCGGCCCGTCGCGAGGCAGAGCCCGCGCAGCGCGATGAACGTGTCGCGCCCCCAGTCGGTGAACCACGGGTATCCGGCGATGATCGTCCGGCCCCGGCCGCGGCGCACCAGGTACTGGTCGCCGGCGCGCGCCAGGGCGTCGCCCAGCTCCTCGCGGCGGGCGGCCTCCCGGTCCAGCAGCGTCGTGGCGAGCGTCCGCGCCGTCCGCCGCCCCGGCGCCTGGTGCCCTTCACAGCCCTCGGCCATGAGCACCCAGCAGGCGTCGCCCTTGCCGAGGTCCCAGCGCAGCTCCCCCGGGGACCAGAGATCCACCCGGGCGTCGAAGCCGCGGTTCCGCTCTTCCTCCAGCAGGAAGTTCCGGTACCAGGCCGGCGCATGCTCATAGGTGGCGTTGGCCATGCTCAGCACCGGCGGCAGCGCGCCGTACGGCTGCCACCGCACCCGCTCGCCATCCTGCTCCGCGGCCGGGTTCAGGGCGTCGTTCTCGCAGTGCAGCGCGTGGCTGTCACGACCGGAGAGCAGTGGCCGCACGACGAGCGTCGCGTCACCCTTGCCGGTGAAGCGCCAGCGGACCACGACCGCCGGCCGCTCGTGCGGGGTCACGATCTCCTGCTGCAACCCGGCGCCGTCGGGCAGCCGAAAGGTCCACTGCGGCCACGGCGCCGAGGCAAACTCGGTGATCAGCCTGTGCCCGTCTGGATGCAGCACGTCGGGGGTGTAACGCTGCACCGTGATCGGGTGGCGCTCGCCGTTCCGCTCCACCCACGCCTCGAACCCGTCCACCAGCACCGCCCGGCGCGAGGGCACCTCCACCGCGGGCGTGAGCAGCCCGTGGTACCGGCGCGTGCGCCAGCCCGCGACGGTGCCGGAGGCGAAGCCGCCCAGCCCGTCGGTCTCCAGCCATTCGGCCTCGAGGGGGGGCAGCATCAGCCCCCCGCCTCGAAACCGGGATAGAGCGTCATGCCGCCGTCCACGAAGAGCGTGGTGCCGGTCACGTAGTCGGCCTGGTCCGACACCAGCCAGACGGCCGCGCGGGCCAGGTCCTCCGGCTCGCCGATGCGCCTGGCCGGGATCAGCTTGAGCAGCTTCGCGTATGCCTCCGGCGTGTCCCACGCCGAGCGGTTGATCGGGGTGCGGATGGCCCCGGGCGCCACGCCCACGATCCGGATGTGCTCCGGCGCCACCTCCTGCGCCACCGACTTCATCATCAGGCTCACCCCACCCTTGGAGGCGGCGTAGTTCACGTGCCCCGCCCAGGGGATCACCTCGTGCACCGAGCTGACGCAGAGCACCTTGCCCAGCGCCACGGAGCGCGCCGGCTCGGGGCCCCGGCGGCGGAACTCCCGGACCGCCTCGCGGGTGCAGAGGAACTGCCCGGTGAGGTTCACGTCGATCACCCGCTGCCACTGGGCCAGGGTCATCTCGGTGAGGGCCGCATCCTGCTGCAGGCCCGCGTTGTTGACTACGATGTCCAGGCTGCCGAACTCCTCCCGTGCCTTCGCAAACATCGCGAGCACGTCGGCCTCCTTGCCCACATCCGCCTTGCAGGTGAACGCCCGGCGGCCCATCGCCCGGATGGCGGCCGCGACCTCCTCGGCCGGCCCCGCCTGGGAGGCGTAGTTCACGCCCACGTCGGCACCGGCCTCGGCCAGTGCCAGGGCGATCGCCTTGCCGATGCCGGAGCTCGCCCCGGTCACCAGGGCTCGCTGGCCGGTGAGAAGGGACATCGGTCGGGACTCAGCGGGCGGCATGGCGGGTCTCCCGTCGGGGATGGGCGGCACGGGCCGGCGTGGCGCCGTCGGTGGCGGCGGGACGCGACGCGCCCCGCGGCATCAGCAGCTTGGCGACCAGTCCGGTCCAGCCGGTCTGGTGGGAGGCACCCACCCCGCGGCCGTTGTCGCCATGGAAGTACTCGTGGAACAGCACGTGGTCCCGGAAGTGGGGATCCCGCTGCAGCTTTTCCGCCGCGCCGAACACCGGGCGCCGGCCGTCGGCGCCGCGCAGGAAGATCCGCGACAGCCGGCCCGACAGCTCGTCCGCCACCTCGGCCAGGGAGAGATACTGGCCCGAGCCGGTGGGGCACTCGACCCGGAAGTCGTCGCTGTAGTAGTGATGGAACTTCTGCAGCGACTCGATCAGCAGGTAGTTCACCGGGAACCAGATCGGCCCGCGCCAGTTGGAGTTGCCCCCGAACAGCCCGGAATCGGACTCGGCCGGCTGGTAGCGCACCGTGAGCTGTGCGCCCATGACGTCGAACTCGTACGGCTGGTCCGCGTGGTGCCGCGACAGCGCGCGCACCCCGTAGTCGGAGAGGAACTCGGTCTCGTCCAGCATCCGGCGCAGCAGCGCCTTCATCCGGTGGCCGCGGAGCAGGCTGAGAAGCCGCCGCTCTCCCATGCCCGGCGTCTCCCAGCGGGAGACCAGCCGCGCCAGGTCGGGCCGGTAGTCGAGGAACCACTTGAGCCGCGCGGCGAACTCGGGCAGCTCGTCCAGCAGCGCCTGGTCGATCGTCTCCACCGCGAACAGTGGGATCAGCCCCACCATCGAGCGGACCCGGAGCGGCACCTCGCGGCCGTCGGGGGTGTTGAGCACGTCGTAGTAGAACGCGTCGGCCTCGTCCCAGAGCCCCACCCCGTCGCCGCCGAGGCTGGTCATCGCCTCCGCGATATGGAGGAAGTGCTCGAAGAACTTGGTGGCGATGTCCTCGTACACCCGGTTGTGCCGGGCCAGCTCCAGCGCGATCCGCATCAGGTTGAGGCTGTACATCGCCATCCAGGCGGTGCCGTCGGCCTGGTCGATATAGCCCCCGGTGGGGAGCGGCGCGCTGCGGTCGAACACCCCGATGTTGTCGAGGCCGAGGAACCCGCCCTGGAACACGTTCCGGCCCTGGGCGTCCTTGCGGTTCACCCACCAGGTGAAGTTGAGCATCAGCTTGTGGAACACCCGCTCCAGGAAGGCCAGGTCGCCGGCGTCGCCGCGGCGCTTCCGGTCGATCTGGAAGACCCGCCATGCGGCCCACGCGTGCACCGGCGGGTTCACGTCGCCGAAGGCCCACTCGTAGGCCGGCAGCTGCCCGTTGGGGTGCATGTACCACTCACGGGTGAGCAGCACCAGCTGGTGCTTGGCAAACTCGGGATCGATCAGCGCGAACGGGATGCAGTGGAACGCCAGGTCCCACGCCGCGTACCAGGGATACTCCCACGTGTCCGGCATCGAGATGATGTCGGCGTTGTTGAGGTGCTCCCAGGCGGTGTTGCGGCCATGGCGGCGCTGGGCCGGCGGCGCCGGCTGGGCCGGGTCGCCCTGCAGCCACTCCCGCACGTCGTAGTAGAAGTACTGCTTGCTCCAGATCATCCCGGCGAAGGCCTGGCGCTGCACCTGCCGCGCGTCGGCCTCGGTGATGTCCCGCTGCACCTGGGCGTAGAACTCGTCGCTCTCGTGGCGTCGCAGCTCCACCAGCCGGTCCACTTCATCCAGCCGGGGCCGGGCCGTCCCGGGCGCGAGCCGCGCCCGCAGCACCGTTGAGCCGCCGGCGGGGATGGTCACCCGACACCAGGCGGCCGCCTTGGTGCCGTGCTGGGCGGGGTTCACGGCGTCGCTGCGGCCCTGCACCACCCGCGCGTGGAAGGCGTCCTTGGTGTACGCCGGCCCGTCACTGCCATAGAGCCGGCGGGTGTTGGTCTCGTTCTCGGTGAAGAGCAGTTCGGTCCCGCCGTCCACGGCCCAGCGATACTCGCCGAGCGTGGCGTGTTCCACCACCACGCCGCCATCGGCGGCGCGGAGGGTGGGGCGTTCCGGCGCGCCGTTCCACGACCAGGTGTTCCGGAACCAGAGCTGCGGCAGCAGGTGCAGCTCCGCCGCCTCGGGGCCGCGGTTGTGGACGGTGATCCGCACCAGTACGTCATCCGCGGAGGCCTTGGCGTATTCGACCTCCACGTCGAAGTAGCGATCGTCGTCGAACACGCCGGTGTCCAGCAGCTCGAACTCGGCGCCGCCGATGCCGCGGCGGGCGTTCTCCTCCACCAGCTGCTGGTAGGGGAAGGCCGCCTGCGGGTACTTGTAGAGCATCCGGCAGTAGGACTGGCTCGGGGTGGCGTCGAGGTAGTAGTAGAGCTCCTTCACGTCCTCGCCGTGATTGCCCTCGGCGTTGGTCAGGCCGAACAGCCGCTCCTTGAGGATCGGGTCACGCCCGTTCCAGAGCGCCAGCGAGAGGCAGAGCCGCTGGTGGTGGTCGGAGAAGCCGGCCAGGCCGTCCTCGCCCCAGCGGTAGGCCCGGCTGCGGGCGTGGTCGTGCGGCAGGTAGTTCCATGCCGCCCCATCGGGGCTGTAGTCCTCGCGGACGGTGCCCCACTGCCGCTCGGACAGGTAGGGGCCCCAGCGGCGCCAGTGGCCCTGGCCCCGCCGTTCCTGTTCCAGCCGCTCGCCCTCGGCCGTGATCTGTCGCACCATGTGCCTCCCGGTTGTCCCCCCGGCCCGTACCTCCGGCCGTAGCGCCTCAACGCCGCCCCCCGCATCCCGGTTCCCCGGGGGTCCTGGGGGCTGTAGCTTCGAGCGTCCGCCCATCCCCCGAGGCGACGTCATGATCCGCATCCACCGCCGCGACAGTGGCGAGCTCCTCCTCGAGGTCGAGGCCACCGCCGGCGCCAGCTTGCCTGGGGCCGTGCTGACCTACGCCGACCTGCCGGGGGCGGACTTCACCACGGCGGGGCTCCGGGGGGCGGATTTCTGTTCCGCCAACCTCGCGGGCGCCCGGTTCGACGGGGCCGACCTCCGGGGCGCCGACCTGAGCGGCGGCATACTCCGGGGGGCCAGCTTCCGGGGCGCGCAACTGGTGGATGCACGACTGCTGGGAACCGACGTGGCGGGAGCCGACTTCACCGGGGCGGAGCTCCGGCGGAGCAGCTTCAAGCTGGCCTACGCCACCGGGCCGGGGGCGCAGTTCCGGGATGCCCGGATGGCACGGAGCGCACTCGATCACACCGCGCTGGCGGCGTCGGACTTCTCGGGGGCGGATCTCTCGGAAGGGAACCTGCGGCGGGCCAACCTCTCGGGTGCCACCCTGCGGGGCACCACCCTGCATGCGACGCTCCTGGAAGGGACCAACCTGGCCGGCGCCGATCTTTCTCACGCCGACCTGACCCACACCGTCCTCGCCGATGCCGACCTGACCGGCGCTCGCTTCGACCAGGCCACGCTGGGCCGGACCATCCTCGCGGGGCTGGTGACGCTGCCCCAGGCGCTGGGCCTCGAGCTGACCAGCCACAGCGCGGATTCCTTCGTCGATGTGGCGACGCTGGTGCGGGTGGCGCGCATGCTGCCGGCGGCGTTCCTGGAGGGAATCGGGATCAGCGGGGAGCTGCTGGGGCGGGTGCTGGGGTAGGCACCCCTACCCTTCCTTCCCCCCCTCCGCGGCGATCCGCGCGGCGATCCGCGCCATCAGCCCCTCCGGCACCGACAGCCGCTGCAGCTTGGCGCGCACATCCTGCAGCACCCCCGACTCGAAGCGATACTCGGCCGCGCAGGCGGCGCAGGTCTCCAGGTGCTTCCGCACCAGCTGCAGCTCCTCGGCCGTCAGCTCGCGGTCGAGGTAATCGTCCAGCCGGGCGAAGACCTCCTCGCAGGTAAAGCGGTCGGGGGGATGGCGATGGAGATGCATCAGGCCTCCCCGCCGGCGCCGGCCAGCTCACCCACGATGCCCCGCTCCTCGGCAATGCTCCACAGCGCCTTCTGCAGCATGCGGCGGCCCCGGTGCAGCCGAGACCGCACCGTCCCCACCGGCACGCCGACCACCTCGGCGATCTCCTGGTAGGAGAAGTCCTGCATGAAGTAGAGCGTCGCCACCACGCGATGTTCCTCCGGGAGCGCCGCGATCGCGTCCTCCACGTGCTCCGCCTCGATCCGGGACATGACCAGCGCCGCCGGGTCCTCGGTCCGTCCATGGATCCCGAGCGCGGCGGTCTGGCAGTACAGGTACAGCTCCGGGGTGTCGTTCAGGTCGATCTCCGTGGCCTGCCGCTTCCACTTCCGGTACCGGCTGGCGAAGCAGTTGGCCAGGATCCGGAAGAACCACGCCCGGAAGTTGCTCCCCGGTTCGAAGCCGTGGAACCCCTTGAACGCCTGCAGCGCGGCCTCCTGCAACAGGTCCTCTGCATCGGACCGGTTGCGGGTGAAGCGCAGCGCGGTGCCGTAGGCCGACTCCAGCAGCGGCTCCAGCAGCGCCTCGAACGACGGCGCCGGGGCACCGGCAGGCCCCGCCTCCCCGGACTGACTCCGGGGGCTGGCAGACGGGCGGGCCTCAGGCATCTCCGTGATCCATCGGCGGTTGGGAGCCGGGAACCAGGCACGCCGCGCGCCCCGTGCGCGCGGGCCTTCCCCCGTCAACGCCCGGGGGCGGGAAATGGTTCCCGGCGGTGCGGAAGGTCATGCGACCGAGGCCAGCTCCGTCCGCGCGGTCCGGGCCGGACGGGCGGCCGGTGCCTCCGGCACCGGCAGCCGCTGCTCCAGGTCCTGGGCCACGTTCATCATCGCCACGAAGGCCTCGTAGGGGGACTCGTAGGGGCTGAAGTACTTGTGCACGTCGCCATCGGCGAACCACTTGGTGCACATGTAGTACAGGTGATCGCTGGTGGTGAGCCGCCGCCAGGCCTCCACCAGGCCCGGGTCGCGGCTCGCCAGCACCCGCTCCCGCAGTCCATAGATGCGCTGCTGGGCGGCATCCTGCAACTGGTTGCCTAGCCAGGCCGTGGTGTCCCGCTCCAGGTCGGCCCAGGAGGTGGGCCGGTGGAAGGCGAGCGGGGCCACCGGCGTCCGCGTCGCCAGGGCGGAGGGATGGGCAAAGCGGAGCCCGCGCTGCAGGCACTCCCACGGCCACTGTGCCAGGAAGGCGAAGATCCCGGTGCTGGCCCACTGGTGCTCGCCGAAGGTCTCGTAGTCCACGTACAGGTGCACGCTGTCCCCGCCGCTCGCCGCGATCCAGTCGGCGTGCTTCTCCGAGGTGAGCGGCCAGCCGTCCCAGTCGCGGTTGGAGAAGCGGAACCCGACGTCGTCGCTCAGGCGGTAGTTGCGGGGCAGCAGCCGGAGTCCCGGGGTACCCGCCGCCTCGTACACATGATTGGGCGAGCGCCACTCCATCACGTGGTCGGCACCCTCCACCATCACCCCCTTGAAGCCCAGCTTCGCGATGGTCGGCGCCAGCCCGTCCCAGTAGATCAGCTCGGTGTTGCGGAACACCGTGGGCCGCTGCCCGAACCAGCGGCCGACCGCCTGCCCGTGCTGCGCCACCTGGGCGGTGAACTCCTCCTCGGAGGCCAGCGACGCGAGCGAATGCCAGTAGGTCTCGCCCAGCAGCTCCACGCCGCCCGTCGCCACCAGGTCCTGGAAGCTCTCCAGCACGTCCGGCGCCCACGCCGCGAGCTGGTCCAGCAGGGCGCCGCTGATGCTGAGCGCCAGCCGGAACTCGCCGTGGGAGCGCCGCACCAGGTCGGCCAGCAGCCGGTTGGTGGGCAGGTAGCACTTGTCGGCCACCCGGCGCAGGATCGCCCGGTTCTGCGCGTCGTCGAAGTACGCCCCGCCGCTCCCGATGTCGAACAGGCTGTAGCGGCGCAGGCGGTACGGCTGGTGGACCTGGGCGTAGAGGCAGATGTCGGTCATCGGGGGCTCCCGGCGTGCGCCCGCGCACGGGCATAGGAGTTGGCGGTGAGTCGGGCGGGTTCCTCGAGGGTGAAGCGCGGCGCCGCCAGCTCGTGGCGCGCGTTGGCGGACATCACGTCGCGCAGCACCGGGTAGCGCAGCAGGGCCACGATCTGGCTGGTCATCGCCTGGACATCCCAGAAGTCCGCCTTGAAGGTGTGGTGCACCACCTCGGCGACCCCCGCGGTCCGCGGGATGATGCAGGGCGTGCCCAGCCGGAGGCTCTCCAGCGCCACCAGCCCGAAGGGCTCGCGCACCGAGGGCATCACGCAGACGTCGGCCATGCGGTACAGCCGGGTGACCGCCGCGCCCTGCACCCCGCCGGTGAAGTGGATCCGGCCGGCGATGCCCAGCTCCGCCGCCCGGTGCATCAGCCGCGGCAGCATGTCGCCCTGCCCCGCCATGATGAAGCGCGCCTCCGGGACATGGCGCGCGACCTGACCCGCCATCTCCACGAAGTAGTCGGGACCCTTCTGCCAGGTGACCCGGCCCAGGAAGAGCACGATCGGCACCCGGCGCCCGGGATCGGCGGCCGGGACGAACGGGTTCTCGCGCGGCGCCTCCGCCGGCGCGTCGTCGCCGTCGATGCCCCAGTGCACCACGTCGATCTTCCCGGCGGAAATACCGTAGCGGTCGATGCACACCTGGCGCAGCGCGTGGCTGTTGGCCACCACCCGGTCCGCGGCCATCATCCCCTCGTACTCCCGGCGGCAGATCTCGGGGTTGGCGCCCTCGCCGGCACGGTCGAATTCGGTGGCGTGGATGTGGGCGACCAGCGGCTTGCCCGACACCTTCCGCGCCTCGATCCCGGCGGCGAAGGTGATCCAGTCGTGGGTATCGATGACGTCGTGCGGCTCCCGGGCGGCGATCCCGCCGGCGAGCGCCGCATACCGGGTGATCTCCTGGAACAGGTCGGCACCGTAGACCGCGCTCGGGCCCCGGCCCTCCCGGCGGAAGGTGGAGAGGATCTCCTGGTACTCCTCCGCCCCGCCGTATGGCGTCATGGGCGAGGGCACCCGATGCACCACCAGCCCCTCGACGGGCCCGTCGGCGCTCACCAGCCGCAGGTTGGGGAGCGGCGACTGTTCCGCCGGGAACGGCACCACCAGCGTCACTTCCACCGGCTGCCGCAGCAGGCCCTTCACCAGCCCCACCGTGGCAGTGGCGAGCCCTCCCGCCTGGAACGGGGGGAACTCCCAGCCGAACATGAGGACCCTCACGGGCGCACGGTCCGGGCGGGCGCGGGCAGCGCGCCGGCGGGCGCCAGGGCCAGCCGGGTGCTCTCCTCCCAGCGGGCCAGGATGCGGAGCACCCGTTCCCGCTCGAAGCGAAAACGGGGCGGGATCGCCGTGGTGCGCCGGGTCGGCCAGGGTGTCGGCATCGGGGGATCTCCCACCGGGGGTCCGGGATCAGGAACGGGGTCGGTGCTGCGGTGGGAATGCCGGGAGCCCGCCCCGGGTTCCCGGCTTCCGGCGGGGAACCATCCCCAGGCTCGCGGCGTTCCCCCTGCGACGACCCTGGCCCCCACAATCCCGGACCGGAGTACCCCACATGCAGTCCACCACGCTCTCGAAGAACGCCACGATCATCAGCTGGATCTGCCAGCTGGCCGCGGCGGCGATCCTGGGGCAGACGCTCTTCTTCAAGTTCACCGGCGCCCCCGAGTCGAAATACATCTTCTCGACCCTCGGCGCGGAGCCGTGGGGCCGCATCGGCACCGGCGTGATGGAATTGATCGCGGTGGGACTGCTGCTCTACCCCAGGACCCCGGCGATCGGCGCGGTGCTGGCCGTCGGCCTGATGGGCGGGGCCATCATGAGCCACCTGACGAAGCTCGGCATCGTGGTGCAGAATGACGGCGGGCTGCTGTTCAAGCTGGCGCTGACGGTGATGGTCGCGTCGCTGGTCGTGCTGTTCCTGCGCCGCCGGGAGCTGCCGGTCGTCGGCGGGAGGCTCTAGGTGCGGGTCGCGATCTTCGGCGGCACCGGCCGCACCGGGGCCCGGCTCATCACCGAGGCGCGCGCGGCCGGCTTCCGGGTCCGGGCGCTGGCGCGGGATCCGCACCGGCTCCCCTGCGGGACCGATGTCGAAGGCATCGAGGGCGACGTGACCGACCCGTCCGCCGTCCTCGCGACGGTGGCCGGGGTGGACGCGGTGCTGAGTGCGCTGGGCGGCGGGCCGGTGGACCGGCCCGGGACCATTCTCTCCGACGGGATGCGCCACATCGTGGCGGCGGCAGGGCAGTACGGCGTGCGGCGCGTGGTGGCGGTGGCGGGCTCCGGCGTGCTCGACCACCCCACCGGCGGCCTCCGCAGCGAGCAGCCCGGCTTCCCCGGGCAGTTCCGTGCCATCAACGCCGAGCACCTCGGCACGGTGCGGGCACTGGCGGAGAGCCACCTCGAGTGGACGGTGCTGGGCTGCCCCGACCTGGTGGAGGCCCCGGCCACGGGGCGGTACCTCGTGGTCCCGGACCTCCTTCCTGAGGGAGTCAGCCGCATCAACACCGGCGACGTGGCCCACTGCATGGTGCGGATGCTGATCGAGCAGCGATTCCTGCGGCGGCGCGCGGGGATCGGCGCCCTGGTGGACGCGCCCGCCGTGCCGCTCCCCGCGGCCGCCATGGCCGGGGACGGACGGCCCGGACACTGACGCGCCCCGAATCCGGACAGCCAACGCCCGCCCCCCCGGCGGGCGTTTCGCTTTGGACGGGGTGCAACTCCGGGGGGCTCCCGTTCGTCTACATTTCGAGTCTAACCACAAGTCCGCGGTGCCCCCCCCGGGACACTGCCTGGTTGCCCCGGAGGCGGGATGCGTTCGGCAGCATGGGTGGTGGTCCTCGGCGCCGGGCTTGGTACACCCCTCGCCGGGCAGTTCGTCGCCCCGGGCATCGGTCCCACCGCCTCGGCCGCCATCTGGGTGCGGCCCGGCCAGGTCGTCTCCCACGTCACCAGCGCCGCCAACCCGGCGCAGCAGTACGCCGTCTACCTCCCATCCAACTACCGCACCGACCGGATCTGGCCGGTGCTGGTGCTGCTCGATCCCCGGGGCCGCGCCCTCCTGCCGCTGGAGCGGGTCCGGGGCATCGCCGAGCGGCTGGGCTACCTGGTGCTCAGCTCGTGGAACTCCCGCAGCGACGAGCTCACCGACCACAACGCCGATGCCATCAACGCGATCCTGGACGACGCCGACCGCCTGCTCTCCATCGACCCGCACCGGATCTACCTCGCGGGCCAGTCGGGCACCGCGCGGGGCAGCTGGATCTTCGGCTACCAGCTGCTCGACAACGTGGCGGGGCTGATCGGCTTCGGGGCGGGACTGCCGGAGGAGTGGCACCCGCCGATCGGGGCCCGGGGGCCGGTCTTCTTCGGGGCGGCGGGGCTGGACGACTACAACTTCGACGAGATGTGGCGGCTCGATGCCACGCTCGACACCATGAACGTGCCGCATCACCTCACCTGGTTCGACGGGCCGCACGCCTGGCCGCAGGCCGACGTGCTCACCGAGGCGGTGCAGTGGGTGACCCTGCAGGCGATGCTCCGGAAGCTCGCCCCGGTCAACCGCCCCTGGGTGGACTCGCTCTACCGGGACCGGCTCGCCGATGCCGCGGCGCTCAAGGCCGCCGGTGCCTCCTACCGGGCATGGCGACGGTACGCCCAGACGGCGGCGGACTTCAACGGATTGCGGGACATCTCTGCCGCGATGGCGGGGCGGCGGTCGCTGGACCGGGCCGAGCCGGTGGTGCGGATGCAGCGCAACCTGGAGCGGCTGACCCGGAAGGAGCAGGCCTTCCGCGGCCAGCTGGGCGACGTCCTGAGCGAGGTCCGGGTCAAGCCGCCGATGGAGCCCGACGAGCTGTGGCGACGCCTCGGGCTCGGCGACCTGGTGCGGCGGTCGGAGGCCATGGCGGCCGACAGCATGGCGGCGCACGCCGCCAAGCGGCAATTGGCAAACGTCTGGGCCTACACCGGCTTCTACGAGCCGCGGCACTACCTCCTGGTGCAGGAGCCGGAGCGGGCCCTCTCGGTCCTCGGGGTCGCGGAGCGGCTGCACCCCGGCGACCCATCCGTCGCCCTCTACCGGGCGGAGGCGCTGGCCCGCGTGGGCCGGCGGGATGAGGCCCTCGCCTCGCTCGGAATCGCCGCCCGGGGCGGCGCGCCGGTCACCCTCCTCGACATGGATCCCACCTACGCGACCCTCCGCGCCGACTCGGTCGCGCGCGCGATCCTCACCCGGCTGGTGCCGTCCGGCGGGCAGGGCCGCTAGCGCCCTTCCCCGCCGCGGGACAGCATCCCCTCGAGGGAGGCCAGCCGCAGCTGGATCTCGGCGAGGCTGGCGGCGCGCAGCCGCAGCAGCACGCCGATGGTGCTCAGTGTGGCCACCAGCAGGGCCAGCCCCCCGACCGCATAGACGAATGGCATCACGACCGGCACCAGGGCGTCCCGGGCGGCGACGCCAGCGGCGATCAATCGCAGGCCATGCCAGACCTGGAGCGCGGTGACCACGGCAAACATCGCCAGCGCGCCGCCGGTCACGGCCCAGGCCAGGGTGCACACCCGCCGGAGGGTGCGGTCCATGCGCTGGTCACGGGCGATGGCCCCCCACGCGGCGTCGGGGGGGGCGTCATTCGGAATCGTCATGAGAATCTCCGGGTGAAGCCCCGCCGCTGGGGTGGGGCGCGGTGGTGGTGTCGGTGATGACGCGGCGCAGGCGCTCGCGCGCCACGTGCAGCCGGGAACGCACGGTGCCGAGGGGGCAGCCGGTGACCAGCGCGATCTCGGCGTAGCTGAGCTGGTCGACGAATCGCAGCTGCAGCACTTCGCGGTGGATCGGCGCCAGGGCCGCGAGCGCGGGGCCGAGGTCGCCGGGCACCGGCGGCAGCTCGGCATTCTCCGCCACGGCGGCGAGCTGTTCCTCGCCATCGGCCACGAACAGCTCCCGCTCACGGCGCAGCCGGCGCAGGTGGTCAATGGCCCGGTGCCGCGTGGTCCGGAACAGCCACGTGCGGAAGGCGGTGGGATCCGCCAGCCCCGCGAGCCCGCGGTACACGGCGAGCCACACCTCCTGCTGCACATCCTCCGCGGCATCCCCCACCAGTCCCTCCAGATAGCGCAGCGTCCGCGGGGCGAACTGCCCCAGCAGCTCGGCGAACGCCGCCTCGTCGCCGACCTGGCATCTGAGCACCAGGAGCGCGAGGCGGAGCCGCCCGTCAGCGGGGGGCCCGGCGCCGGACATCGGGTGGGGTGGGCAGCGTGGGCATCGCGCCCGTAGGGACGGTGGAGGGCGCACGAAGGTTCATTGGGGGAACTGGAAAGACAAACTGCCCCGCGTGCCGGGGCACGCGGGGCAGTCGGAGGCTTCAGTGGGCCTGGGTAGAGTTGAACTACCGACCTCACGCTTATCAG
>CAZYIV010000046.1:5033-27656 GCA_964647615.1 uncultured Gemmatimonadaceae bacterium | reverse complement strand
ATGGGGTTCAGGGGGTCGCGGGTTCGAATCCCGCCGTCCCGATGTGACCGAAGGCCTCGCCGCAGCCGCGGCGGGGCCTTCGTGCGTTGCCGCGGGCCTCATCCCACCAACCGCGCCGGCGCCAGCCCCGCGTCCCGCGGCTGAAGCCGCGACTCGGCGTCTATCGCTGAAGCGATATGCGCTCACGGCGCAGGCCTTCACCGTCGCGAGGAACCCGCCGCTTTAGCGGCAGCCGCCGAGCCGCGGCTTCAGCCGCGCGTCCGGGTGCGCCCGCGCCCGCCGTTGACGCCCCACCGCCCAGGCTGTAGACATTCTCCAGCCTTGCTGTAGACGGTCTACACCTTTCGCGGGGGCCCCATGGCCGGCGGCCAGTCACGCATCGAGCTGCTGCAGGGCACGCTCGACTTCATCGTCCTCCAGACCCTCCGCTGGGGGCCGCAGCACGGCTTCGGGCTCGCCCAGATGATCCGGGTCCACTCCAGCGACACGCTGCAGGTGGACACCGGCTCGCTCTACCCCGCGCTGCACCGCCTGGAGCGTGCCCGGCTCATCGACGCCAGGTGGGACCGGTCGGAGAAGGGCCAGCGGGTACGGGTCTACCGGCTCACCGCCGCCGGCCGCAAGCGGCTGGCAGTGGAACGCACCCGCTGGGAGCGGATGACCCAGGCCATCGCCGGGATCCTCAACCCGCCCGTCGCCGAAAGCGAATCATGAACTGGCCCTGGCGGCGCGCGGCGCGCGAGGCGGAGCTGGCCGAGGAGCTGCGGACGCACCTCGAGATGGCGGCGGCAGAGCGCATGGAGCGCGGGGAATCCCCGGAGGCCGCGCGGGACGCCGCGCGGCGCGAGTTCGGCAACCTGACCCACGTGGCCGAAGTGACCCGCGAGATGTGGGGCGGCGCGGCGTGGGAGGCACTCCTGCGCGACCTGCGCCAGGCGGCGCGCGGGTTGCGCCGCGCCCCCGGCTTCACCTCCGTGGCGGTCGCCACCTTCGCGCTCGGCATCGGGGCCACCACCGCGATGTTCACCGTAGTGGACGGCGCCCTCCTCAAGCCGCTGCCCTTCGCCGAGCCGGACCGCCTGGTCCTCCTCTCCCGCATTCCCGCGGCCTTCGGGCCCGAGGCCCGCGGCATGGGTGACCGGGCCTACGCCGAGCTGGCGGCGGCGCCCTCCCATGCCTTCGCCGCGATCGCCAGCTTCAGCGGCAGTCAGGCGACGCTCACCGGCGCCGGCGACGCGGAGCGGATCGTCACCGCGCAGGCCTCGGCCAGCCTCCTGCCGGTCCTCGGCGTGGCGCCGGCGCTGGGGCGGGCGTTCACCGCGGCGGAGGAAGCGGCGGGGGAGCCGGTCGTGCTGCTGAGCGACCGGCTGTGGCGGGAGCGCTTCGGCGGTGACCGCGCAGTGCTGGGCCGGCCGATCGTCCTCGACGGGGTGCCGCGCACCGTCATCGGCGTGATGCCGGCGAGCTTCGACTTTCCCAGCCACGCAGTGCTCTGGACCCCGCTGCCCCCGCGCCCCGACCCCAACCTCGGTGTCTTCCGGCCGGTGGTGGCCCGGCTCTCGACGGGAACCACCCTGGAGGCGGCGCGGACGGAGCTCGCTGCCACGCTCGGGCGCCTGCCCTCCACGGCGGCAGAGGCCGAGGGCAGCCAGGTCACCACCGTCCGCCCGCTGCTGGACCTGTTCGTCGCCCGGGCCCGGTCGTCGCTGTGGATCTTCAGCGGGGCGGTGGCGCTGGTGCTGCTGATCGCCTGCGCCAACGTCGCCAACCTGCTCCTCATCCGGGCCTCCACCCGGCGGCACGAGATCGGCCTGCGCACCGCGCTCGGCGCGGGGCGCCTCCGCATCGTGCGCCAGCTGGTGACCGAGAGCGCCCTCGTGTCCGTGCTGGGCGGCGCGGCGGGTGTCGTGCTGGCCACCTGGGGCGTGCACCTCCTGCTCGCGGCGGCGCCCGCCGGCCGCATCCCCCGCGGGGCGGAGATCGGGATGGACTGGCGGGTGCTCGGCGCGGCGGTCGGGGTGTCGCTCCTCGCCGGCCTGATCTGCGGACTCCTCCCGGCGCTCGCGGGCACGCGCGGTGACCCGAGGGAGGTCCTCACCGCCGGCGCGCGCACCGTCGCGGGGGCGCACGACCGGCTCCGGCGGGCCTTCGTGGTGGCGCAGCTGGCCCTGGCGATCGTGCTGCTGGCGGGCGCCGGGTTGCTGCTCAAGAGCTTCCTGCGGATGCGCGCGGTGGATCCCGGCTTCCGCCCCGGCGGGCTGGTGACCTTCGGCGTGAGCCTGCCCGAGGCCGCCTTTCCCGGCGCCGTGCATGTACGCGCCTTCCATACCCGCATGCTCGAGGAGCTGCGCCACGTCCCCGGTGTCGAGGGCGCCACCCTGGTGAACTGGATCCCGCTCGGCGGGACGCTCATCAGCGGTGACCTCCACATCGAGGGCGTCAGCGCGGTGCCGAAGGGCTACGTGGTCGACAAGCTGGTGACGGCACCCGGCTACTTCGGCACCATGGGCATCCGGCTGGTCGCGGGCCGGGACTTCGACAGCCACGATGTGGAGGGGGCGCTGCCGGTGACGCTGGTGAGCCGCTCGGTGGCGCGGCAGTTCTGGCCCCCCGACGGGCTCGGCGCCATCGGCCAGCGGCTTACCGAGGACGGGGAAGACCCGCAGCCGGGCAACTGGCGCACCATCGTCGGCATCGTGGACGACATCGCCCAGCGGGGCGCGCTGGAGGGGCGCCACGGGGCGCAGTACTTCCCGCTGGCACAGACCGGGGACCTGGTGTTCATCCGCAACGCCACCTTCGCGGTGCGCACCCGCCGGACGGCGGGGGAGCTGGGGCCGTCGCTCCGCGCGGCCGCCCGCCAGCTCAACCCCGGCGTGGCGCTGCGGGACCTCCGCTCGATGGACGATGCCGCGGACGCCACGGTGGCCGATGCCCGCTTCGAGGCCCGGC
Organism: uncultured Gemmatimonadaceae bacterium; assembly: GCA_964647615.1. GTDB lineage: Bacteria > Gemmatimonadota > Gemmatimonadetes > Gemmatimonadales > GWC2-71-9 > JADJOM01. The sequence continues at coordinate 24,704 of CAZYIV010000046.1, read as the reverse complement.
TGCTGGGGATCTTCGCGGCGCTGGCGCTGCTGCTCGCGGCGGTGGGGACCTACGGGGTGATCGCCTACGACGTGACGGCGCGGACCCGCGAGTTCGGGGTGCGGATCGCGCTCGGCGCGGTGCCCGGCGATGTCGTGCGGCTGGTGGTGCGGCGGACGCTGGGGCTCGTGCTGCCCGGGCTGCTGATCGGCCTGGCCGGGGCGCTGGCCGTCACTCGCGTGCTGCAGCGCTCGCTCTTTGAGGTCACCCCCACCGATCCGGCGACGCTGGCGGCCGTGGCGGGCCTGCTGCTGCTGGTGGCGCTGCTGGCCGGCCTGGGGCCGACGCGCCGGGCGCTGCGCGCCGACCCGATGACCGCGCTGCGGAGCGACTAGAAGCGGACGCGGTCCCCGGCCGCCCGCCTACGCCAGCAGCCCTCCGAGGCAGGTGTCCAGCTGCGCGATCGAGTAGGGCTTGCTCAGGCAGGCCGCGAAGCCCTTCTCCTTGAAGTGCTCGATGCTGAAGCCCTCGGCGTAGCCGCTCGACACCACCGCCTTCACCTGCGGGTCCATCGCCAGCAGCTGCGCAAGGGTACCCTCGCCCCCCATCCCGCCCTTCACCGTGAGGTCAAGAAGGACCACATCGAACGGGCGGCCCTCGGCCATGGCGCTGCGGTAGCACTCCACCGCCGTCTCGCCCCGGTCCGCGGCGACGGTCTCGTGCCCGAGCTTCCGGAGCAGCGCCCGGGCGACGTTCCGCACCAGCTCGTCGTCATCCATGACCAGGATCCGCCCCTTCCGCCTTGTCGCCGGCGCCGCCGCCGGACGGGCTTCCTGCACCGCCTCGGGCGCCGCGGCGGGGAGCAGGATCCGGAACTCGGTGCCCTGTCCCGGCTCCGAGCGCACCTCGATGGTGCCGCCGTGATTGCGGATGATGGAATAGGAGGTGGCCAGCCCGAGCCCGCTGCCCCGCTCCTTGGTGGTGAAGTAGGGATCGAAGATCCGGTCCAGGTACCGCCCCGGGATCCCGACTCCGGAATCGGTCACGGTGACCTCCACCCAGCGGTCCACCGCCGGGTTCGGTGAGGCCTTCAGGCGCGCCGCGTCGAGGTTGCGCGCCGCGACCTCCACCACCCCGCCGTCGGGCATCGCCTGGGAGGCATTCAGCACGATGTTCTGGAACACCTGCCCCAGCTGGCCCTCATCGGCCTGGACCTTCCAGAGGTCCGGATCCATCGACAGGTGGAAGGTGCTCGCCGAGCCGCTCAGGGCAAAGCGCGCCGAGGTGGTAACCACCGGCTGGAGGTCGATGGTCTTGGTGATCGGCTGGCCGCCCTTCGAAAACGTCAGCAGCTGCGTCGTCAGGCGGACCGCCATGTGCAGGGCCGTCTCGGCCTGCTCCAGGGCCGAGAGACTCTGCGCCGGGTCGTCCCGGTTGAGCTTGGCCAGGGACAGGAAGCCGAACAGCCCCTGCAGCAGGTTGTTGAAGTCGTGGGCGATGCCGCCGGCCAGGGTGCCGATGGATTCCAGCTTCTGGGAGCGGAGCCGCTCCTCCTCGAGCTGCCGCCGCTCGGTCACGTCGCGGAAGAAGCCCGCGATGTACACCTCCCCGTCGGATCGGACCGGGGTGGACGCCAGGTCCGCGAAGAAGACCGACCCGTCCTTCCGGCGCATGGGCAGGTTCGGCAGGAACACCCCCTCCTTGCCGCTGAGCTGGTCGAACTGGGAGAGCACCCGCGGCAGCTCCCCGCTGGGGTGCAGGGCCTCCAGGTCGAGCCCCACCAGTTCCGCCTCGTCGTAGCCGAGCATCCGGCCCATCGCCTCGTTCGCCACCGCCACCTTCCGTGTGGCGGGATCGAGCAGGATGATCCCGTCGTGCGAGCCCTGCACCACCGCCCGGAACCGGGCCTCGGAGGCGCGGAGGGCATCCTCGGCCCGCTTGCGTTCCGTGATGTCCCGGACAATGGCCTGGAGGAAGGGCTTCCCCCGGAGGTTGATGCGGCTGAGGGTGATCTCCACGCTGGCCGCGCGGCGGCCCACCGCCAGGTTCTGCCATTCGAACAGCTGCGGTTCCCCCGCCATGGCGCGGCGGATGTGCTCCCGGGACACCTCGGACGAGAGGCGCCCGTCCGGCTGCCGCTCCGGGCTGAAGTCCTCCGGCCGCCGGCCAAGGATCTGCTCCCGGGGCAGGTCGAAGAGTTCCGCCCCCCGCGCATTGCAGTCGACGAAGCCTCCCTCCTCGGCGAGGAAGATGCCGTCGGAGGCGCCCTCGAACAGGCTCTGGTAGGCGCTCTCCTGCTCCTTCTGCCGGCTGATGTCCTGGATCGTCCCCACCAGGAAGTCGACCTGGCCGTCGTCGCCGCGGTGCGGCTGGGCCAGAAGCTGGACCCACTTGGTCGCGCCGCTCCGCGCGGCGCGCAGCTGCAGCTGGAGGGCGAAGGGCTCCCCGGTCTCGCAGGCCCGCAGGTGCTCCGCCTCCAGCCGCTGGCGCGAGTCCGGCAGGTACACCCCGAAGGCCTCCTCCAGGGTGGGCTCGTAGCCGAGCGGCAACTCGGTGATACCGTACACCCCCTCGGTCCACCGCATGCGGCCCGCGGGCAGTTCGATGCGCCAGCCGCCGACCTGGCCCACCTGCTGGGCCTGGCGGAGGAAGAACTCACGCTCGACCGCCTCGTCGAGCAGGCGGCGGATCTCCTCCACGGCCTGCCGGCGCTCGGTGATGTCCTCGTACACGCCGAGGATGCCGAAGACTTCGCCCTGGCCGTCGCGCAGCGGGACCTTGGAGGTGCGCAGGACGATGTGCATGCCGTCGGGAGTGGTCTGTGGTTCCTCGAAGCCCAGCTTGGCCTCCCCCGTCTCCATGACCGCGCGGTCGTCGGCCTTGTAGAGGGCCGCCTGCTCGGACCAGGCGAGGTCCTGGTCGCTCCGGCCGACCACCTCCTCGGGCCCGGTCCGGCCGGCGTCGGTGGCGAACAGGGGGTTGCAGCCGAGATAGCGGCTTTCCCGGTCCTTCCAGAAGATGCGGACCGGCGCCGCCTGGATCACGGTCTGGAGCACGCTCAGGGCCTCGTCCCGCTCCGCCTCGTGGCGGCGACGCTCGGTGATGTCGCGGAAGAAGCCTGCGTGCAGCGTCGCGCCGTCGATCGTGATCAGGGCCGAGCTCATGTCCGCGTACATCGTGGTGCCGTCCCGCCGCCGCAACGGGAGGTCCTGGACGATGGAGACCTCCCCCGCCCGCCGGCGCTCGAACGCCGCGGTGGCGAGGGGCAGCGCCTCGACGGGGTGGATGTCGGCCATTGCCAGGCCGACCAGCTCCCCCGGGGCATAGCCGAGCATCCGGCCCATCGCCTCGTTGGCGAGCTGGAACCGCATCGTCACCGGATCGGCGAGGATGATCCCGTCGTGCGAGCCGTGGAAGATCGCGCTGAACTGGGCTTCGGAGGCCCGCAGGGCCACCTCCGCCCGGGTGCGGGCGGTGATGTCCAGCAGGGTGCTCTGGATCCCGACCACCCGGCCCGCGAGATCGGTGAGGGCCCGGGAGTTGTTCAGCACGGTGATGACCGTGCCGTCCTTGCGCCGGAGCCGGTGCTCGAAGTTGACCAGCCGATGGCCCGCCAGGAGCTCCTCGTGCGCCGGCCGCACCGCACTGGGATCCGCATCCACGTCGGGGATGCTGAGCCGGAGCAGTTCCTCCCGTGAATACCCCAGCAGGTCCAGGCCGGCCTGATTCGATTCCAGGAACCGCCGCTCGGCGTCGAACACGTAGATCGCCGCGACGGAGTCGTCGAAGATGCCCCGGAACTTCTCCTCGCTCCGGCGGAGCGCGACCTGGGTCTGGAGCCGGGCCACGGCCTGGCTGGCGGCGGCCGCGATGGTTTCGAGCGTCTGGCGCTGTGCCTCCCCGAGATCGTCCACCACGTGAGACCCCATGTTGAGGGCCCCGATGAGCCGGCCCTCGAAGTGCATGGGGATCACGGCCAGGAGGCGCATCCCTTCGCGGCGCTGCACGTCGGACAGGGGCAGCCCGAGTTCCTCGTACCGCGCATACGCGGGCCGCCCGGCCTCGAGCATGCAGACCTGCGCGGAGCCGGACGGGTAGTGCTCCACGCTCCGGATGAACTCCTGGGTGCAGATGCCGCGGTGGGCCACCAGCCGGATCCCCCCGTCTGCCTCCTCCAGCAGGTAGATGCCGCCGCAGTCCAGCCCGGTGGCCCTGAGCGCCGAATCCAGGCACAGGTCGAGCCCTTCCTCGAGGTCCCTGGCACCGGCGAGGGCGATGACCAGGTCGTGCTGGATGGTCCGCTGGTCCTCCGCCATGCGGCGCTCCGTGATGTCGTGCACCGTCCCCACCGAGCGGATGATCGCGCCGGAGGCGTCACGGAGGTGCCGGCACTTCTCGTGGACATACCGCACGGCGCCCGTGCCATGCTGCACGATCCGGTGCTCGATCTCGTAGGCATCCCGCCCCTCCCGGAGCGAGGTGCGGTAGGCGGCGTCCACCGCGGCACGGTCCTCCGGGTGGACCCGGTCGAGGAAGGCCTCGTAGGTGGCGCCGAACGCCTGTGGCTCCAGGCCGAAGAGCTTGTAGACCTCGTCGGACCAGTAGAGCGTGTCGCTGCCGAGATCCAGCTCCCACGAGCCGATGCCCGCGATCTTCTGGCTCTCCCGCAGGACGCCTTCGGAGCGGACCAGCGCCTCCTGGTTCCGGGTGGGTTCGGTGACATCCTCCTGGACCACCACCACCTCGAGGACCTCGCCGCTCTCCCCCCGCACGGGATAGGCATACCCCCGGATCCACAGCTTCCCTTCGTGTTCCGCCTCCGGGCCGATATGGTCGGTGGCGGACTTGTCGTAGCCGTGCAGGGGCAGTTCGACGAACGCCCCCTCGAAGGCCCGCCGCAGGCACGCCAGCACGCCCAGCGCCTCCAGCTGCCGGTCCTGGAAGACGTTGTACTCCGCCATCGCGGCGAAGGGGGTGTGCCACATGCGCTCCCAGGCCGGGTTCACCCGCAGGGTGCGGCCATCGGGGCCGAAGACCTGCATCGCCAGGGGCAGGTGCTCCACCAGCGCCCGCAGCCGGGCTTCGCTGTCGCGGAGGGCCCGGTCGGCCGGGGCCGATGGCGCCTCTCGCGGAGCCGGGGCTCCGTTGAGCCGTCCCGGTTCGATCATCCTACCCCCTGGGACATCCATGCCCGTACCTCCGGTCTCGACCGGCCCTGCGGGTTTGGCGATCATCTCGATCGGCTTTCGCAATGAGCGTTGAGTCCATGATCTACTATCGGCACGCGGGAGGGAGGGCGAAACGGCGGGTGGAGGGGAGGGTGCGGGGCGCCCGCCGCATGGCCGGACGGTCGAGGGATCGGTCAGCGGTGACCGCGGCTCGCCCGGCGGAGGATGATTCGTTTTCGGCTATCGAAGTCGGGGGGCGCAGGCCTGCGGGATGGTCGGGAGCGGTCGGCGGCTCCACGATCACGGAGGGAGGGGCAGGGGGGCGAGTGGGGAACCTGCCGGGCTGCGTTGCGCCGAGCTCCTGGTGGTCCGTGCCGGCGGGCGTCAGGAAGCCCGGACCGGCCGACCCACACGCCGCTGCAGACCTGGGGGAGCGGCGTGGTCTGGAGATACTACGCCGAAATGCTCCAATGGGCCAGACGGTGAAAACCGATGCCAGTGCTCGGGCTGTGGCCCGGCCGCCCGCACGCGGGCCCCTCCGCCTCAGTGATGCTCGTGCCCGTGGTCATGCTCATGATCGTGATCATGCTCGTGGTCGTGCTCGTGCTCGTGCTCGTGCTCCAGCCCCTGGCTGACGCGGAACACATGCCCGTCGGGGTGGCGGACGTGCATCTCCCGCACGTGCCACGGCATGTCGGTCGGCGGGAAGGCGATCTCGATCCCCTGCTGCACGCACGTCGCGTGGATCGCGTCCACGTCATCCACCCAGACCGACATCCACACCCCCTTGTCCCCGGCCTCGTCCCCGTCCGGGCCGAAGGTGTGGAGCACCGGACTCTTCCCCCGCCCGCCCTGGGCGCCCTGGCAGAGGAAGATCTCGCACCGCCCGGAGCACACCGCCCCGAAGAATGCCGGCGTGCCCCAGTCCCAGGCCTTGGTCCAGCCGAACTTCTCGAACCACACCACGCTCTGCTGGAAGTCGGAGACGTTGAGGATGGGGGTCAGCGCGTGGGCGAGCATGAGGGGGCTCCGGGGAGGGGGAGGGGCGGCTGATGGAGTCTACGCCGTGGGACACTCATCGGCGAGGGTGCCGGGGACATCCTCGGTGTTCGCACCGGGAGCCGGGTAGAGCTGCTTGAAGGTGAAGGCCAGGGCGGTGGCACCGTCCCGGCGCAGCTGCTCCAGGCGTTCGACCCCCTCCTGCACACTGGGGTGGTGGCCCGCGGGGACCCACCACAGCACCATGAACGCGTCGGCCATCCGGCTGAACCACTCCCGGCGCCGCGCCATCACGGCGGCGTGGGCGGTGCGGTAGACGTAGTCGTGCAGCGCCTCCGGCGTGGCCCACACCGACATGTTGACCAGGATCCGGTCGTCGTCGTACGGCCGGGTGGCGGTGGCGTTGCCGTCCTCGGTCTGGTAGCGCCAGACGAAGCCGGGCGCGGCGTCGGCCAGGGTGTTGACGGCATCGAGTTGCCCCACGAAGTCCACGAGCTGGGGCGAGTCCATCGGCGCCAGGGCGCGGGCGATGTTCATCTGCGCGAGGTGGTACGAGGGCATCCCTGTCTACTCGGCCTCGACGGCCGCCTGTTTGACATTGCTCTTCCTGAGTCCCAGCCCCTGCCAGAACTCCTCCGGATAGGACAGCTTGGGCGTCCCGACCCAGCCCCGGATCAGGTTCAGCTCATAGCCGTCCTCCAGTCTGGTGTACTCCACCGCCGACATCCAGAGCTGGTCCCACTGGCTGGTGAACTGGATGTCCGACAGATGCTCCGGGTAGCTGCCGAAGCGGACCTTGTGCAGCTCGATCAGGGCGATCGCGGACTTGAAGTTCTGGTCGCCGAACTGCGCGTCGGCCCGTTCCTGGAATCCCGCGCAGGCGTTCAGGGAGAGAGTTGCGGCGAGGAGCGCCGCGCACGCAAGGTGACGGAGCGTCATCAGGCCTCCGGGGACTGGTGTGCGTCCGGGTAGCGCCGGGGGCCGTGCCCGGGTCACAGCAGCCCGAGGGTGTAGAGGAGGCACAGCGCCAGGAAGACATTGCGCCAGAAGCGGTCTCCCAGCCAGGCGCCGAGCAGCGCGAACAGGATCCCGAGTCCCAGGACCCGCACGAGGAATGGCGCCCAGTTGCGGGTGGTCAGGTGGAAGAGCGCCGCCACGAAACCGACCAGGAGCCCGATCAGGAGCCCCCACAGCGCCCGGGCCCGGCGGGCCGCCGGGGTGTCGGGAAACTCGCGGGAGGGCATGTGGCGAGGCATCCGCGGCCTACTGGGTCAGATCCAGGTGGAACCCTGTCGTCAGGTACAGGTCCACCTGGCGATCCGCGCTGTAGCCCGGGATCACCGGGTAGTCGCCATTGTAGATGTAGCCCTCGAGGCTGGTGTCCCAGACGACGATCCGGCTGACACGATAGCGGAGCGTACCCCCGACGGCGAGTCCCTCGCTGCGCCAGCTGCGGTACTCGCCATCGTTGGGGATGTGGCGGTGCTTCTGCCAGACCAGGACCGGCCCGATACCCCCGATGAAGCTGAGTCGGGGGCGGAAGGGCAGGAAGGCGGACAGGCGGAGTGCGAGAGCGTTGCTCTGGGCCGGGGCGTCGGTCGAGAACGAGCCCCCGAAGGTGCTGAAGCCGCCGCCAAACCGTGTGGCGGCATGAGATCCCACCAACACGAGGCCGAGGTGGTGCCACAGCTCCAGGTCGAAGGAGCCCTGAACGACTGCGGCGGACTTGAGGCTGGAGGCGGCGCTCAGGCCGGACTGGGAGGTGGAATAGACCGTTTGGGTGGGGAAGAACCCGCCGACGTAGGCGCCGAAGGTTGCGCGCTGGGCCGTGGCAGGTCGTGGCAGCAGCGTGATCGCCAGGGGGGCGAGGACGGCCAGCAGGATGCGGTAGCAGGAGTGGCGCGGCATGGGCGGTGGCGTCAGGGGGGTGCGGCTGCGGGGGGCGCTACCGCTGGGAGTCGAGTCGCATGGCTTCGCGTGGTGCCTTGGGCGCCGCGTCACTACCCGCTGGCGCCCCCATCCGGGGGCCAGTCGTTCCGGCCGCTCGGCTCGTGACCGGAGCTCACCCGGAAGCCGATCCACACCAGCCCGGCGAAGACGCACGCGGCGGTGATGATGAACTCGATGGCTTCCGGCTTCATGGCTGACGCTCCCGGGGGTCAGTCGTCAGAAGCGGCCGTGTGTCGGGCCCGGCGCCAGTCCTGTCCGGCGTACAGCCCGGCAGCCACCCAGACCAGCATGGTGCCCAGGCCAAGACCGACCCGCGCCCAACCGCGTCCCAGGCCGAAGAACGAGAACGCCACCAGGGTCCCGCCGGCGATCACCACGCCGAGGATGCCGAGGGCGAATCCGGCCGGCACCGCACGAAAGGCGGCCAGGCTCAGGGGATCCGGCTCCGCTGGCTGCATCCTGCACCTCGCGCCGTTCGGGGAATGGCCGGCGGGGGCGCCTGACTGGGGCGAGACCGCCTGGCCCTCGTTCCAACCTACACGATCCCGGACCGCCTGCCAGCCGATGCGCCGTCATCGGGGCGGCCTCCGGGGCGGCCCGGCCACTGGTTCCCGTCCCGAGCGGCGTCGCCGCTCCTCAGGACAGCACCCCGATCAGCCGCTCCACATCCTCCATCGTGTTGAACACCGCCGGCGAGACCCGCATCCGGTCCCGCGACAGGCTCACCGTCACCTGCGCCGCCCGCAGCCGCTCGGCGTACCTGGCCTCGGCGCCCGGGTAGGTGAACACGATCAGCGCACTGGTGCTCTCCGGCGGGGTGATCGGCGTCCAGCCCAGCCGGGGCAGGGCCTCGCGGAGCCGGGCAAGCAGCGGCTGCCGCCGGGCGTGGATGGTGTCCACCCCGACCTGCTCGATGTACGGCAGCGACACCGCGAGCGCGTTCACCGCGCCCTGGGCGTAGGTGCCCACCTCGAAGTGGCCGCTGGCGTCCGGGTGCAGGGTCCAGGTCACCGGCCGGTCGCCCGGCGGGTCGGAGGGGAGGTAGTGCACCTCCATGTCCGCCTGCTGGTAGCCGACCTGGGTGCGCTGCACCACCCGGTCGAGCAACCCCTCCCGCACGTACAGGAACCCCACCCCGAAGTCTCCCATCAGCCACTTGAAGCTGGAGCAGCCGCAGAAGTCCACGCCGCTGGCCCGCACATCAACCGGGGTGTTGCCCACCGCCTGGATGATGTCGGCATAGACGTACGCCCCACGGGTGTGCGCCAGCTCGCAGACCGCGGCCAGGTCGTGCTGGAATCCGTTGTACCACGACACCAGCGACACGGCGACCAGCTTCGTCCCCGGCACGATCGCCGCGGCCAGGTCGTCGAGGGGGATGCGCCAGTCGTGATGCGGCACCACCGTCACCGGCAGGCCGCGCCGGGCCAGCTCCCCGTACATCACCAGCGAGCCGTCGAAATGCAGCGCGTCGGTCACCACCCCTCCGCCGCCACCGCCCGGAAGGCCGAGTCCCTGGACCACCAGGTTCTCGGCGGCGCTGGTGCTCTGCACCAGGCTCACGCAGTCGGGGCTGGCGTTGATCAGCCGGGCGAACGCGGCCTTCACCTCCGCGGCAATCGAATCGCCGGAGCGCTCCCGCGGCCGCTGGAAGGTGCGGGTCGCGAGGTAGCCCTGGACCGCCGCCGCCGCCCGGAGCGGCATCGGATGGATGAAGGCACTGTTGAGCCAGGTGTGGCCCCGGGGGATGCCGAAGTCGGGGTGGGCGAGGGGAGTCTCAGGCATGGCTGAACGATCACCCGGTGGCGCAGCCGGGCCAAGGGAGAGACCGGCGCCGAGCGCGGCGGCGCCACCGGTGGCGGCGAGGAAGTCGCGGCGGGGGAGGGGCATGAGAAGACAAGGTGCGGAGCAAACGGCCGGGCGGGAAGGGAGGCGCGGGTGGTACCGGCCATGGAAACGAAGGGGGTGACGCGGCGCCGGGCAGCCCCTTGCGCCCCACCCGCCCGCACCATATACTGAACCGTATGGTTCAGTATGCCAGCCCCCACCTGGATGCCGCGTTCGCGGCGCTCTCCGATGCCACCCGGCGTGGCATCCTGGAGCGGCTGGGGCGCGCGGATGCCTCGATCACGGAGCTCGCGGGGCGGTTCCAGATGACCCTGACCGGCATGAAGAAGCACATCGGGGTGCTGGAGCAGGCGGGGTTCGTCGTGACCGAGAAGTCGGGCCGGGTCCGGACCTGCCGGCTCGGCCCGCGCCGGATGGAGCAGGAGGCGGCGTGGATCGAGAGCTACCGCCAGCTCTGGCACGCCCGGTTCGAGGCGCTGGACGCGATCGTCGAGGAACTGAAACGCACGAAGGCCGCCCCTCAGCGGCACAACCGAAAGTGAGCCCATCCCCGTGAGCAACCCGACCAACATCAACCGCACCTCCGAGCGCGAGCTGGTCATCACGCGCACCTTCAACGCCCCCGCGAGCATCGTGTTCGAGGCGTGGACCAAGCCCGACCTGATGCAGCGCTGGTGGATGCCCCGGTCGGTGGGCGCGTCGTTCGTCTCCTGCGAGGCCGACGTGCGGACCGGGGGCAGCTACCGCTTCGTGTTCAGCCACCCGGCGGCGCCGGAGCCGATGGCGTTCTTCGGCAGGTACGTCGAGGTGACGCCCCCCTCGCGCCTGGTGTGGACCAACGAGGAAAGCCCCGATGGGTCCGTCACCACCGTCACCTTCGAGGAGACGGGCGGCAAGACCCTCCTCACCCTCCACGAGCTCTATCCCACGAAGCAGGCGCTGGACGAGGCGATCGAGTCGGGAGCGTCGGGCGCGGCGCCGGAACAGTACCAGCAGCTGGACGAGGTGCTCGCCACGCTGGTGCGCTCCTGAGCCGAGGCACATCGGAATAGCGAACGCGGGGCACTCCGTCCGGAGTGCCCCGCGTCGTGTTCCACGGCCACCGCCCGTGGCGGCTGCTACGAGCGCCTGAGTCGCCCCAGCAGCGCCGTGTTCAGCCGGATGTACTCCTCCCGCAGCTCCGCTCCCTGCTCCTGCCGTGCCCCCGCCAGCGAATGCTCCGCCGCGGCGATGGCGCCGGCGGTATCGCCCTTCTTCTCCAGGATCAGCGCCTGGCGGTAGAGCATCCCGATGTGGTCGGGGCTGGCCTGGAGCGCCAGCGCCATCAGCTCCGCCGCGCGGTCGAGGTCGAGGTCGTTCTCGAAGTAGAACATCGCCGCCTGGAAGTAGGGCTTCCGGCCCTCGCCCCGGAGCGCCGCCTCGAGCCGCGGCACCACCGTCGCCCGGACATCCACCGTGATCCGGACCGGCACCCGGGTCCGGTCCCAGGCCAGGGTGAGCGTGGCGGCGCTGTTGGTCACGTCATCGAGACTGATGCTGAAGCTCTGCACCGGCTCCGGCAGGCGGATCGGGGTGGCGGTCACCCGGGCGGCGTCATTGGCCGGGTCGTAGGCGTAGGAGCCCCATTGCGAATGTGCCAGCTGCAGGATCACGGTCCACTCCCGCTCGCCAGGAATGGAGAAGAGCTCGTAGGTCCCGGAATCCACCGGGGTGCCGTTGAGCGCAACCGGGGTGCTGAAGCTGATCCGGGTCGCGGCGTCGGCGCCGGTGCGCCAGACCTGGCGGTACGGCACCAGGGCGCCGAACACCGTCCGGCCCTTGAGGGCGGGGCGGCCGTAGTTGACCTCGACCTGGGTGGCCGCCACCTGCTGCCGCACCACGGCGCGGGGATTGGTGGCGGGGATGGGGAAGTCGGCGGGGGCCTGGGCCGCGAGCGCAGGCGCCAGCAGCGACGCGATCACGAGGGTGGCCAGACGACGGGTACGGGGCATGGGGCCTCCTCCTCCGGATGATCAGGAGAGCAGGGGTGGCAGGGATGCGGTATCGGTGTCCGTGGGGACGCAACACCGACGGCCGGCATGCACCCGATGATTCAGGGAGGAAAGGGCCGCCGGTCGCTGCCGGAGGCAGGCACTGCTGGATAGGGAAGGTGGGGCGGACCAGGCGAGTGTTGGATGGTGAACCGGTGGTCCACCGGCCCGGTCCTCAGGGCACCTGCGCCGCACGCACTCCGGCAATCGCGAGCGTCAGCAGGGCAAGCCCGAACAGGCTGAAGGCCCAGAGCCGCAGGCGCCATCCGCGGGGGGTGAAGATGTCCTGTCGCGCGAGCGGTCCCCGGAGCACCGCCCGGGACCCCTGCTTCCGGGCCTCCGGGGTGAGGTGACCGTAGGAGAGCACGAAGCAGACCGTGGCCCCGAGGGCGAAGCCGGCCATCGGGACCCAGAGGAACCACGGCAACGGGGAGCGATCCATGGACAGGTGTCGGGTTGCTCGCGCCTGGTGTACCCGGCGCGCTACTTCGGCCGGGACTGAATCTCGAGAACGTTGCCCTCCGGGTCGGTGACGTAGACCCAGGTGAGCTGCTTGCAGAGCGCGTTGGTCAGCGTGACGATCTCCCCGACCGGCCTGCCGCCGGCGGCGAGGATGGCCTCGCGCGCGGCGGCCACATCATCAACCACGAAGGCGATGTGGCCGAACCCCGGGCGGTTCACCGCCGGAGTTGGAGGGTCCTCGAGGATGTTGTAGTTGAAGATCTCGAGTGTCGGGCCTTCCGGGCCGTGCCCGGGAAGACGCAGGTGCTCACCGCGCAGCTCCGCGCCGGGGATCCCGGTGCCCCGCTCCAGGTCCGGCCCCTTGAAGTCGCGGACGGGCGGGACGGGAACGCACCCGAAGAGCTCCTGGTAGAAGCGGGACAGCGCCTTCCAGTCCCGGGCAATCAGGTTGGTATGCCCGTAGCGTGCTCCTGCGATCATGGGTCGGTCCTCTCGCGACACGGGTGCGCACCTATGGACGGCTGAACACGGCGCCGTGCGGGATGCCGGCCGCGCTGCCACCGTGGGGCCACGTCTTTCCACTCATCAGGTAGCCCGGTGTCGTGCTGCCGGGCTCCCGGAAGCGGGTGTCGACCGCGAGCATGCCGGTATGAGGATCGAACTGGAGCAGGACCACCCGGTTGCGCATGGCCCCGTAGCCTGTGACGACCACGCGGCGCTGGTCGGGCGAGAGGGCGATCCAGTGCGGGATGTCGTCCGGGCCGAGGGTGGCGCGGGACACCTCCCGCGGGTGTGCGGGGTCGCTGATGTCCAGGCTCACGACCGCGCTCCAGGCCGGCACCGTGACGAGGTAGTAGGAGCCGGCCACGACCGGGATCGCGCAGTGGGTGTGCTCCTTCATCGGGAACGAGGCGACCAGGCGACCGGACGGTGCCGCGCCGTCGAGGTCGCTGAGCAGATAGAGGCCACAGTTGAAGGTCGACACCAGCACCGTCCTGCCGTCCGCCAGCACCCTCGGTTCGGCCGTCATCCGGTCCTCATCGCCGCGCGGGCCGGGTGGCAGCGTGATGGTGTGCTGCAGCGTCAGGTCGGAGAGCCGCCAGACCTGGAGCTGGTTCGAGGCCGGGGTGTCGGCCATCATGTCCGTGGTGGTCGTCACGATCCGGTCGAGGCTCGGGACGACCCCGGCGCTGTAGACGCGCGTCCCCGGATCCAGTCCGGGCTGGTCGGCCGGGGCACTCCGGCGGACGTCGCCCCGCGGCGTGACCTCCACCAGGCCACCGGCGCGCATGCCGGACGCGGCATGGGTCATCTGGAAGGTGGCGAGGACATTCCCGTCGGGCAGGCGGAGGAACGAGTGCGGGTGGCTGAACCCCTCGAGGTCGCCGAACTGGCCGACCAGGCGGGGGTGGGTGGGTGCGGTCAGGTCGAAGATGAACGTCTGGCCGCTGCCGAACCCGTTGGCAAAGAGCTGGCGGTCGGCCGGGAGTTCGTGCTCGGTGTGATGCGGCACGTTGTGGCGGCCCGGCACGGGCAGCGTGGCCACGAGCGTCCCGTAGCGGTCCGGGGCCTCCGTGACATCCAGGACGGCGAGGAAGTCAGGGGCCGTGGTGTCGGCCGATGCGGTCCAGAGATAGAGGTACTGGGGCGCGGCGGGGCCGGGCGTCCCGGGCGACGAGGCGCAGGCGATGCTCGTCGCGAGGAGCGCGAGGGAAACGGCCCGGAGGGCGCGAGTGGGCACAGGGGCCTCAGGGAAGGGTGGTGCCGTTGGGGGTCAACGGCGCCGCGGAAGCTGCGGGGCGGGGCGCGGCGGCGCAAGCGACGCACCGACCGCCAGGCGCCTGTCAGCGCGCGAGCACCGCGGGCCGCACAGGTCAGCTTCCGGTGGCGATCAGGCCGCAACCACGCGCCCGGTCCGGGGCGCTTCGGGTGGGGCAACGGCCCTGCGTCGTGGGCTCCTAGGGAGTTCCGTCACACGGTTGGGTCCCCAGCCATTCGAGGGACCGATCGAGCGCCAGGGAGTCGGGCACAAGCTCGTCGGGTTCCACCGCCGCGCCATACCGGCGCCCGGTGCGGTCGGCGTCGCTGGAGGTCGTCAGGACGAGCTTGCTTCCATCTGGCAGCGGAAAGCCCTCGTTGGCGGTGGCGAGGCCACCGGTCGGCTGGCCGAAGGATCGGGTCCGGGGACGGCCGCGAAAGGCGATGGCGAGTGCCTCGCCGGAACTGGCCGTGCGCGGGCTCGTAAGCACCGCCACGGCCGGCGCCCCGAGGGACGCGGGCGTGGACGCCACCCGGCCAAGGGTGTCTGTGCCGTACCATACGCTGCCGGCGGAATACCCCCAGCGCATGATCGTGTCCGTCCCCACGAACGAACCGGCCAGGCCATCGCCGAGGATCGGTCCCAGCGCCAGCAGCAGGGGCCACATGTTGCCGCCGGTATTCCCGCGGAGGTCGATGACCCATCCGCAGGCGCCTTGACTGGCCACGATCGCGAGACGGGCCTGGAGGCGCGCGGCAAACACCGCGCCTCCATCCCCGTCGCCCACGCCGAAGCTTGGTACGGTGGCGTACCCGAACTGCGGCGGAACAAACCGGACCTCGGGTTCCGTGGCCGGCGCGCCGGGTCGGCTCCAGCGGGGATCGTCCCCGGGGAACATCATGAAGCTGTGATGATCATTCAAGGCGGCCAGGGAGTACCGGATGGCCAGTCGGGCGGCGGTCATCGGGGGGAGGTCGCCGCGGAGCACCCTCGCGCGGGCGGTCTCGCGCACCACCGGCCAGTCCACCTGGGCAGCGTTGAGGGCATGGCTCCGCATGACCGTGAGCGCCGAATCCACCAGGATGAGGGCGGCGCGCGCCTCCGGCTGGACGTCAGGAGTGAGGGCCTGGGGGGCACTCCCCCTGGCGCATGCCCCCAACAACAGCAGGCTGGTGACGGGCCAACGCGTGTGGCGTAGCATGATCGCTCGGGCCTCCGTGAGGGACACCCAGGGCCGGGACCTGCTGCCTGACGCCCCGCCTTCCCTGGAGTGCGTGGCGAACCCCGGAGAAGCTACACCGCGCGTACGCCCCGCTCAACTCTTGAACAGGTTGTCCACGATGGTATCGGCCAGGGTGTGGCTCAGCCACGCCGGCCAGAGGCTCCGGTAGCGCGCGGTCATCCACGCCCAGACTACGCCGGCCACGAACACCGTGGCGAGGAGCGGGGCGGGGTACTGCAGGTGCCCCTGGCAGAAGAGCAGGGCGGAGAGCAGCACCGCGGGCCAGGGGCGCTGGTCGCCCAGCACCTTCAAGAGCAGGCCCAGGATCACCCCCCGGAACACCAACTCCTCGTAGAAGTTGCTCACGAAGTTGGCGAACAGCAGCGGCCAGTCGGGGTGCGGCTCCCACTTCAGGGCGCCGAGGGCCGCGAAGACCACCGCGACCAGCGCGGTGAGCCCGAGGCCGGATCCGATGCCGGCGAGCCAGGCTTCCCTCGGGCGCTCGGGCAGCCCGAGCGCCATCCCGCGCCAGCCCAGGATCAGGAATCCGATCACCCCCCAGACGACGACCATCAGCGTCATCATGAAGAGCAGGTGGTCGAGCCAGTAGGGCACCCCGCCGACCACCGTGTCCCGGAGCCAGACGCGGAACCGGAGGTTGAGGGGATTGAGCGCGACCGCGAGCGCCACGATCGCGAGGACCAGCCCGGAGCGCAGGCGAGGGCTGAGCGTCAGTGAGGATGGCATGGGGA
Source organism: uncultured Gemmatimonadaceae bacterium (assembly GCA_964647615.1). Classification (GTDB taxonomy): domain Bacteria; phylum Gemmatimonadota; class Gemmatimonadetes; order Gemmatimonadales; family GWC2-71-9; genus JADJOM01. The sequence continues at coordinate 8,535 of CAZYIV010000046.1, read as the reverse complement.
GCGGCTACGGAGGGAAGGGGCGGGATGTTTCGGGCTGCACTGAGATCGAGCCCGCCTGCGGCTTCGCTCGCGCGAGCGCGCCTGGAGTCGGCGGCAGGGCCGCAAGGCGATGCCCGCCACGCAGGCGAGTTGACAATGGCTAGCGAGGTGCCGTCAGGAACCGGATGACCAGCGCGTTGAACGTATCCGCGGCCTCGAGGCTGGGCAGGTGGCCGACGCCCGGCAGGAGCACCCGGGTGGCCGTGGGGATGCGGGCCATGAGGGTATCCGTGATCCGCAGGATGTCGGCGTCGTCGCCCTCCCCCTGGACGATCAGCACCGGCTCGGTGATCGAGCCGAGGCGCGCAATCGTGGGCGGGTCGGGCTCCGTGTCCCAGGTCTGGCGATTGTTGTGGAGCAGCTCACGCCAGTACCGGACATTGTCGCCGAGCAGCGTGTCGAGGCTCGCGGCCAGGGAGGGGTGCCGGCTGGCCGGGAGCAGGTAGGACGAGTGCAGCCAGGCCCGCGCGGCGGCCACCGTATCCCCCCGCGCGATGGCGGCCCGCGCCTCGATCCGCCACGGCTCGTTCAGGTCGGTCGGGCCCCAGGGGAATCCTGAAAGCCCCGGGCCGACGAGGACCAGGCGATCGACCTTCTCAGGATGCGCGACCGCGAAGTCGAGCGCCGTGGCGCCGCCGAGGGAGTTCCCGACGAGGCTGACCCGGGGGAGGTCGAGGGCCTGCAGCAGCCGGCCGAGGTCCTCGGCATGGCTGAAGGGTGCGTGCGCGGAACCCGAGCGCCCCAGGCCGCGCGCATCGTAGCGGATGACGAGGTGGGTCCGGGCCAGCGGCAGGAAGAGCGGGTCCCAGATGCGGCGATCCAGGAAGCCCGAATGGAGCAGGACCACGGGCGCGCCATGCCCCGCCCGCTCGTAATAGAGGCTCGAGCCGGGGACCGCCACCCGGCCGGTGTCCACCACGAGTGCGCTGCTGGCCGACGAGGCTGTGGGCGGGCGGAAGGTGTGCATCCGGCGGATCAGCCAGCCCTTCGGGCCGGCCTTCACCCAGGTCACCTCGAAGCGGCCCCCGACCTCGATCGTGTCCCCCGCCGGCACCCGCACGCGCTGCGAGTAGCTGCCCTCCTGCCACGCCGTGTCGCCGTGGACGCGCGTCGAGTCGGCTTCGAGGTGGTTGGCGAGCACCTGGAAGCCGGCGAACTGCTCCAGGTGCGCACGAATGGCGTCGGGGCCGTGGAGCGGCGGCTGGTCGGCATCCGAGCTCTCGCCATCGGGGGCAAAGGCCTGGCCGATCGCCGCGGCGTCCATGTGCAGGATCAGGGTATCGTAGGCCGCGAGGGCAGCACGGACCTCCGACGCGGGGTCCCTGGCGGGGATCGCCGGTCGGCAGGCCTGGCCACCGAGCAGGACGCAGAGCGTGAGGCTCAGCAGGATGTGCAGGTTGCGGACTGGCACGATGGTTCGCGGGCTCCGTTGCAGGCGGACGCCCCGCCTCAGTCCCTGGCGTACCAGGTGTGGGCCTTCGCGACGTGCTCCGCCCACAGGTACATGGCCTTGTCGGTCCGGGAGCTCTTGATGAGCCCGAGTTGCTTCAGGAGGTTGTAGAAGCCCTCGCCCGGGGAGCCATCGCGCTTCCCGACCACCAGCGCGCTCGAGAAGAAGCCCGCCTCCTCGTAGCTGCGCATGGCAAGGTAGCCAAGAAAGTCACCGACGATCGCGCGATCCAGCTCCTGCCAGTCCAGGATGTCGATGCGATGCTGCGGCTGCTGCAGGTTGCCGAGGTGAAAGGTGTGGTCCTTCACCAGTTCCGAATAGGTGATGAGCGCGCGCTTCCGGCCGGTCTCCGCAATGCGCTCGGCCAGCGCGTCGCAGGAGGCCGGATCGCGGGTGGCGAACTTCCACGTGATCGCCTCGAACGCCTGCGTGACTGGATCCATTCCAGGGGAGCCCATGTATCGGTGGACCGGCCTCACGCGTCGTGCGCCGCACCACGGGAGGTGAGGCGCCTGCCGTCCCGCATCAGCCGCCCTAAGGGGCGGCCCTGCGCCCGCTAGTTCTCGCGGATGTCGAAGACCTGCAGTGCGACCAGGACCGGCCCGCGGGCGAAGCCGATCACCGTGTCCAGCGCGACGTGCGGGACGCCCTGGGCAGGCTCCGCGAGGCGGCAGGGCAGGCGGACGCCTGAGCCCGGGAAGGCCGCCGTCCGGCTGTCCAGGTTGGCGCCGACGCGGCCCGTGGAATCGGTCTGGAGGGTCGCGGTCGGGCCACCGCTACTGCACGTGATGCGGACCGACACGCCGGGCAGCGGGCGTCCGCCGCTGTCGGAAACGCTGATGAGGACGCTGGCGTGGCCCTGGCCCGACGAAAACGGATCCGTCGAGTCGCAGCCGACGGCGAACGCCATGGTCAGTGCCATGGGAACCATCAGACCCGCGGGAATCCACCGGTTGCGCATGGGGCACCTGCACTGCTCTGAGGGCGGAACGGCCGCCTGACGCCGCGGCGCAGCGGCAGGGTCAGCGAAAGCTAGGCCGAGACTGCGGGGCGGGCCAGACTGGCTGAAACCGGACGGCGGCGCGGTGGCGGCTGCTGGGCGAATGTCAGCCAACCGCGTCAGGCACGGCGCCACGGGGTCCCCACCGCCAACCGATCAACCCGACCAGTGTGGCGGGCAGCCAGACCCAGGGCAGCTCCGTACCGAGGACCGGGAGGATGCTCGGCCGGAGCAGGGCCCGCAGGCCAATGGGTACGACGGCGATCGGTCGGAACGGCGCGAAGTACCGCGCGGGGTCGAAGGGCGAGAGGAAGGCGATCCCGAGCCCACCGTCCGTGAAGGCATCCAGCATGCCGTGCGACGCCATGGCGGCTGCCAGGTAGGCCCAGGCAGCCAAGGGAACCTGGCTAGGGTACTTCTTCGTGCGTGCCGACCCAGTTCTCCGGGAGCCTGGTGGCATCCTGCTCATCCTCCCAGACGGCCCCCGTGATCCACCAGCGTGACCCATCCCAATACAGCAGCACATAGTTGACGCCCCGCCCGGTCACCGGGCCGTCGGCGGTCCGGCGGGTCTCATAGACGCTCCGCACCTGTGCGACGTCGCCGAAGCGTTCGATGCGCGAGCCGATCTCCGTCTCGTAGAACCCATACTTCACGAACCCCGCGTTGACCGCCTGGCGGTACTGCTCCGGGGTGTAGATGGTGGCCGCCGGCTTCCCGTCGCGCCGGGCCAGCGACACGAACGTGGCTCCGTCGGTGTAGAGGGTGCTGTCGCGACGCCACTGGCGTGGGGCGCCCGGGGGACGGTTGATCACGTCGTACCACGCGCGGAGGATCCCGGTGATGGTGCCGACATCATCGGGATCGGCCGTGGGTGCCTGGGCCTGGGCCACCCGGGCGAGGCGGAGAGGAGGTCGAGGAGGCCGACGAGGAGCGCCGCATGGGGCAGTCGAGGGAGAGGCATCACGGTACCAGGGTAGGGGTGCGCGCGAGCCTTGCCGCACGAGCGGCGC
>CAZYIV010000046.1:1216-4933 GCA_964647615.1 uncultured Gemmatimonadaceae bacterium | reverse complement strand
TCCGGCACCGCCACCAGCAGGACGGCCACGAGGAAGAGGGCGCCCTGCCAGCGCGGGAGGGCCCGACTCGTCAGCAGGCCGACGGCCTGGAAGGCAAAGCCGATCGGGAGGAACAGCACCCCCCACAGGAGCACCAGCCATCCCCGCTTGGCGAATATCGCGAGGAGGCCCGGCATCATGGCCTCGAGATCGGCCTCGGGGAGTCCATCCAGGCCGCTGATCGTGAGGCAGAGGGCGCCCTTGTCGGCGGCGAGCATCAGCGCGCCGAGAACCGCCAGGACCCCACCCGCGAACCCGAGCCGTGCGGCGGGGGTCGGCTCCAGCACTCTCATGAAGTGGAGGGCCGCGACCACGAGGAGTGCCGTGTTGAGGGTGACCAGCGCATGGGCAAACTGCAGGGTCGGGTTGTGCAGCGCGCGCCGCACCAGCTCGTCCGGGCCGGCGAGGTGGGGGTGGAGCAGGCCGGGATGCACCGCGAAGGCGAAGACGAAGACCAGGGGAAAGGCGATGAAGGCGAGGCCGGTCCCGAGTTGCCGGATGCGGGCGAGCGAAGGGGGTCGGGTCACGGGGCTCCTGCGGGCCGGGCGTGGTCCGGGCGCGGTCCGGGAAAGCTAGGGCGAGGTGGCGGGGGGTGCCAGCCGCGAGCCGTGCCGGGGAGGACCTGGGCGCAGCTTTGACGGCGCGCTGACGGCCGGATGCCGGTGCCGGCCCGCTCAGGGCGGATACTCGTGGATGAGGTTCGACGGCGTGTGCTCCAGCTGCCGGCGCATCCGGTCGAAGGTCACATCCACCGCGGCAACCTTGCGGGCCTCGGGCCAGGCCCGGTCGTCAAACCCCTCGTACTCCCAGGACCGGAACTCCCCGGCGCGGAGCCACTCCAGGTGCAAGTGCCCACTGTGGGTCGGCGTCGCATGGTCGCGGGAACGCTCCAGGACCTCGCGGTAACTGGGCAGCTCCCAGATGGCCAGCGAGTCCAGCAGGTTCCAGAAGCCGGACCAGTCGGGTGGTGCCGAGAAGCGCCCGCGGCCGACGCAGAAGTTGCCGTGCTGCGGCCAGGTGCAGGGGTACCGTGGGTCGATCACCCGGCGGAAGGTCGCGACCTCGCCCCGAACCCGGCCCCCGCACCGGGTCAGGCGGAGCGCCGGGGCCTCGCTCCCACGGGCCGGGCCGTTGCCGACATTGATCCGGACCTCCTCACACCCCGCGGGGAGGCGGACCGTGGACAGGGGCGGCAGGCCGAGCGCGCCGAAGATGGAGTCGGGCATCGCTGCCGGGGCGGTGGCCGGGGCGTAGGGCATGACCAGCAGCCCGCGGGGGTGGCAGGCGGAGGTGAGGGCCATGAGGGCAGCGAGCAGCGACATGCCGCGGAGCTTGATCACGAGCACAAGGGGGACGTGGGGACTGGGGGAGCCCGAGGCGCCGATGAGGCAGATGGGCGCGGCGCGCAAGCGCAAGGCGGGGTTCGTGCCGTGGCCTGGGTGGTCAGGCCCTGGAGGAACGCCATGGCGCCCCGGTGTCGCACTTCACCCTTGATAGCTCAGCCACGATGATGAAGCGAGCGCATGATGGCAAGGAGCTGCAGGCCACCCAGGGAATCGCGCGAGAAAGCTTCCAGCCGCAACACCTTGTCCGGTCCCAGCGGTGCGTAGGCCACTAGCGAATAGGCCCGTCCCGCAAAGTCACCCCGATCCGAGTAGCCCGCATAGGCGTCACTGCCCGCCAGGGTGAGGCGGCACCAGGAGCGCCTGCCGGGAGCGACGCGGATCGGTACGTCCTCAATGTACGCGGTACGCGGTGAGAAGAAGCTGTCGATGGCTTGGGGTGTGAGAATGGTAACGTGGACCCATAGCGTTGAGGGCTGCGATGCTGTTGTCTCAGCAAAGGAGTCCGGAGAAGTCTCCGCGAACGATGCAGGGAGGCGGATGGCGATGCCCGGCGCCGCACGTATGGGCCGGTCACGCCATGCGGGGGGAACCGGAGCAGGGGTAGAACACGCCATGTTGGCTGGATCCCGCGGCCACGGTCCTACTGAGCGCCACGGGACGAGTGCGCAGGAGGAACAGAAGATGAGCGAACCGAGTGATAGGACCGAGGGCCGAAGCATGGGCCGCGTAGGGGGCACTGCCGCTACCTGTCGCTCCGCATCAGCTGCAGGGCGCGGAGAGGTCTGGATAGGGGGTCTCACGCGTATCCGGCGCAAAGGTCGGTGCCTGCGAGGAGAGGGGCCGCACCAGGGTCAGTTGATCCACATCGAGCCGCAGGTAGGTGACTTCCGAGAGCTGCGGTTCCCAAAGGGAATAGTGCGACGTGGGGCTGTCCTGGGCAACGACGTGAGTAGATGGCCCAGGCCCCAGGGCAAGGGCCAGCAGAAGGGTCGGATGGGCCTTGGATCGCATGTGGAGGTCTGTTGCCACCGAACGACCCCGCACAAGCTGCGCCCCGAGGCCCGTTCGCGCAAGCGAACGGGCCGACGTCCGGCGGTCAGAAGGACCGCACGAACGGACGGCCGAGGACGCCAGCTTCATGCGGTGGCTCGCCAGCGCCCAGGATTGCCGACGCGAATGCCTGACCTGTAGGCGCAGAGGATGATCGCGTCGCGCTGACGGGTTTCGCCCAGGTGGTCCGGGCCATACCTGCGACGCTAGGTATACAGCGTACCGTCCTCGACGAAGCACAGGTCGTTACCCCAATGGTCAACAACGTAGAACGAACGCTCGCCCCACGGTCGCTCGACGATCGCCCCGGCTGGGACGCCGTGCACCTTGTACGGCGCGAGGGCACGGAGCTCGGTCGCCCGCTGGTGGACGGCTTCGAGGTCCCTCACGGCGAAGTACAGCGACTTCGGGCCTGGAGTTGGCGTGAGCCCGCCCTGTGTGGGATCAAGGACTGCGAGGATCACCCCGCCGCAGTCGAAGTAGTGGCGCGCACCCGGGTGCCGTGTGCCCTCAACACCGAAGAGCGTGGCGTAGAAGGAAGCGGCCTCGTCAAGGCTCGCGACTTCCAGGGTTACGCGGAACAACCGCGGAATGTCAGCCATGGTCACTTCCCTTTCTGGAGAGTGGGTGCCCCGAGAGCTGCGCGCGGGAGCGTGGTCCGGTGGGCTTCCAGGTCTTCGTTGCCGACGGGGTATCGAGCATCCCGATCCACCCATTGAGCACCCGCTGGACATACTCGCGCCTGAGCTTGTAGTGACTGCTGCGGCCCTGGCGCCGCACGTCAACGAGTCCACTGTCTTCGAGCACTTTGAGGTGGCGAGTGGTGGTCGGCCAGCTGTGGTGAAAGCGTTTCGCGAGGTAGCCTGATGGGAGCTCGCCACCAGAGTGGCCGAGCAGAAGGACGATGTGCCTGCGCGTTTCATGGCTAAGGGCGAAGAAGACCTTCTCGATTTCGGCCGGGGTGGGCATGCGAAAACTTAGCGATGGCAACAATAATTGTCAAGGAGGCTAATAATATGGGCGTCAATGAGATGCTCCGAAGAGCGGTCGGAGGGTGCTTCACGGACGTCGACTTCGCGGGGGTCGGGGCGAGGGGTGGTCGGGGGGGGCGAGCGCAAAGCGTCTGGCTGACGACCCCGCCTGAGCTGCGCCCCGAGGCCCGTCGCCGCAAGACGGCGGGCCGGCGTGGGGGGGCCCCCCCGGGGGCCCCCCCCCCCGGGGGGGGGCGGGGGGGGCAAGGGGGGGGTTGGGCCCCCCGGGAGGGTAGAAGGGGGGGGGGGGC
>CAZYIV010000046.1:0-1206 GCA_964647615.1 uncultured Gemmatimonadaceae bacterium | reverse complement strand
GCCCCGCGGCCCGGCGCCGCACGCCGGCGGGCGGGCGTGCGGCCGCCCCCTGCCCCCCCCCGACCGATGGTCGAGGACGTCGGCTTCATGCGGTGGTTAGCCGCCGCATTCAGTGAAGCAGGGGGGCGAGCGCCTCCAGAACGCGGGGATGCAGCAAGATCTCGTGCCCCTCGCCTGGCAGCGTCACCAGCGTGATGGTTGCCCCATGGGCACGGGCCCGCTCGGCGTACGCGCGCGTCAGCGATGGCGGTGCTACATCGTCCTGGTCGCCGACGATCAAGACGAGCGACGCCTGGGTCGGCAGGCTGTCCGCCAAGTCGATGGGCGAGAGTGTTGCCAGGGGGCCCTGAAACCCAGCAAACTTGGTCTTCTGGAACATATGCTGCCGCCAGGCAGCGACGTCGCAAGGGCAGGAGACCAGGACGGCCGCCGCGGCCAAGTCCGGGTGGCGCCCGAGGATGTTCGCGGTGAGGGCCGCCCCGCCCGAGTGGCCCACGAGCACGGTGCGAGTGGCGTGAAACTGCTCACGAAGCCTGAGGGTGGCCTCGGCCAGGGCGTCGGTATTCTCAGCGTTGTAGCTATCGCCGGTGGCTTGACCGCGGACGCCGTCGGAGGTGTGTCCCTCCGGATCGGTATAGCCTGGGCGGAGAATGGCAGCGGCAACGACGTTGGGATAAGCCTGTGCAACCGCTCTGGCGAACCGATCCTGATAATCCGGCTTGTTGAAGGGCGCATCGCCGTGCAGGACGATCACGAGTGTGACCGGGCGGGTGTCGCGGGGCTCATGCTCGTAGACGGCGACCTTGAGTCGGAATGGACCGCCCTGTACCCAGACAATGCTTGAGTCGATCGGGGAGTGGACGGAGATGTCTGGAGAGACGACGAGAGCCGCGAGGGCAAGAAGAAGCATGGAGAGAATATAGCGTGGCGGCCGCTAACGCCCCGCATCAGCTGCAGGGCGCGGCGAGGTCTGGGAATCCTACGAGAAGACGTCTGACCGTGCCAGCCCTACCACAACCCGCCGGCCGCGCCCTGGCTGCTGCATGCGGATGTTAGGGCGCATCGGTGGATTCTTAAACTAAGTGCAACACGGCCCCAGATAGAAAAGGTGACCTGGGTCGTGGTAGGCTTCCATTCTCCTCCAAGAGAACGAGGCTTCCCATGAACTACACCCAGATCACCCTCGAGGAAAGGTATCACCTGGCC
>CAZYIV010000045.1:0-27687 GCA_964647615.1 uncultured Gemmatimonadaceae bacterium | reverse complement strand
ACCGCCCGCTGTTCCGGAAGGTGGTGCCCAATACCACCCCGGCAGCGCCCCGGGCGGAGGCGGTCCCGGTGGTGCCGGAGCCGATGCCGGAACCCGCGATCCGCGCCTAGCGGTGGTAGTTCAGCATCCAGCTGAACACGTCATGCCCCGCGCTGCCATCGTAGGTGCGGGTCCAGGAATCGTGGCCGACGCCGGGGTAGATGGTGAGCCTCGGAGCGACCGGCGGCGGCGGGGCACAGGCATCGAGCGCATCCACCATGCTGATGGACCCGGAGACGTTGACCGTGCCGTCGGCGTCACCGTGGAAGGCCCACACCGGCACCGTCCGCATCTGGCACGCCGCGCTGGTGTTCCCCGCCCCGGCGATCGGCACCACCGCCGCCACCACCTGCGGCCGCGCGATCGCGTACGCCCAGGTGCCGTACCCGCCCATGCTCAGGCCCGTCAGGTACACGCGGGTGGTATCCACCCGGTAATCGGCGCGCGCCCGCGCGATCAGCTCGTCCACCAACCCCACCGGCCACCCGCCAAGCGTGCCCGGCAACTGGGGGGAGATCACCAGGAAGGGCAGGTCCTGCCCGTTCTTGATGAGCTTGGGCGGACCGTGGACCAGCACCCTGGTGAGCTCGGTGGTGCCGTTGCCCTTCTCGCCCGACCCATGCAGGAAGACCAGCAGGGGGAAGCGCTTCGCCGGCTTGTAGTAGTACTCCTCGGGCAGGTAGGCGTAGTAGCCGACGTTGCCACCGGTCGTGGCACTGGCGAGCAGGTAGCCCGGCTGCCGCACCGCGAGGTCGGCGGCGAGTGGCACGACCCGGTCGGCGTCGGTCGCGGCTGGCTCCGGATCGGTCTCCGCCGCCGCGAGGTAAAGGTAGGCGGTCGTTCCGGGGGCCAGCCCCGTCAGCTGCACCTTCACCGTGTCCCCCACGCCGCCGGCGCCCACCGACCGGCTCCCCGCCTGCAGCGACCCGAGCGTCGCACTGTCAGCCTCGGCGAGGATCTCCGCCGCGGAGAGTCCCGGCTGAGGTACGCCGAAGACGGCCCACGCCACCGTCGCCCGGCGGAGCAGCTGGACCCGGAATTCCAGGGTGGAGGTGCCGGCCGTCAGCGTTGGGGCGGCCCCCCAGAGGGTGCTGGCGGCCGGGCCGGTGGCGACGTCTCCTCCGCCACAGGCCGCCGCCACTGAAAGGAAGGCGAGAACGGCAATTGTCCTGAATCCGCGCATGGGAGAGAGCGCCTGAGGGGGACGCCCGGCGTGCTGCAGCCCTCGTACCTCTCCGTAAATTGTTGCGCTTCAGCGACTTATAGACTCGCATCCGGGTCAGCAATGGGCGGTTCGCCGGGGGCCACGCAGGGCGCGATACCACCAATCGCTTGCCCAACCCGGTAGCGACCCATAACTTGCTGGACAGCAAGCAAGGCCAAGCCCGTACCGAGGACGATAATGGACCAAGCACCTGACCGCGAACGCAACGCTGCCCGCTCCCGGGAAGGGATCCTGAATGCGGCCGAGCGGCTGTTCGCGGACCGGGGCTACGAGGCGACCAGCCTCACCGACGTGGGGGCCGCTGCGGGGGTATCGAGGGGGACGCCGGGGTACTTCTTCGGCAGCAAGGAGGAGTTGTACCGGGCGGTCCTGGAGCGGTGCCTCGAGCGGGTGCGCCAGGCGGTGCGCAGTGGCCGGGAGCGGGCGCTCGCCAGCCGGGAACCGCCGGAGGTGGTGCTCGAGGGCGCAGTCGGGGAGTACTTCGACTTCATCCTCGCCAACCCGGCGTTTGTGCGGCTGCTCGAGTGGGAGGCGCTGGCCGGCGGGCACCAGCTCGCCACCCTGCCCCCGCACCTGCAGGCGGCGCAGGAGGCGCTCGGCGCCATCATGACCGAGCTGGCCTTCGAGCCGGCAGAGGACGAGGCGGCGCGGCAGCTGCTCATCAGCATGCTGGCCCTCTCCTGGTTTCATGTGGTGCACGGGCCCACGGTGCTCCGGGCCCTGGGCCTCGATGCGGCCGCCCCGTCCTTCCTCGCGGAACGCCGGCGGCATGTCGTGAGTCTGATGGTGCAGGGCCTGCGCGGCCGGGTGGGCGGGGCACCCCCGGCGCTGGCGCGGGACGACTAGCGGACTGCACGGCGGGCCGGCACCTGTCCCGGCCCGCCGCGGATGACTGACCCGAACGGACCCACGAGGACCGACCCATGACCAACGTCCTGACCCCCGAGCCCGGCACCTCCCGTCCGGCCACGCCGCTCGCGACCGAGAAGGAGGCCCGCGAGGTCGCCGAGGCCGCACGGGAGCAGCACTGGGAGCAGCCCAGCTTCGTGCGCGAGCTCTTCGAGGGGAACCTGCGGATGGAGCTGATCCACCCCTTCCCCGAGCCGGATCCGGCGGACGTGGAGCGAGCCCGCCCCTTCATGGAGCGGCTGGAGCGGTTCATGCGCGAGGAAGTGGACAGCGACCGGATTGACCGGGAAGGCCAGATCCCGCCCGAGAACTTCGCCCGTCTGCGCGAGCTCGGGGCCTTCGGCATCAAGATCCCGGCGGAGTACGGTGGACTGGGCCTCTCGCAGCTGATGTACACCAAGGCCATCGGCCTGGTCACCAGCCAGGACGGCAGCATGACCGCCCTCCTCTCGGCGGCGCAGTCCATCGGCGTCCCCACTCCGCTCAAGCTGTTCGGCACTCCGGAGCAGAAGAAGAAGTACCTCCCCCGGCTCGCCAAGGGCGCCATCAGCGCCTTCGCGCTGACCGAGCCCAATGTCGGGTCCGATCCGGCAGGGCTCTCCACCCACGCCGAGCTCTCCGCCGACGGCACCCACTGGATCCTCAACGGCGAGAAGCTCTGGTGCACCAACGGCACCTGCGCCGAGCTCTTCGTGGTGATGGCGCGGACCAGCGGCAAGAAGATCACGGCGTTCATCGTGGAGCGGGACTGGCCGGGGGTGGAGGTGGTGCACCGGCTCCGCTTCATGGGCCTCAAGGCAATCGAGAATGGGGTGATCCGCTTCACCGACGTGAAGGTCCCGGTGGAGAACGTGATCTGGGGCGAGGGCAAGGGCCTCAAGCTCGCGCTGGTCACGCTCAACACCGGCCGCCTCACGCTGCCCGCCAGCTGCGTGGCCGGGGCGAAGAAGTGCCTCGAGATCGTGCGCCGCTGGGGCAACGAGCGGGTGCAGTGGGGCCAGCCGATCGGCAAGCACGACGCGATCGCGCAGAAGATCGGCCGGATGGCCGCCGAGACCTTCGCCATGGAGGCGGTGAGCGACCTGGCCAGCCTCATGGCCGACCAGGGCGGCCGGGACATCCGGCTGGAGGCCGCCATCGCCAAGATGTGGAACACCGAGCTGGGCTGGCGCATCGTGGACGACACGCTGCAGATCAAGGGCGGCCGCGGGTACGAGACCGCCGACAGCCTCCGACTCCGGGGCGAGCGGCCGGAGCCCGTCGAACGGATGATGCGCGACTTCCGCATCAACCTGATCTTCGAGGGCTCCAGCGAGATCATGCGGCTGTTCATCGCCCGCGAGGCGGTGGACACCCACCTCAAGGTGGCCGGCGCGCTGATCGACCCGAAGTCCTCCGGCGGGCAGAAGGCCCAGGCACTGCTCAAGTCGGCGGCGTTCTACGGCCTCTGGTATCCCAAGCTGTGGCTCCCGCTCAAGGGCTGGTTCGGCTACGGCGGCTTCGGCCCGCTGGCGAAGCACGTCCGCTTCGTCGAGCGCTCCAGCCGGAAGCTCGCCCGGACCCTCTTCCACTGCATGATCCGCTTCGGCCCGAAGCTGGAGAAGAAGCAGGCGGTGCTGGGCCGGCTGGTGGAGATCGGGGCCGAGTTGCTCGCCATTTCGGCGGCGTGCGCCCGGGCCCGGGCCATGACCCGGAAGAATCCGGCCGACCGGGGCCCCGAGGAGCTGGCCGATGTCTTCAGCCGCCAGGCCCGGCGCCGGGTGGAACAGAAGTTCCGCGAGGTGTGGGCCAACGACGACGACGCCACCTACCGCACCGCGCGCCACCTGCTGGACAATCAGTTCCCCTGGCTGGAGGACGGGATCGTCAAGCAGCAGGGCTGAGCCACGTGGCACCGGAACGACACGCGGGGCGGGCCGATGGCCCGCCCCGCGTGACATTGGGCCGGGTCAGTCGGCGAGCACGAAGCTCACCTTCATGGCCACCCGGTACTCGGTGATCTTGCCCTTGTCCACCACCACCTTCTGCTCCTTGATCCAGGCCCCGCGGATGTTCTTGAGGGTCTTGTCCGCGCGGGCGATACCCTGCCGCACCGCATCCTCGAAGCTCTTGTCGGACGAGGCGATGATCTCGGTGACCTTGGCGACGCTCATGGCTGGCTCCACAGTGTAGGGATCCGCAACATGCGCCGCGCGACGGGAGGAGGGAAGGCCCGGGGCGGCGCCCCGGCCGCCGACCGGCTATTCTTCGCCCCGACAATCATTCGTGGAGAACGCCGTGGCCATCGCCGAGGGACGTACCCTCCCCTTCGTGGGACCCGAGCAGGTGGACACCGCCGTGCTCGAGACCTTCCCCTACCAGGGGCCGGCCCAGGAGATCCTGACCGAGACCGACGAGTTCAGCGCCGTCTGCCCCTACAGCGGGCTGCCCGACTTCGCGCGGCTCGCGATCCGCTACGTCCCGGGCGACCGGTGCATCGAGCTCAAGAGCCTCAAGTACTACGTGACCAGCTACCGGAACGTCGGGATCTTCCAGGAACACGCCACCGCGAAGATCGCCGAGGATCTGCAGCGGGCCCTCCGGGCGGCGTGGCTCGAGGTGAAGACGGTCTACAACGTGCGGGGCGGCTTCCTCACCACCTGCACCGTGCGGCTGCCTCCGGCCTGACCCGCCGCCGGCACCGACGAGAACGGGCGGCCCCTCGGGGCCGCCCGTCGTCGTCCGCGGGAACGGCTCAGCGCGCCAGGCCGGGGCTCGGCTTCGCCACCTCGGGCGGGGTCACCGGCGTCCGGCCCCCGCGCGGCAGCAGCTCGGGGAGGTTCGCCAGCTCGAAGGCGGTCGCCGCCATCACCGCCGAGGCCTGCATCAGGTCGCCGGGGACGGCGTGATCGTAGGTATCCACCTGCGAGTGGTGGGTGTGCCCGTAGCCGCGCGATTCCTGGTCGAAGTTGAACGCCGGCACCCCGTAGGGCACGAACGACAGGTGGTCGGTGCCCCCCTTGTTGGCGCTCCGCACCGAGGCGGCGCCGAGCGCGGTGAGCGGGGCCAGCAGGTCGCGCCACAGTGCCTCGAGGTCGTCCCGGCCCTGCAGCGCCTGCCCGGTGATCCGCCCGGTGCCATTGTCCAGCACCAGCACCGCCTGGATGCTGTCCGCCTCGGCGGCGTGCTGCGCGGCGTAGGCCCGCGAGCCGAGCAGCCCCTCCTCTTCCCCGCTGAACAGGATGAACCGGATCGTCCGCCGGGGCCGGAGCCCCGACTGGGCGATCGCGCGCGCCGCCTCCAGCACCACCATGGAGCCGGTGCCGTTGTCAGTCACCCCGGTGCCGAGATCCCAGCTGTCGAGGTGGGCGCCGAGGATCACGACCTCCCCGGGGCGCTCGCTGCCGCGGATCTCGGCGACGGTGTTCCACTGGCTCACCGCCTGCTTGCCCAGCCGGTTGTCTATGCGCCCCTCCACCACCGGCTGCACCCCGCGCGCCAGGAGTCGCGCGAACTGGGCGTAGTCCTCGTGCGCCACCACGACGTTGGGCAGCGGCGAGACGCTGTTGGGCGACCCGCTCATCGTCATCAGCGCGAATTCCTTGGAGCCGTCGGTGAGGATGCCGAGTGCCCCGGCCCGCTTGAGCAGGTAGGGCCGGTCCACGGCGAACTGGCGCCGCGCCCGGCGCCCCGCCTCGGTGGTGTCCACCGGGCCGGCAAACTGCCGCCGGCGCGACTCGCGCAGGGCGGCGGAGTCCTCCGCCGTCATCGGCGGTCCGTCGGGGTTCCAGATGGAGGAGGGGTCACGGAGCATCACCCACGCGCCCTTCACGTCCTTCAGATGCGCGGTGAGGCTTTCGGGGGTGTTGGCGTCGATCCGCACCACCGGCCCCCGCAGGGTCCTGCCGCCGGTCCCCTCGGTCCAGGCCCAGCTGTGAGCGGTGAGATTGCGGCTGAACGGCGCCACGATGCGGAAGGTGGCCGGCCCGCGTTCCCAGGTCACCCCGAAGGTCCACGGTTCGAGCTGCGCCGTGAGGCCGTAGGCCTGGAACCGTTCGGCGGTCCACTCATTGGCCCGGCGCATCGCGGGGGAGCCGGTCAGCCGGGGCCCGATGATGTCGGCGAGGTACTCGAGGTTGCCCATCACCTCGGAATGGTTCATGGCCTGGTCCACGATGGCGCCGGTGCCGGCGGTGTCCACCGCGATCTGGGCGGAAAGGGCCGCCGGCAGCGCCAGCAGCAGGGAGAGGGACGCGAGACGCATGGCAGGAACTCCAGAGCGGGGGAACCGCGAGGGCATCGCCCGCGCCCGGGACGGCGCGGGGGCGCGTCCCGCCGGGACGCGCCCCCGAATCTGGCCCCGCGGTCCCGGGCGCGCTAGCGCCGGGTCCACGCCCGCGGCAGCGACATGTAGTAGCCCGTCAGCACCACGACGAGCGCGATGGCGCTGGCGGCGGTCAGCAGGCGCCGCGTCGGCACCCGGCCCAGGCCGGTGACGCGGAATGCGGCGAAGGTATGCAGGTCGTGCAGGGTCCGGTTGAGGCGCAGGTCGCCGTTGCTGACCGAGAGCTGCCCGTCCCGCAGGGCCACGTGCACCTGGGTGCCGCGGCGGTCCCCGAAGGAGACCCGCCACGCCGGCAAGGCCCCGGCCGGGTACGCCGCATCATGCCGCCGCAGCAGCTCGACGCCCTGCACCGACCCCTCGGGGAACATCGCCTGGGCCACGCCGCGGGCGAGAGAATCGCTCACGATAAACCGCTCCGGCCGCTCCGCATTCACCAGCACCGTGCCGCCCTCGCCCCGCACCCGGTAGAACAGCGCCCCGCCCAGCTGGGCCAGCTCGACGCCGCGCACCGTGGCGAGCGCGCTGTCCCCGGCCTGTGCCAGCGCCGCCGCGGCCGCCGGCGCGACCACCGCGCGGGAGAAGTCGGGCGGCCCGGCCTCGCGTGGCCGGCCCTCGCCGCCGCCCAGGAGCATGCCGGTCACGATCCACATGAGCAGCACCAGCCCGATGCCGACCCCCACCCACTTGTGCACCTTGTAGAACCACCGCAGCACGGCGACCTCCCGGTCAGAGTCCCACGAGTTCCAGCGCCAGCCGAGCGATCCGCTCCTGGTCCGGGATCGCGCCGGTCCAGCGGGCCGGCACCGCCGCGTCGCCGTCCCGGGCGCCCATCAGGCCCCCCGCCACGGCGGCATTGGTATCGGTGTCGCCGCCGGCGTTGGCCAGCCATACCAGGCCCCGTTCCAGGTCCGGCTCGTGATAGGCAAACCAGAGCGCGATCTCCACCCCGTGCACCACGTACCCCGCCTCCGGCCCGGTGACGGGGAGCTCCTCGCGCCGCTCCAGCGGCACCCGCCGCACCGCGTCGAACAGCTCGGCCGGCGCGTCGTTTTCCCGCAGCGCCTCCAGCACATCCCCGATGAAGTCCCGCCGGCCGCCCAGGAAGCAGGCCGCGGCGACATTCACCGCCACCGCGCCCCAGGTGCAGCGCTCGTCCGGATGGGTGAGCGCGGCGGTGTGCCAGGTGGCGCTCACCAGGTTGGCGGGCTGGCGGAAGGTGCGGAGCGCGACCGGCAGGCAGCGGGAGATGGTCCCGTTCCCTGCCTGCCCGCCGGTGGAGCCGGGCGGCGCGTCGTGCAGGCGGATGTGGTGCAGCGCGCTCCGGGTCCAGGTCCCGATCCCCCGCCCGTCCCGCTCGGCCCAGTCCGCCCAGCGCTCGGCCAGCCGCCGGAAATCCACCTCCGGCTGCACCAGCTCCTCCGCCAGGATCAGGCTGAGGGCCAGATCGTCGTCGTAGGGGGACTCGGGGGTGTCCTGCCGCAGGACGTCACGCAGCTCCCCGCCGAAACGGTCGTGGATTCCCGTCGGCGTGGACAGGAATTCGGTGGGGACCCCCAGGGCGTTGCCGGCGGCGTGGCCGAGCAGCGTCCCCCGGGCCCTGGCGGCGAGGTCTGGGGCGGGCATGCGGCACCAATCTAGCCGGTCCCGGGTGAGCCAAGGATGAACACGCCCCGCCGGCGGGGCCATTCCGTCCCCCCGCCCGGCCGGGCTATCTTTGCCTTCCCACCCAGGACCCGCCTCGAGGAGCGCCGTGTGGCCAAGGACTCGTTGACCATCACCGACAACCGGACCGGGAAGCAGTACGAACTCGCCATCACCGAGGGCGCGATCAAGGCCGCCGAGTTGCGGCAGATCAAGGCCTCCGAGGACGACTTCGGGCTGATGTCGTACGACCCGGCCTTCCTGAACACCGCCTCGTGCCGCAGCGCCATCACCTTCATTGATGGCGACCGGGGCATCCTGCGCTATCGGGGCTACCCGATCGAGCAGCTGGCCGAGAAGGCAAGCTTCCTCGAGACCGCCTTCCTGCTGTTCGAGGGGGAGCTGCCCACCAGGGCCCAGCTCGACAAGTGGGAGAGCGACGTCCGGTACCACACCTACGTCCACAAGAACGTCACCAAGTTCATCGAGGGCTTCCGCTACGACGCCCACCCGATGGGCACGCTGCTCGGGGCGGTCGGGGCGCTCTCGACCTTCTATCCCGACGCCAAGCACATCGACGACCCGGCCAACCGCTACCTGCAGCGGATCCGGCTGATGGCCAAGCTGCCGACGATCGCCGCGTTCGCCTTCCGCCACAGCCGGGGCCTGCCCTACGTGCTGCCGCGGAACGACCTCAGCTACATCGGCAACTTCGTCAACATGACGTTCGAGATCGGCGGCAAGCACGAGCCCAACCTGGTGCTGCAGCGCGCGCTCGAGATCCTGCTCATCCTCCACGCCGACCACGAGCAGAACTGCTCCACCAGCGCGGTGCGGAGCGTCGGCTCCTCGCACGTGGACCCGTTCTCGGCGGTCTCGGCCGGCATCGCGGCGCTGTACGGCCCGCTGCACGGCGGCGCCAACGAGGCGGTGCTCAGCATGCTGGACGAGATCGGGGAGAAGAAGAACATCCCCGCGTTCATCGACAGCGTGAAGGCCGGGCACGGGCGCCTGATGGGCTTCGGGCACCGGGTCTACAAGTCGTACGACCCGCGGGCCAAGCTGATCAAGAAGGTGGCCTACGATGTCTTCGAGCAGACCGGGCTCAACCCCATGCTCGAGATCGCGCTGGAGCTGGAGCGGATCGCGCTGGAGGACGAGTACTTCATCAAGCGCAAGCTCTACCCCAACGTGGACTTCTACTCCGGGCTGATCTACCAGGCGATGGGCTACCCCACCGACTACTTCACCGTGCTGTTCGCCATCGGGCGGCTGCCGGGGTGGATCGCCCAGTGGGAGGAGATGCTGACCGACAAGGAGCAGAAGATCGCCCGGCCCCGCCAGCTCTACGTCGGCTATGACGAGCGGGAGTTCGTCCCCATGGCCATGCGGGGATGACCCCCGACGCACTCGAGGAACGGCTCGCCCGGCCCACGCCGGGCGCCGTGGAGGTCCTCCGGCGGCTGCCGGGGGACCTTCTTGTTCTGGGGGCCGGGGGCAAGATGGGTCCCTCGCTGGTCCGCATGGCGCGACGGGCCCTCGACGCCCTGGGGCGGCGCGACCGGGTGATCGCCGCCTCCCGCTTCGGCACGCCGGGCCTGGGCGACGCGCTGCGCCGCGACGGGATCGAAGTCCACGCGGTGGACCTGCTCGACCCGGCCGCGCTCGCTGCCCTGCCCGACGCCCCCAACGTGATCTTCATGGCGGGGCAGAAGTTCGGCACCGCCGCCGAACCGCATCGCACCTGGGCCCTCAACGCCCTGCTGCCGGCCCGCGCCGCCGAGCGGTTCCCCGCCGCACGCACCGTGGTGTTCTCGACCGGGAATGTCTATCCCCTCACCGCGGCCGAGGGCCCCGGGCCGGATGAGTCCCAGGCGCCCGCCCCGGTCGGCGAGTACGCCATGAGCTGCCTGGCCCGGGAGCGGCTCTACCAGCACGCCGCCGCCACCCGGGGCACGCCGGTGCTGCTGTACCGGCTCAACTACGCCATCGACCTGCGCTACGGCGTGCTGGTGGACATCGCGCGCCGGGTGCGCGACGGACAGCCGATCCCGCTGGCGATGGGCGCGGTCAACCTCATCTGGCAGGGCGACGCCAATGCCCGGGCGTTGCAGTCGCTGGCGCTGGCGGCCGCCCCGGCGGCGATCCTCAACGTGACGGGAGCGGAGGTGCTCCGGGTGCGGGAGCTGGCGCTCCGCTTCGGCGAACGCTTCGGCCGGCCAGTGCAGTTCGAGGGGCACGAGGCCCCCGAGGCGCTGCTCAGCAACGCCGCCCGCTCGATCCAACTGTTCGGCCCGCCCACGGTCCCGCTGGACCTGATGCTGGACTGGACCGCCGACTGGCTCGAGTCCGGGGGGCCGCTGCTCGACAAGCCCACCCGCTTCGAGGTGCGTGATGGCCGGTTCTGAGCCGCCCGCCGCACGGCGGCTGGGGCTCTCGCCCGACGGGCTCGCGTTCTTCTACGCCACCGCCCTCGCCCACCTGTTGCTGAAGGTGCTGCTCGGCCTGCGCCTGGTAGTCGATGGCCGCTACGGCGCCGGCGACCCGGTCGCCCCACCCCAGTCCATTCGCTTCACGGCGGTAGACCTGCTGGTGGCGCTGGGCCTGGCGCTGCTGCTCGAGGGCATCGTGTGGCCCCGCCTGGCGAAGGCGGCCCGTCGGGGGCTGCTCCTGGCAATGGTGCCATTCCTGCTGGGCGAGTTCATCCTGCACAGCTACTTCGGGGCCTTCCTCAATTTCGGCCTGCTCGAGTTCAACGGCGCGGGCCGCCTGGACCTGACCCACTACGCCGTCGCCGGCTTCACGCCCTGGACCGCCACCTTCCTCGCCGGGTTGCTCGGTTGCGTGCTGCTGGGCTGGCGCGGCGGGCCCGCCCTCCCCGGCGTCCTGCGCACGCGCCCGGGGCTCGCCTGGGTGCTGGGCGCGGCGGCCCTGCCCGTGGCCTTCACCACCGGCCACCTGGGGACGGCCCAGGCCAGGGGCCTCGAGGTCTCGCCACTGGGACACCTGCTCACCTCGCTCTGGAGCGCCCGGGGCCGGGCCGAGGTGCGCGCCGCGAGCCCGGCGGAAGTGCGCGCCTTTCCGCATCCGGTGCCCCCGGTCGTGGGTACCTACGACACCGCGGGGCCGGCCACGGTGGTCCGGCCTGGCGCGGACGTCCTGCTGGTCCTGGTCGAGTCGCTGCCGATGGTCTACACCCCGCTTGGCGGGGCGGACAGTGGCCTCACGGCACTGCGGGACCT
This sequence comes from uncultured Gemmatimonadaceae bacterium, assembly GCA_964647615.1. Classification (GTDB taxonomy): domain Bacteria; phylum Gemmatimonadota; class Gemmatimonadetes; order Gemmatimonadales; family GWC2-71-9; genus JADJOM01. The sequence continues at coordinate 16,307 of CAZYIV010000045.1, read as the reverse complement.
CGCCACCCGCGGGATGCAGTTCGACAATTTCCGCACCGTCTTCCCCGCCACCAGCCGAAGCTTCCTCGCACTGCACTGCGGCCGTCATCCGCCGATGCGCCAGGCCACCGTCACCCGCTTCCGCCCCGACTGGCGCTGCCCCTCCCTGCTGGACGTCCTGACCCGCGCCGGGTACCGCACCGGCTTCTTCACTGCCTCCATCTTCGACTACGACAACCTGCGGACCTCCGACTTCATGCGCGGGTACCAGGTAGTGGCCGACTTCCCGGTCCTGCGCGACCGCGCCCGCCGCGGCGGCCCGGGCAGTACCGCGGTGGAGGAGGAGGTGGTCCGCGACGCGGCGCTGCGCTTCATGCTGGCAGATACCACCCGCCCCAGCTTCACGACCTACTTCATGTACTGGGACCACGCGCCCTATGAACTTCCCTTCGAGGACCAGCACCGGCTGCCGCCGCTGACCCGGTACTTCCGTACCCTCGAGTACCTGGACCGGTCGCTGCGGGCGCTGCTGGCGGCGGTGGCGGAGCACCCCGCGCTGCGGGAGACGATCGTCGTGGTCACCGCCGACCACGGCGAGGGCTTCGGCATCCGCCACGCGACCTACAACCACGCCGGCGACATCTACGAGGAGCACGTCCGGGTGCCCTTCCTGATGATCATCCCCGGCGGCCCGGTGGGGACCAGCCACCGGCAGGCCTCGTCAGTGGATGTGGCCCCGACGCTCGCCGCGCTGCTGGGCCTGCCGGCCGAGGCCGGCTGGACCGGCCAGGACCTGTTCGGGCCCGGCTACCGGCCCACCCCGACGCTGCTCTACGGTCGCGGGGCCGTGGAGACCAATGGCCTGGTGGACGGGCAGTACAAGTACATCGAGTATGCCGACCGCCCGGCGGCGGAGCTGTACGACCTGGCCCACGATTCGCTGGAACACGCCAACCTCGCCCCGCGGGACACCGCGCTCGTCGCGCGATACCGCGCCCTGCTGCATCGCTGGCTGGGCGTCGCGGAGGCGGAGGCGTGGGAAGGGAACAGTCCCTCGCGATGAGCACCTCCCTCCGCTCCCACCTGCTCGCGGGCCAGGTCATTCCCGCACACCCGCTCGCGCTGACCGCGGCGCGCCGGCTGGACGAGCGCCGCCAGCGGGCGCTCACCCGGTACTACCTCGAGGCCGGCGCCGGCGGACTCGCGGTCGGGGTGCACACCACGCAGTTCGCGATCCGGGACCCGGCGCACGCGCTGCACCGGCCGGTGCTCCAGCTGGCGGCGGAGACGGCCCGGACTGACCTCCGCCAGCGGCCGCGACCATTCGCGCTGGTCGCCGGGGTGACCGGGCCCACCCCGCAGGCGCTGCGCGAGGCCGCCCTGGCCGCGGACCTCGGCTATGACGCCGTGCTCCTCTCCCTCGCCGGCTGGCCCGACGCCGACGACGCCACGCTGCTGGCGCACTGCGGCGCGGTGGGCGAGGTGCTCCCCCTGTTCGGCTTCTACCTGCAGCCGGCCGTGGGCGGGCGGCCGCTGGGCTACCGCTTCTGGTGCGGGTTCGCCGAGCTGCCCTGTGCCGTCGCGATCAAGATCGCGCCGTTCAACCGCTACCAGACGCTGGACGTGGTGCGTGCAGTGCTGGACACCGGGCGCGAGGACCTGGCGCTGTACACCGGCAACGACGACAGCATCGTCGTGGACCTGCTCTCCCGCTTCCGCGGGCCGCACGGCACCGAGCGGCGCATCGTGGGCGGCCTGCTCGGGCAATGGGCCGTGGGCGCCCGCCGGGCGGTGGAGATGCTGCACCGGGTCCGCCGCCTGCCCGACGAGGCCCCCCTCGACCCCGCGTGGTTCCGCCTCGCGACCGCCGTCACCGACCTCAATGCCGCGCTGTTCGACGCGGCCAACGGCTTTCGCGGCTGTATCGCGGGGATCCACGAGGTGCTCCGCCGGCAGGGCCTCCTGGAAGGCACCTGGTGCCTGGACCCGGCGGAGGGACTCTCCCCAGGACAGGTCGAGGAGATCGAGCGGGCGCTCCTCGCCCATCCCGACCTCCTCGACGACCGCTTCATCGCGGAGCACCGCGACCGCTGGCTGGCGGACTAGCCGCCACCCGGAGCCGGCTCCAGCTCCTTCAGGTAGTGCACCGTCTCCGGCCGGAAGCCGAGATGCTGGTACAGCCCGACCGCGCGAGCGTTCTGCGTCCAGACATTGAGCGTGATCCGCCGGTACCCTCGCTTCCGCGCCCACGCCTCGGCGGCCTCCATCAGGCCCCGGGCCACGCCGCGCCCCTCCGCCGCGGGATCCAGCGCCAGGTCTTCCACATGGGCCAGCGCCTCATGGGTGAAGTAGTCCTCCCGTTCCCACACGAGCACGAAGCCCACCACGCGCCCGTCCACCTCCGCCACGCCCAGCCAGCGACGCGGCTCCGGGGTCGCGAGGGCCTCGAGGATCAGGTGGTGGTCCGCCCGGGCAATTTCCTCCGCCGTCCGGCCTGGGGGCAGGGGAAAGTCCCCCAGCCGGGCGGCCAGACCGAGGACGGCTGCCCGGTCGGCGGGGCGGGCATCGCGGATGGTGGTCATGCAGTGGCCTCGCAGGGGTCTGGTGTGCAAACATCTGTGGCTAAATGACTTGGCAAGCCATTGACCGCCGAATATCAATGTGATATCATTGCGCTACCACTTTTCACTGAGGGTAGCACCGTGATTCGGGAGATCGAACGCAAGGTCGCCTCGGGCTGGCTGATGGTGATCGTGCTCCTGGCCCTGAGCATCCTGGCCATCCTCGGCCTCATCAGCGGGCTCCAGCACCAGCTCGTGCCGCGCATGCTGGCGTGCCTGCTCGGCGGCGTGGTGCTCATCTTCTTCTGGGCCGGCCTGTTCACCGTGCAGCCCAACCAGTCCCGGGTGCTGCAGCTGTTCGGCGAGTACGTGGGCTCGGTGCGGAAGGCCGGGCTATGGTGGGCCAACCCGTTCTTCAGCAAGCGGGGCGTGAGCCTCCGGGTGCGGAACTTCGAGACCACCAAGCTCAAGGTCAACGACCACAACTCCAACCCGATCGAGATCGGGGCGGTGGTGGTGTGGCAGGTGACCGACGCCGCGGAGGCGCTGTTCGAGGTGGACAACTACGAGGACTACGTGAAGGTGCAGAGCGAGGCGGCGCTGCGGGGGCTGGCCAACCAGTACCCGTACGACGCCCATGAGGAGCACCAGATGTCCCTCTCCACCAATACCGCCGACGTGGCGGAGAAACTCAAGGTGGAGATCCAGGAGCGGCTGGCCAAGGCGGGCGTGAAGGTGCTGGAGGCGCGGATCAGCCACCTCGCCTACGCCCCCGAGATCGCGGGAGTGATGCTCCGGCGGCAGCAGGCCGCGGCGGTGATCGCGGCCCGGCAGAAGATCGTGGACGGCGCGGTGGGGATGGTGGAGTCGGCGCTGTCGCAGCTGTCGGACAAGCAGATCGTGCACCTGGACGAGGAGCGGAAGGCGACCATGGTCAGCAACCTGCTCGTGGTGCTCTGCTCCGAGCAGGCCACCCAGCCGGTGGTGAACGCCGGCAGCCTGTACCAGTGAGGCGCTGACGGATGGCGGAGCGCAAGCCGTTCCTGCTCCGGATCGATCCGGACCTGCACGAGGCCCTGCAGCGCTGGGCCGGGGACGAACTGCGCTCCCTGAACGGCCAGATCGAGTTCCTGCTCCGCCGCGCCCTGCGGGACGCCGGCCGCCTCCCCACGGGGCGCGCCGGCGGTCCCCCCGCCCCCGACCCCCGCACCCCGGAGTGATGCATGACCACCCCCACCTGTCCCCGCTGCGGTGGCCGGTTCGAAGAGGGGTTCCTCCTCGACCGGGGCGATCACAACAGCGCGCACCGGTCCGAGTGGATCGAGGGCGCGCCCGAGAGGTCGTTCTGGACCGGGCTCAAGCTCAAGGGCCGGGCGCGGCTTCCGGTTACCACCCATCGCTGCACCCGGTGCGGCTTCCTGGAGTCCTATGCCCTCCCGAGCTAGTCGCTGCCCCTGGCTGCCCTTCACCGCGCTGCTGCTCCCGCTCCCGCTGCTCGGCCAGACGGCGGGGACCTTCCGACTCTACCAGGGCAGCGCCGAACTCGGCCGCGAGACCTTCCGCCAGGTGGCCGACACGCTGGAGCAGACGAGCACCGTCGGCGTGATCAACTTCCGCGCGGTGAGCCGCTCGGTGTTCGGCCCGGACGGCACCCTGCTCCGCTATGAGCTGCGGATCACCAACCTGGCCGGGGACAGTGTCCGGGGGAGCCTCGAGGCCACCCAGGACGGCGACTCGCTCCGGGTGGTGCGTACCCAGGGGAGCCAGCACCGCACCACGGCGCACGCCGGGCGGCCGGTGCTCGCGCTGCCGCCGCAGAGCACCTCGCCGTTCGCGGAGCTGGCCCGCCGGCTGCATGGCCGCGACACCACGGCGCTGGTGTTCGTGGCCGGGGGCGACACCCTGCTGCCGGTCACCGTGCACACCGATGGCGACTCGGTGCACCTGGCCCTCGCCTCGCTCGAGGTCACCGCCGTGCTGGACGCGGGCGCCGTGCGGGAGATCCGGGTCCCGGCCCAGAATGCGCGCGCGATCCTCGCCGGCCCCACCGACCCGCTGCCCCCCCTGATGGGGCTCAAGCCGCCCACCCCCGACTACGCGCCACCCGCCGGCGCGGCCTGGACCGCCACCGAGGTGCGCGTGCCGGCGGGCGCCGCACCGGACACCTTTTCGCTGGGCTGCACCCTGACGCGCCCCGCGGGGCGGCCTCCCTTCCCGGCGGCGATCACCATCACCGGCAGCGGGATCCAGACCCGCGACGAGAGCCTGTGGCCCATCCTGAGTGACTACCGGATCTTCGGCCTGGTGGCGGAGCGCCTGACCGCCGCCGGTATTGCCGTCCTGCGCTGTGACGACCGCAGCGCCGGCAGCAGCGGCGGACGTCCCGACTCCGCCACCACCGCCGACCTGGCCGAGGACACCCGGGCCCAGGTCCGGTGGCTGCGCGCCCAGTCGGAGATCGCCGGGGACCGGATCGCGCTGGTGGGCCACAGCGAGGGTGCGGTCATCGCGCCGCTGCTCGGCGCGCAGGACCGGCGGCTCGCCGCGCTGGTCCTGATGGCCGGGCCCTCGAAGAACGGCACCGACGTGCTGGTGGACCAGGCCACCTGGCCCATTCGCACCCAGCCGGGGCTCTCCGACAGCGCGCGGGCCAGCCGCATCCGTGAGGTGGAGGCGGCGGTCCGCGCCGATTCCCTCCCCGCCCTGCCGTGGATGCGCTGGTTCCGCCATTACGAGCCGCTGCGGGCCGCCCGGCAGGTCCGCCAGCCGGTGCTGATCCTGCAGGGAGCGGTAGACCGGCAGGTGACCGCCGGCCAGGCCGACACCCTCGCGGCGGCGATCCGGAGCGCGGGCAACCGCCAGGTGACCGTGCACGTCTACCCCGGTCTCAACCACCTCTTCCTCCCCTCCGCCACCGACGGCTCCCCGGCGGAGTACGCCTCCCTGACCGGTGTCAGCGTCCCGGCGGAGGTGCTGGACACCCTGGCCGACTGGCTGGTCCGCACCCTCCGGTAGGGCCCCCTCCCGCCCCCGCGGGGGCAGGCCCGGGCGACAATACTTGACTAGTCAAGCAATGCGGTGTAGAATGGTGCATGGCCGACCAGCCCAGCCGGCTCCAGCAGGAGCTCAAGCAGACGGTTCCGTTCCGGACCCCCGCCCAGGAAGCGGCGGTGGCGCTGCTGCGCACGGTGGACGTGCTCAAGCGCCGGATGGCCGGCGTGATCGAGGCCGAGGGCATCACGGTGCAGCAGTACAACGTGCTGCGGATCCTGCGCGGCGCCGGGGCGGAGGGACTGCCCACGCTGGAGATCGCCGAGCGGATGATCGAGCAGACCCCGGGGATCACCCGCCTGCTCGACCGGCTGGAGGCCAAGCGGCTGGTGAGCCGCGCGCGTTGTCCCGAGGACCGGCGCCAGGTCACCTGCCGGATCGCCGCGGCGGGCCTCACCCTGCTGGCCCGCATGGACACCACCGTGGACCGGCTGGACGACACCATCCTGGGCGACCTGACGCCGGCCCAGCAGCGGCAGCTGGTGCGGCTGCTGGACCAGATCCGGGGTGGCACCGCATGACCCCGAACGGCGCTTCGCACGCCGCATTACTTGACTAGTCATCAGTTGAGCATTCACTCATCTGCAAAGGAGTCCGCCATGACATCGCTCACCCACCCCGCCGCCGCCGAGGCGGAGCTCAACGCCCTGGTGCTGCAGGGCCGGATCCTCGACGCCTTCGAGCAGTTCTACGCCGAGGAGGTCGTCATGCAGGAGAACAGCGCCACGCCGGTGGCCGGCAAGGATGCCAACCGCGAGCGCGAGCGGCAGTTCCTCGAGAGCATCGAGCAGTTCCACCACGCCGCCCTGCTGGGCAGCGCCACCGAGGGTGACCGCTCCTACTCGGAGTGGCTGATGGACGTGACCTTCAAGGGCGGGGTCCGGGTCAAGCTGGAGCAGGTGGCGGCGCGCCGCTGGCGCGACGGGCAGGTCGTGCACGAGCGCTTCTACTACAACACCGCCAACGCCTGAGCCAAGGGAGCCGACGCATGTTCCGCAAGCTGATCCATACCAGCCCCGACCCGGTGGCGACCCTGCTCCGGCTGACGCTCGGGATCGTGATGCTGCCGCACGGGCTGCAGAAGACCGTGGGCCTCTTCGGGGGCTACGGCTGGAGCGGCACGATGGGATTCTTCACCCAGCAGCTCCACATCCCCGCCCTCTTCGCGGCGCTCGCGATCCTGGCGGAGTTCGCCGGCTCGCTCGGGCTGATCACCGGTACGCTCACCCGGGTGGCGGCGTTCGGGATCTTCAGCAACATGGTGGTGGCCGTCGCCATGGTGCACAGCAAGGTGGGCTTCTTCATGAACTGGTTCGGCGGCCAGCAGGGAGAGGGGTATGAGTACCACCTGCTCGCGATCGGGCTGGCGATCGCGGTGATGATCCGGGGCGGCGGAGCGGCCTCGGTGGACGGGGTGCTGAGCCGGAAGTAGGCAGGCCCCCCTGCGCACTGAACGGCGGGAGCCGGGACCCCTGGTCCCGGCTCCCGCCGTTCGCATGACCGGGCCGCCTTACGCCGTCCCGTCGGGCCCGGGCAGCTCCTCGCCCTCGAGGTAGGTGTAGCCCTCGAGGCCGGCGACGTAGTCGGCGATGAACTGGTTGGCGTCCTGCCGGGTCAGGTCCTTCGCGTTGGTCACCTTGCGGCGGAAGGTGGTCAGCAGGTCGGCGGGCTGGAACTGCACGTAGCGCAGCACCTCGGTCACGGTGTCACCGTGAACCAGGTCGGTGATGTCGTAGCCGCCCTCGGTGAGCCGCACGTGGACGGCGTTGGTGTCGCCGAACAGGTTGTGCAGGTCGCCCAGGATCTCCTGGTAGGCCCCGGTGAGGAAGATGCCGAGCAGGTACGGCTCGTCGTCCTTGATGGGGTGGAGCTCCAACGAGGGCTTGCCCTTCCGGCCGCCGACGAACCGGTCGATGACGCCGTCCGAGTCGCAGGTGATGTCCTGCAGGGTGCCCCGGCGGCTGGGCTGCTCGTCCAGCCGGTGGATCGGCATGATGGGGAACAGCTGGTCAATGGCCCAGTTGTCCGGCAGCGACTGGAACACCGAGAAGTTGCAGAAGTACCGGTCCACCAGGGTGGACTCGATGTCGGTCCAGATCTCGGGGTGTTCCGACTTGTCGCCGCCGAGCAGCCGCGCCAGGCGGGTCATGGTGGCGAGGTAGAGCTGCTCGGCGTTGGCCCGGTCGCGCAGGGTGAGGACCCCGCTGGAGAACATCTCCTGGGCCCGCTGCTTGGCGAACACCACGTCGTGATGGGCCTCGGCCAGGCGGTCGGCGCTGATGGACTCGAGGTTCTCGTGCATCTCGACCAGCAGCGGGTGCGGCTCGGGCCCGAGGTCCGGGGCGCCGGGCTCGCTCTGGGACTCGACGTCGGTGACGTTGATCAGCAGCAGCGAGTGGTGCGCGGTGATCGCCCGGCCCGACTCGGAGATGATGTGCGGCGCGGGCACACCCTCGGCCTTGCACATGGTCCCGAGGGTGTAGACCACGTCCGAGGCGTACTCCCGCATGGAGTAGTTCATGCTGGCCGGGCGGGTGGTGCGGGAGCCGTCGTAGTCCACGCCCAGCCCGCCGCCCACGTCCACGTGGGTGAGCCCGAAGCCCATGTTGCGCAGCTCCACGTAGAACCGGCCGATCTCCTCCAGCCCCGCGCGGATGTACTGGATGTCGGTGATCTGGCTGCCCAGGTGGAAGTGCACCAGGCGCAGGATGTCCTTGCGGCCCAGCGCCTCCAGCCGGTCCAGCACCTTCATCAACTCCATGGCCGAGAGCCCGAACTTGGACTTCTCGCCGCCACTCTTGGCCCAGCGGCCCGCGCCCTCGGTGGCCAGCTTGATGCGCACGCCCATCGTGGGAGAGACGCCCAGCTCGTCGGCCACCTTGAGGTAGGTGTCCACCTCGGAGAGCTGCTCCACCACCACGAAGACGGTGTGTCCCAGCTTCTGGCCCATCAGGGCCAGCCGCATGTACTCCTCGTCCTTGTAGCCGTTGCAGACGATCATCGGCCGGGTGCTGTCGCTGATGCCGAGCACCGCCTGCAGCTCCGGCTTGCTGCCGCACTCCAGCCCCACGCCGTGGGCGGCGCCGAACTCGACGATCTCCTCGATGACGTGGCGCTGCTGGTTGACCTTGATGGGATAGACGGTGGTGTAGCTCCCGTCGTAGGCGTTCTCGGTGATGGCGGCCTGGAACTGCGAGGCCAGCGCCTGGATCCGCATCCGCAGGATGTCCGAGAAGCGCAGCAGCAGCGGCAGGCCGACGCCCTGCGCGCTGAGGTCCATGGCCAGCTGGAAGAGGTCGAGGCCCCGCTTGGGGTTGCCGTCGGGGTGGACGGTGACCCGGCCCTGCGGGTTCACCCGGAAGAATCCGAGCCCCCAGCCGGGCATGTTGTAGAGCTTTTCGGCGTCCTTGGGGGACCAGGGCGAGGTGGCGATGTCGGCCTCCACGTGCAGGTGCGAGGGGGACAAGATTAGTGGCACGGGGGGGCCAGTGAAAGTGCCACGCTCAAGTCCGGCGCCCGCCAGCCGATACTGTGGGGCAATCGTGACATAGCCCTCAGGGGCCCCAGGCGGCCGTCCTGGGTGATGAACCCGGCCGTGAAGACCCGGACGCGATCCCGCGGACGGGTTTTCTGTTTAGGTTTGGGCCATGGCCTGGTCGTTCAAGCTGGTCCGCCTCTTCGGCGTCGACGTGAAGGTGCACCTCACCTTCGTGCTGCTGCTGCTGTACTTCGGCATGGTGGGCTACAGCGAGGCGGGCTGGCCCGCCGCGCTCCACCTTGTCGGGCTCATGGTCTCGATCTTCACCTGCGTGGTGCTGCACGAGTTCGGGCACATCCTCACGGCCCGGCAGTTCGGCATCCGGACCCGGGACGTGCTGCTGCTGCCGATCGGCGGCGTGGCCCGGCTGGAGCGGCTGCCCGAACGGCCCCGCGAGGAGTTCCTGATCGCCATCGCCGGGCCGGCGGTGAACCTCGCGATCGCGTTCGGCTTCGGGGTGTGGATGGCGGCGGCCGGCGACGCGCCGTTGGCGGTGCTCCGGGCCGGCGTGCCGGCGATGTTCTCCAAGGACGACGTCGCCGGCTTCGAGCTGGTGACCTCGAGCCTGCGCCACTTCCTGCTGGTCTCCAACGTGATCCTGCTGGGGTTCAACCTGGTCCCGGCCTACCCGATGGACGGCGGGCGGGTGCTGCGGGCGCTGCTCGCCACCCGGCTCGGGATGGTGCGGGCCACCCGGGTGGCGGCGAGGGTGGGCCAGTACCTGGCGATCGCGGCGGGGATCTACGGGCTGATCGGCCAGGACCTGCTGCTGGTGCTGATCGCGGTGTTCGTGTACCTGGGGGCGGGAGCGGAGGCCTCGGCGGTGGAGACCCGCGCCGCCGGCCAGGGGATCATCGTGGACCAGATGATGATCACCCGGTTCGAGACCATCACGGCGTTCGCGCCGCTGCGGCAGGCGGTGGACCTGCTGCTCGACGGCGAGCAGCGCGAGTTCCCGGTGGTGGACACGGCGGGGGCGGTGATCGGGCTGCTGACCCGGGACAACCTCATCAAGGGGCTGGCGCACCACGGGCCGGACTCGCCGGTCTCCCAGTCCATGACCCCCGGCGTGCCGGGCCTCCCGCTCGGCCTGAGCTTCGACGAGGCGCTGGGCCGGCTCCGGGCCAGCGGCCTGCCCGCGCTCCCGGTGCTCGACAGCGTGGGCCGGATCGCCGGCGTGCTCACCATGGACAACGTGACCGACCTGATCCTGGTGCGGCAGGCGGTGCGCCGGGCCTGACCCGCGGGCTCAGCCGCGCCGCACCGGGCGGGTGAGGCAGGTCGGCCCGCCCTCGGCCTTCCGCGAGAGCTCCTCCCCCCGGTACTCCAGCACCGTGCAGCCGGCGGCCTCCAGCCGGGCCCGGGTCCCGGGATTTCCTTCCAGCATCAGGCAGCGCCGCGGGGCCAGCGCCAGCACGTTGGTCCCCATCCTGGCGTACTCCGCCTCCGGCACGTCCACGCCGCGGACGCCGCGCGCCTGCAGCAATTCCCAGAACGGCACCGGGAGCAGCGGCCGGTGGACGATCGCGAGGTCGTCGGCCAGCAGGCTGATCAGCGACATCAGGTGCAGGCAGGCCTCCGGACCCTGGTCGTAGGGCAGCGGCACCGGCACAAGCCGGACCGCCGGGCCGAGCGCCGCGGCGATCTGCCCCAGCCCCTCCGCGTTGGTGCGGAAGCCAAGACCTACCGCCAGCAGGTCGGGCGCGAGCCAGAGGCAGTCGCCACCCTCCGCCCGGGCATCGCCGGTGAGCCGGGCGAGCACCGGAACGCCGTGGCGCTCCAGCGCGGCGGCGAGTGCGTCCTCCTCGCCGCGCCGGACCGGCTTCCCCATGCGCAGCACGATCGTGCCGCGGTCGGTCACCAGGACCGGGTCGTGGACGAAGATCGCGTCGGCGTGATCGGGGAGCGGCGTGTCGTGCAGCAGGACCTCCGCTCCCTCGGCGCGGAGCAGCGCGATCAGCGCGGCGTGCTCCGCACGGGCACGAGCCAGGTCGGGGCGCGCGGTGTAGTGCCAGCGCACGGGATCGGCGTCCCCGAAACTCGCGTCCGGGGCGCGCACCAGCACCCGCCTGAGCGGGGCCACCATGGACTGCGCGCCGTACGCGCTCATGACCTGGAGAGACGGGCCGCCCGCGTCAGCGGGAGGCGCGGGAGGAGGGCGGCTCGCCGCCGTCGTGAGTGGTGGGGAGTGGCGGGCCGGGCTGGTCCTCGAGCACCCGCAGGTCGCCGAGGGTGGGGATGGTCATCGCCTGGGTGGCGCGCAGGCTGGCGACATCGCGCCGGGGCTGCGGCCGGGTGCCGAGGCGCCAGTGGAGCCGCGCCAGGACCGGACCGTAGAACAGAAGATCGGCCACCAGCTTGCCGCCGACGATGCCCCACGGGAAACCCGCCGCGGCGAGCCCCAGCCAGAAGCACACCGGCCGGAGGACGAGCGTGTCGAGCGCCTCGGCGACCCCGAATTCCCGGCCGAGGTTGGCCAGGACGTCGCGCACCTCGCGGCCGCCGAAGGCCAGGCCGGCGCGCTCGCGTTCCCGGCGCTCGAAGCGGAGGTCGCGGAACAGCAGCGCGGCGTAGTAGGCGATTGTCTCGAGTACCACGGCGGCGGCAACCATCGCGCCGCGCCCCGCCCCGGCCCGCGCGGCCAGCCAGGCCCCGAGCAGCGCCGCGACGAACCCGGTGACCTCCGACAGCCCGAAGCGCGCCGTCCAGCTGCCCACCCGCGCGGCCGGGGGGGTGAAGCCGCGCAGGCTCAGCCCCTCCGGGGCCACGTCCACCTTCACCTGGTAGCGGCCGATCCGGATGACGTCGCCGGGAGCCAGCAGCATCGGGGCCACCACCTGGGCCTGGTTCACGAAGGTCCCGAAACGGCTCCGGTCCACCAGCAGCGGCCCCGCCGGCGTGGGGACTATCCGAGCGTGGCGGCGGGAGACCTCCCAGCCCTCGAACAGCACGTCGCACTCGGGCAGGCGGCCGATTGCCACCGGCCGCCCGTCGAGCGGAATGACCACCTGTCCGTGGTAGAGGGCCAGCGCCGACATCACATCGCCTCGAGTTCTCGGATGAGCGCGTCGCCCGCGTTCCGGGGACGCTCGAAGTACCACCACTGCTCCTCCGGCGACCACCCTTCCTCACCGGCGACGATCGCGCCCCAGAGGCAGCGACCGGCGGGGACGAGGTTGAGCCGGATCCGCATGTCGGCGTCGCGCACCCGGGGGAGGAAGGCGTCGCGCACCTCGGCGGGGGCCAGCTCCAGGGCGTTGGCCAGCAGCTGGCGGCCGTCCATGTCGTTGAGGTAGTCGTCCAGGCTCAGCTCGTAGCCGGTGAGCACCTGGTCCACCACCCGCTCCCAGTTCTCCACCAGCCCCCGGAGCCCCTGCGCCACGACGGCGTAGGAGGCACCGCTCTTCCGCAGGTACTCGCGGACGGGATCGTTCGGGCCGGACGTACGCTGGTTCATGGGGTCCCCGGGGAGCGCTGCAGCTGGCGCCTGAAGTATGCCTCGCCGTCGTTGGGACGGAAATAGGTGCGGATGACGCCGTCCGGATCGAAGGCCAGGAAGGCACCGTCGCCCCGGTTGTAGCGGGTCACCACCCCGTCCGCCCGCCGCGCCTCCAGCACCTCCCCACCCGCAGGGCCATCCCGGAGGGCCTGGGCCCGCCGGAGGTACTCGGCCTCGGTGATCCGGCCGAACTCCGCCCCGTGCTTCTGGAAATGGTCCGCCAGGTGGCGGGCGTCCCGGAAGCCCACCGAAGACGAGACCGGGGCCGCCGGGGCCGGCGCCGCGGACGGCACCGATGCTTGGGGCGGCGCCGGGGCGGCGCCATTGCCAAACCGCCCGCCGAGCCAGATGGCGAGGCCCAGGATGACGGCGCCGATGAGGCGGCCCAGCGAACGCGGAGTCACGGACCCCACTGGTTGTTGCCCCGGTCAATGTCAGGCAGCTCGCCCTCCGGGTCCAGCTTCACCCAGGTGACGCGCTCCGGCCCGCGGAAGCGATACGTGAACCGGGGACCGAGGTTCCACATGTCCACCGGCAGGCGCACGTAGCGGGAGTTGGGGGCGCTGCTGCCGTCGGCCAGGCCCAGCTCCAGGGTCACGGGCATGACCATGTCACCCCGGCTGGAGAGGTACACCTCGGTCAGCGAGTCGCCCCGGGCCACCACGGAGTCCACCGCCTGGTCGAGCCGTGCGGTGGTCAGGACCCACTCGCGCCAGAACCAGTCGAGGTCCTGCCCCGACTGGTCGCGCATGAGGCGGAAGAAGTCCGCCGGGGTCGGGTGGCGGAACGCCCAGGCGCGGAGGTAGGCGCGGAAGGCGGACTCGAAGCGCTCGGGGCCGAGGACCTGGTCGCGCAGCTGCGACAGCATCAGCGCCGGCTTCTGGTAGCCGGCCCAGAAGAGGTCGTGCACCTCGACCGGCCGGCTGATCAACGCCTGCTCCGCGCCCGGCACCGCGTGCTCGGCGTAGAGGTGCAACGGGTGCACCTCGATGCTGTCGCCGTAGGGCGTGCCGGTGAAGTACTCCGAGGCGTTGCGCAAGTCGATGAAGGTGTTGAACCCCTCGTCCATCCAGGGATACAGCCGCTCGTTGGAGCCGACGATCATCGGCATCCACTGGTGCCCCAGCTCGTGGGCCAGCACCCACTGGAGGTCGATCCGCGTGGGGCCGGCGGGATCGAAGGTGAGCATCGGGTACTCCATCCCCTCGATGGGGCCCTCGACGCTCGACATCTGGGGGTACGGGTAGGGCAGCCAGCGCTCGCTGTAGTTCCGCAGCCCCTCCCGGACCATCCGGTTGGCCTCCGCCCAGAGCGTGGCCTCGGGCCGGTAGAAGGTCTGGATCAGGACCCCGCGCCAGCCGCTGGCATCCCACTGGAACCGGGGGGAGGCGGCGAAGGCGAAGTCGCGCACGCTGTCGGCGTGGAACCGCCAGGTGAGCGTGCCGCCGCTCCGGGGCCGGGTGCGGCGCGCGTCGCCGGCCTCCTCGCGGGTGATGATCGCGACGGCGCTGTCGGCGGTGCGGGCCCGGGCCAGCCGGGCGCGCTGCGTGGCGGTCAGCACCTCGAGCGGGTTGTCGAGGGTGCCAGTCGCGGTCGCGACAAACGCCGCCGGCAGCGTGAGCGCCACATCGAAGCGGCCGTACTCCAGGTAGAACTCGCCCGAGCCGATGTAGGGCTCGTGGTTCCAGCCGCGCACGTCGTCGTACACCGCGAGCCGGGGGTACCACTGTGCCACTTCGTAGAGGTCGCCGTCGCGGCCCATCCGGCCGGCGCCGTAGGGCGGCACGGTGAAGCGCCACGCCACCTCGAAGTCGTAGAACCCGCCGGGCGGGATGGCGCGCGGGAGGTCCACCCGCATCGTGGTGCCGCTCACCACGTGTGGCAGGTCCCGGCCGAGGTGCCGCACCGACTCGAGTGTCAGCCCGCCGGCGAAGCCCTGACAGGAGAAGTCGAAGGCGGTCCCGAGGAAGACGAGCGGCGGCTGGTCCAGCTGGTCGGTGACGCTGCCCGGGGCACAGATGTTCTGCTCCAGGTGCATCCAGAGGTAGGGCAGCGCGTCGGGCGAGTTGTTCACGTAGTGGATCGCCGCGTGGCCCCGGAGCTCGTGAGACGTCGGATCCAGGGTGGCCCGGATGCGGTAGTCCACCCGCTGCTGCCAGTACCCGGGCCCGGGGCGCCCCGATCCGGTGCGGACGCGGTTGGGGGTGGGCAAGTCGAGGGGGCGGAAGGGCGAGACGCTCCACCCCTGCGCGGGCAGGGCCGCCGGGAGGAGCCAGAGCGCGAGCAGCGCGGAGCGGAACCGGGGCACGGAGACTTGGGGGGTTGGGGGGTCGGAGGGCCGTCGACCGGAGGCAAGATAGGGCGCCGACGGGAGTCGCGGAACCTCCGGCCCGCCGCCGCGTACACGCGGGGAACGCGGGGGCAGTATCCTTCGCCCCGGAGCCCTGGATTCCGGAGGCGGCATGGCCAGCCAGAAGTTTGAACAGTCGAGCGAACTCCCCGTCAGCGCGGAGGCGGCGTATGCCTGGCATGCGCGGCCCGGCGCGTTCGAACGGCTGGCGCCGCCGTGGGAACCGGTGCGGGTGCTGGAGCGCGAGGGCGACATCACCGGTGGCAAGGTCGTGCTCGAGGTGCCGATCGGCCCGGTGCGGCAGCGCTGGGTGGCGCGCCACCTGGGAGCCGAGCCCGGACGGCAGTTCGTGGACGAGCAGGTGGAGGGACCGTTCGCCCGGTGGATCCACACCCACCGGTTCGAACCACTGGGCCCGGACCGCTGCCGCTACCTCGATCACGTCGAATACGAGCTCCCCTTCGGCGCCGCCGGCGAGCTGGGCGCGGGCATGGTGGCCGGGCGGCTGGAGCGCACCTTCCGCTATCGCCACGCGACCGTCGCCGCCGACCTGGCGGCGCACCGCCGGCTCAACGCGAAGCCGGCGACGATCCTGGTCACCGGCGGCACGGGCCTGCTGGGCGCGAGCCTCATCCCCTTCCTGACCACCGGCGGCCACACCGTGCGCCGCCTGGTCCGCCGGGACCCGCGGCCGGGCGACTTCCTGTGGCAGCCGGGCCGGCACGAGCTCGATGCCAAGGCGCTCGAGGGGGTGGACGCGGTGGTGCACCTCGCCGGCGAGTCGATCGGCTCGGCCCGCTGGTCCACCGAAGTGAAGCGGCGGATCCTCGAAAGCCGGGTGCAGAGCACCGAGCTGCTGGCGGAGCATCTCGCCGCCCGGCCCGACCGGCCGCGGGCGCTGTTCTCGGCCAGCGCGGTGGGCGTGTACCCGCCCGGCGGCGACGAGCCCCTCACCGAGCGGTCCCCGCTGCGCACCGGACCGGAGGCGAGCTTCCTCGAGCGGGTGGGGCACGCGTGGGAGGCCGCCGCGGCGTCCGCGGACCGGGTGGGGCTCCGGGTGGTGCGGGGCCGGATCGGGGTGGTGCTCACGCCGGCGGGCAGCGCCCTGCAGAAGATGCTGCCGCCGTTCCAGGCGGGGCTGGGCGGGCGGCTGGGCAGCGGGGCCCAGTACATGAGCTGGATCAGCGTGGACGACGTGGTCGGGGCGATCGCCGAGGCGCTGTTCAATCCGTCGCTGCAGGGACCGGTGAACCTGACCGCACCGGCGCCGGTCACCAACGCGGAATTCACCCGGGTGCTGGGCGAGGTGCTCGGCCGCCCGACCCTGAT
>CAZYIV010000044.1:25762-28243 GCA_964647615.1 uncultured Gemmatimonadaceae bacterium | reverse complement strand
TATCTTTGCGGGTGGCACTGGCAACCCGTACTTCTCGACCGACACCGCGGCCGTGCTCCGGGCGCTCGAGGTGGAGGCCGAGGTGATCCTCAAGGGGACCAACGTGGAGGGGATCTTCACCGCCGACCCGCGGAAGGACCCTGGCGCCGAGCTGATCCCCGAGCTGACGTTCCAGGAGGCGCTGGTCAACGGCTACGAGGTGATGGATCGCAGCGCGTTCGGGCTGTGCCAGACCAACCAGCTGCCGATCGTCGTCTTCAACATGAACCAGACCGGCAACCTGGACCGGGTGCTCCAGGGGGCCGCGGTCGGGACCATCGTGCAATGAACACCATCCCCGAACTGCTGAAGCACGCCAAGGACCTGATGGGCAAGGCGGTGGAGAACACCCGGCGGGAGTTCTCCGGCATCCGCACCGGCAAGGCCACCACCTCGCTGCTGGACACGGTGCGGGTGGAGGCCTACGGCAGCCACATGCCGCTCAACCAGGTGGCGATGGTCGCCGCGCCCGAGCCGCGGATGCTGACGGTGCAGCCGTTCGACAAGGGCCTGGCCCAGGTGATCGAGAAGGCCATCCGCGACTCGGACCTGGGCCTCAACCCGGCCAACCAGGGCGGCCTGATCCGGGTGCCGATCCCGGCGCTCAACGAGGAGCGGCGCAAGGACCTGGTGAAGGTGGTGCACAAGCTGGGTGAGGAGGGCCGGGTGGCGGTGCGGCACGCGCGCGGTGACGCTCACGGCAAGATCAAGAAGCTCGAGAAGATCGCCGAGGACGACAAGACCCGCGGCGAGAAGGAGCTGCAGAAGCTCACCGATGAGCACATCAAGCAGATCGACACGATGATCGCCGCCAAAGAGGCGGAGATCATGGAAGTCTGAGTCCATGGACGACGCGCTGCTCCGGCAGGTCAAGCTGCATGGTGCGCTGCCGGCGCACGTCGCCATCATCATGGACGGGAACGGCCGCTGGGCGCGCGGACGCGCGCTCCCGCGGCCGTTCGGCCACAAGGCGGGGATGAAGGCGGTGCGCGAGGTCGTGGAGGGCGCGCTCGCCGCCGGGGTCGAGGTGCTCTCCCTGTTCGCCTTCAGCCAGGAGAACTGGCAGCGGCCGGCGGAGGAGATCGGCGCCCTGATGGGGCTGCTGGAGGAGTACATCGCGCGGGAGATGGCCGAGCTCAAGGACCAGGGCGTCACCGTGCGCTTCCTGGGCGACCTGGACCGCCTCCCCCCGGCCCAGCGCGCCGCGGTGGAGCGGCTCATGACCCACACCACCGGCGGCGGCCGCCTGGCGCTCAACATCCTGATCTCCTACGGCAGCCGGGCCGAGCTGGCGCGCGCCGCGCGGCTCCTGGCGGAGGAGGTGCGAGCCGGCCGCCTCGACCCCGCCGAGGTGGACGAGGAGGCGCTGTCCCGTCAGCTCTACACCGCCGCCTTTCCCGATCCCGACCTCCTGATCCGCACCTCGGGCGAGCTGCGCCTCTCCAACTTCATGCTGTGGCAGCTGGCCTACGCCGAGTTGTTCGTCACCCCGGTGCTGTGGCCCGACTTCACCCGCCAGCACCTCTGGGAAGCCATCCTCGAGTACCAGCGCCGCGACCGCCGCTTCGGTAAGGTCTCGGTCTAGCCCGGTCGCGATGGCGTCCAATCTCACGCAGCGCGTCGCCTTTGCCGTCGTCGCGATCCCCGCGGCGCTGGGGGTGGTCTACGTGGGCGGCTGGGCGCTGGTCGCGGTGGTCTCGATCGCCGCGCTGCTCGGCGCCCGCGAGCTGTACGACTTCGCCCGGCGCCAGGGGGTGCAGCCGCTCACCCGTTTCGGGCTGGGCTCGGCCGCGCTGGTCCCGGTGCTCGCCTACCTCAACGTCACCGGGTCGGTGGCGCTGGCGGAGTGGGGCTGGTTTCTCGGCGGGCTGTGGGTGGTGGCGCTGCTCACCGTCGCGCTGCTCCGCCGGCAGCCGGGAGAGCATCCCTTCGGCGCCACCGCCGCCACCGCCTTCGGCGTGATCTACCCGGCCGGGCTCGCCGCCTTCCTGATCCCGATCCGGCACGGCGCGTACGGCGGCTTCTCCTGGGCCGGGGCGTGGCTGGTGTTCTTCCCGCTGGTGGTGACCTGGGTCTGCGACACGGCCGCCATGTTTGCCGGCCGCGCGATCGGCGGGCCCAAGCTCTGGCCCAGCGTGAGCCCGGGGAAGACCTGGTCGGGCTCGATCGCCGGGGTGCTCGGCGCCCTCGCCACCGTGCCGGTGCTGAACGCGCTGGTGCTGGCCCGGCTGGGAGTCGCGCTGCCGCTGGGGCAGGGGCTGCTCTTTGCGCTGGTGCTCGGCATCCTGGGGCAGGTGGGCGACCTGGCCGAGTCCCTGTACAAGCGCGAGGTGGGGGTGAAGGACTCCTCCGCGCTCATCCCGGGGCACGGCGGCGTGCTGGACCGGTTCGACTCGCTGTACTTCGTGCTCCCGCTCTCGGCGGCGCTCTACCGCCTCTTCG
>CAZYIV010000044.1:0-25662 GCA_964647615.1 uncultured Gemmatimonadaceae bacterium | reverse complement strand
TTCGACTCGCTGTACTTCGTGCTCCCGCTCTCGGCGGCGCTCTACCGCCTCTTCGGCGTGCTCTGATGACGGCGCCCGCCACCCGCGGCATCGCCATCCTCGGCTCCACCGGCTCGATCGGCAAGAGCGCGCTCGAGGTGCTGGGCCGGCAGCGGGAGCGCTTCCGGGTGGTGGCGCTCACCGCCCGCGCCAACGAGGCGGCGCTGGAGCGGCAGGCGCGCGAGTGGCGGCCGCGGCTCACCGGCACCGTCGAGGCGCGGGGGCCCGAGCTGCTGGTGGAGGCGGCCACCCACCCTGATGCCGACATCGTGCTCAACGCGGTGGTCGGTGCGGCCGGCCTGGACGCGACGCTCGCGGCGCTCCGCGCCGGCAAGCGCGTGGCGCTGGCCAACAAGGAGACGCTGGTGATGGCCGGCGACCTGGTGCGCCAGGCCAGCCGCGAGGGCGGCGGCGAGCTGGTGCCGGTCGACTCCGAGCACAGCGCGGTGCTGCAATGCGTGACCGGCCGCGAGGCGGGGCTGGCACGGCTGATCCTGACGGCCTCCGGCGGGCCGTTCCGCGCCTGGGAGGCGGAGCGGATCGCGCAGGCCACCGTCGAGGAGGCGCTCAACCACCCCACCTGGCGGATGGGCAGCAAGATCACGGTGGACAGCGCCACCCTGGCCAACAAGGCGCTGGAGATCATCGAGGCGCATCACCTGTTCCAGCTGCCGTATGACGCCCTCGAGGTGGTGGTCCACCCGCAGAGCATCATCCACGCCTTCGCGGAGTTCTGCGATGGCAGCGTGATCGCGCAGCTGGGCTTCCCGACGATGGAACTGCCCATCCTGTACGCGCTCACCCACCCGGAGCGGCTCCCCGACCGCGGGGTCCGCCGCTTCGACCCGGTGGCGATCGCGGCGCTGACGTTCGAGCCGGTGCGGGCCGAGGTGTTCGGCGCCTTCCGCGCCGGGGTGGCCGCCGGCCGCGCGGGGGGCACCGCGCCCGCCGCGTTCAATGCCGCCAACGAGGTGGCCGTTGCCGCCTTCCTCGCCGGGCGGATTCCGTTCGGCCGCATTGCCGAAGTGATTGACCGGGTGCTGCAGGCCCACCGGGTCGAGCCCGTGGGTGAACTCGAGACCGTCCGTGCCGCGGACCGCATGGCCCGCGCGCACGCGCATGAGGTGCTGGCGTGAGCCTGTTCCAGAACCTGTGGCCGCTGGTGGTCACCCTCGGCGTGCTGATCTTCGTGCACGAGCTGGGGCACTTCCTCGCCGCCAAGTGGGCGGGGATCCGGGTGCATCGCTTCGCCATCGGCATGGGCAACCCGATCCCGGGGCTCAAGTTCCGTCGGGGCACCACGGAGTACGCCATCTGCTGGCTGCCGCTCGGCGGCTACGTGAAGATGGCGAGTCAGGAAGAGGCGGTCGCGAGCAGCGCGCTCGAGGGACACGATCCCGACGGCCGCCCGGCAGGCGCCCTGCCGGTCGAGCCGCACGAGTATTTCGAGGCCCAGCCGGTCTGGAAGCGGATGATCGTGATCCTCGCCGGGGTCGTGATGAACACCCTGCTCGCGTGGGCGGTGTTCACCACGCTCGCGTTCAACAACGGGGAACAGATCGATCCGGTGACGACCATCGGTGGGGTGGTCACCGACAGCCTGCCACCCGGGGCGGAGGCACTCACCACGCTCCGGCCCGGGGATCGCATTGTCGCCATCAATGGCGACAGCGTCCGCTCCTGGAATGACGTGGAGCAGGGAATCAGCAGCGCCGCGGCCGACACCGTGGCACTGACGCTGGCCGATGGCCGGAGCGTGGTGCTGCGCATCCACCCGGCGGCGCTGACCGATCGCGTCCGCGCCACGCTGGCGCTGGCGCCCTACCACCAGCCCGTCGCCGACCTGGTCGAGGCCGGACGCGCCGCGGCGCGGGGCGGCCTGGAGGTGGGCGACACCGTGCTGGCGGTGGATGGCGAGCCCATCAGCCAGTGGGACGGCCTGGTGCGACAGATCCGCGCCTCGGCCGGCCGCCCGATGCAGTGGACCGTGGGCCGGGCGGCGGGGCCGGTGGAGCTGACCGTCACCCCTGACTCCACCACCGAGGATGGCCAGGTCGTCGGCAAGGTGGGGGTCGCCTTCCGTGCCGCCGTGCCGTACCAGAACCGGCCGTACAGCCTCGCCGGTGCGCTGAGCGCCGGGCTGCACGCCACCGGTCAGGCCTCGACCCAGATCGTCCGGACGCTGCACGGCCTGCTCTCGGCGCGGATCTCCAGCCGCGAGGTCGGCGGGCCGATCCTGATCGGCCAGATGGCGGCGCAGAGCGCCCGGATGGGGGCGGACCAGTTCTTGGCCTTCCTGGCGCTGGTGTCGGTGAACCTCGCGGTGCTCAACCTCCTGCCGGTCCCGATCCTCGACGGCGGCCAGTTCCTGTTCCTGCTGGCGGAAGGGGTGCGGCGCCGGCCCCTCTCGCTCAAGCTGCGGGAGCGGCTCACCGTCGTGGGATTCGTGCTCATCGTCATGCTGATGGTCCTGGCGTTCAAGAACGACCTGGCCCGTAACTGGGCCGGGATCATGGGTTTCTTCCGCGGCCTGGTGGGGGGCTGACCGGGGCGCGACGCTCCCGGCGGCCCGGGCATCCGTGCCCGCGGAGAGTGGTGCCTGGCCGGTGCCACCCCGACTGCAGTCCAACCCTCGCAACCTGCCCTCGATGACGCTCCTCACCCTCGAACATGTCACCAAGCGCTATGGCCAGGTCACGGCGGTCGACGACGTGAGCTTCGCCGTGGACCGCGGCCAGGTGGTCGGCTTCCTCGGCCCCAACGGCGCCGGCAAGTCCACCACCATGCGCATGATCACGCAGTACCACGATCCCGACGGCGGCCGGATCCTGTTCGACGGGGTCCCGCTGGCCGACGCCGGCCGCGAGGCCAAGCGCCGGGTCGGGTACCTGCCCGAGAACAACCCGCTCTACACCGAGATGCTGGTGGCGGAGTACCTGGCCTTCACCGGCCGGCTCCGCGACCTGGCCGGGGGGCCGCTGGCGCAGGCCACCGACGAGGCGGTCGCCGCCACCGGCCTGGAGGCGGTCTACCACCGGCCCATCGGCGAGCTCTCCAAGGGCTACCGCCAGCGGGTGGGGCTCGCGGCCGCGATCCTGCACCGGCCCGACCTCCTCGTCCTCGACGAGCCCACCGAGGGTCTCGACCCCAACCAGCGGGCCGAGATCCGGCAGCTGATCGGCCACCTCGGGCGGGAGCGCACCGTGCTGCTCTCGACCCACGTGCTGTCCGAGGTGGTGCACGTCGCCTCCCGGCTGCTGATCATCAACCGGGGTGCGCTGGCCGCCGACGGGCCGGTGGAAGAGCTGGTGAGCCGGGCCGGCGGGCAGGTACACGTCATCGTCGAAGCCACCGGCGAGGGCGTCGAGGAGCGGCTCCGTGCCCTGCCGGGCGTGAGCGCCGCGGTGGCCACGGCGGAGCAGGGCCGGATGCGGGTCCGGCTCACCGCCGGGGCCACCGATGACGTGCGGCCGCTGGTGTTCCGGCTGGCGCAGGAGGCCGGCTGGACGCTGTACGAGCTGCACCAGGAAGCCGGCAGCCTGGAGGACCTCTTCCGCGAATTGACCGGACGGGGGGCCGCCGCATGAAGCCGATCCTGACCGTCGCGCGGCGCGAGCTGAAGGCGCTGTTCGACAGCCCCACGGGCTACGTGCTGGTGATCGTCTTCCTGGTGGTGAACGCCTTCCTGTTCTTCCGCCAGGCGTACCTGACCAGCACCGCCTCGCTGCGGCCCATGCTGGACGTACTGCCGTGGCTGTTCCTCTTCTTCGTGCCGGCGGTGGCGATGCGCACCCTGGCGGAGGACGCCCGGAGCGGCCAGCTGGAGGTCCTGCTCTCCCAGCCGATCACCGAGTTCGAGCTGCTGCTCGGCAAGTACCTCGGGGCGGTGTTCTTCCTCTGGACCGCGATCCTCCTCACCCTGCCGATCCCGCTGGGCCTCTCGCTCGGCGCCGAACTGGCCTGGGGGCCCGTGTTCGCGCAGTACACCGGGGCGCTGCTGCTCTCGGCCGGACTGGCCGGGGTGGGGGTCTGGGCCAGCTGCATGACCCGGAGCCAGATCACCGCGTTCATCGTGGCGGTGGCGGTGATGTTCCTGCTGGTGCTGGTGGGGCTCAACCCGCTGGTGGTGGGCCTGCCCCCGGTGCTTGGCGCCATCGCGGCGCGGCTCGGGGTGCTATCCCACTTCGACTCGATCGGGCGCGGGGTGATCGACCTGCGCGACGCGATCTATTTCCTCTCGCTGGCCGCGATCTTCCTGACCCTGGCGTTCGGGTCGCTGCTCGCCCGCAAGCTTGCCGCGGGGCAGGCGCCCATCCGCCGGCTGCGGGTCGGCGTGCTGCTCCTGGTTGGCCTGCTGGTGGTCGTGAACCTGCTGGGCAGCTACATCGGCGGCCGCCTCGACCTCACCCCGGGGCGGGCCTATACCCTGGCCCCGGCCACCCGGTCGCTGCTCGGCAGCCTGCCCGACATCGTCACCATCAAGCTCTTCGCCTCCGAGGAGCTGCCGGCCGAGGTGGCGCTGATGAAGCGCGACCTGGATGACCTGCTGCGCGACCTCCGCGCCGCGGGGGGCGGCAAGGTGCGGGTGGTGGAACGTGATCCGGCCAAGGACCCCGAGGCCAAGCGCGATGCCCAGACCCTTGGCATCACCCCGGTGCAGTTCAACGTCGTGGGCCAGTCGGAGCTGCAGGTGAAGGAGGGATACCTCGGCCTCGTGGTGCAGTATGCCAATGGCAGCGAGCCGATTCCCTTCGTGCGCCGCACCGATGACCTCGAGTACCGTCTCGCCGTCGCGATCCGCGGCCTCACCCGGAAGCAGAAGCCGACCGTCGGGCTGGTCGTCGCCATGGACGACTGGGGCCAGGAGGGCCGCAACCTCGACATCCTCCAGGACCAGCTGGCCAAGAGCTACACCGTGGTGCCGGTCTCCCTGGGTGATTCGACCGCCCCCGCCGACTCCATCCATACCCTGGTGATCGCGGGGCAGCCGGACAGCTTCCCGGCCGGGGTGGAGGAGCGGTTCAGCCGGTTCTTCGACCGCGGCGGGAGCGCCCTGATCATGACCACCGGCGCACCGATCGACGGGCGCACCCCGCGCGCCACCGGGCGGGAGCCGGTCTGGAACCGGCTGCTGGCGCGCTTCGGCGTGAAGGTGCGGCCGGACCTCGTCTATGACCTCTCGAGCAACCAGATCGTCCCGGTGCCGGGGCCGGGGGGTGCCCCGGTGTACCAGCCCTACCCGTTCTGGCTCCGGACCCAGGCGGGCGGTGGCACTGTGGTCACCGAGGGCGTGGGCGAGGTGTTCCTGCCGTGGGCCAGCAGCATCGAGGTGGTCCAGGGTGCGCACACCGACGTGCAGCCGCTGCTCATGACCAGCCGGGTGGCGTCCGTCTCCGAGGGCGACATCGACCTCAATCCGCGGCGGGAGTTCCCGCCGGTGGACCCGAAACCGCGCATGATGGCCGCCTCTGCCATGGCCTCGGACAGCACCGCCGGCGGGCCGAAAGGCCGGGTGGTGGTGGTAGGCAACATGGAGTTCGCCACCGACCGCTACGCCAGCAGCTCGGCGGAGAACGCGATCTTCGCCCTCAACGCGGTCGACTGGCTGGCCCAGGACGAGGCGATGATCTCCATCCGGAGCCGCGACCGGCGCCCGCCGCGACTGCTCTTCTCCACCCCCGCGCTGCAGCAGGGGGTGAAGTACGCCAACGTGATCGGCCTGCCGCTGCTGGTGGGGCTGTTCGGGCTGGTGCACCTCGCCGCGCGGCGCCGGCGGTCCCTCACCCCGTGGGCCCCGCGCGGCGGCGCGCGGGCGGAGGCCGCATGACGCCACGGATGCTGCTCCGGATCGCGATCGCCCTGGTGGTGGTGATTCTCCTCTGGGGGGCGCTCGCGATCGTGCGGCGCCCCGCCCGCGACGCGAGTGGCGGCTTCGGGCTGCCGCATGTGCCGGTGACCGACCTCGCCCGGATCGACATCCGGGTCAACGGCGATTCCACCGTCATCGTCCCGGACGGCGCGGCCTGGCGGGTGAACGGATTCCCCGCCGCCACCGCGGCCGTCACCGCCTTCCTGGCCACCCTCGACGACAGCCTGGCCCGGAACGAACTCGTCTCCGAGAGTCCCTCCTCGCACGAGCAGCTTGGCGTGGACAGCCTCCACGGCCGGCGGTTCGTCCTGACGACGACGAGCGGCCCGGCGCTGGATCTCTGGGTCGGCAGTCGCGGGCCGGACTTCGAGGGGTTCTACGTCCGCCGCGCGGGGACCGCGCCGGTATACCTGCTGCGCGGGCCCTTCGCCGAGGCCATGATGCAACCGGCGGAGCAGTGGCGGGACCGGCAGGTGGCGCGGGTGCCGGCCGACAGCATCGGACGGATCGAGGTGACCCGGGGGCGCCAGGCCTGGGCGCTGGTGCGGGACGGCGATGGCTGGCGGGCGCCCGCGGGCGCCGCCGATTCGCTGAAGGCGGCGCGGTTCGTGGCTCAGTTCGGGGACATCCGCGCGGTCGGCTTCCCCGAGGCCACCGGCCCGGCGCCCGACTTCGGCGGGACGGAGCGGCGGGTGCGGGTCCTCGACCGGGCGGGACAGGAGCTGCTGGGGCTGGAGCTCGACTCGATCCCGAGCGGTTCCTTCTGGGCCCGCCGGGCGAGCGACTCGGTGGTGTACCGGATCGAGGGGCGCGTGGCGGACCTGCTGGCGCCGGAGGCGACCTCAGTCCGGCCGTAGGATCGGGAGGCCGCGAGGGATGTCGGGAGGGGCGGGGCTCGGCGAGTGCCGGGCGCCGCCCCTCACCACATCTTCCACCAGCTCTTCTTGCCGCCGTCGTCCGCCGGCTTGGCGGCGGCGCGGGAGTCGCGCAGGTAGCCCTCCGGCACGGGGATGTCGGAGGTGGACCGGGTGCGGTCGCTGATGTCCATCAGGTCCTCGAGCAGGGCCTGGGCGGTGGGGTAGCGGTCGTTCGGGTGCTTGGCGAGGAGCCGGAGGATGATCCGCTCGAACCGCTTGGACAGGTCAGGCCGCCGGGCACGGGGCGGCTCGGGGGCCTCCTCGACGTGCATCCGGGCCAGCTCGAACCAGTCGTTCGAACGGAAGGGCACGTCGCCGGTCACCATCCGGTACAGCGTGATGCCGAGGGAGTAGAGGTCGGTGCGCCCATCGAGCGGCCGCCCCTGCGCCTGCTCCGGGGAGATGTAGGTGGGGGTCCCGATGGTCATCATGAACCCGGTCGCCTGCACGTAGCCGCTCACCGCCCGGGCAATGCCGAAGTCGGTGAGCACCGCATGCCCGTCCTCCGCCAGCAGGATGTTGTCGGGCTTGATGTCGCGGTGAATCACCTCGCGGCCATGGGCAAAGGCCAGGGCCCGGGCCACGTCCATCCCGATGCCGGCGGCGTCGGGCTCCGGCAGGGCGGGCTCGCGGGCCAGCCGGGCGGAGAGACTGTCGGGGCAGAGATCCATGACGAAGTAGGCGAATCCCTCCTGGGCGCCCACGTCCTGGATGTGGATGATGTGGGGGTGCTCCAGCTGGGCGGCGAAGGCGGCCTCCTGCCGGAACCGGCTCTCGAAGGCCGGGTCCGACGCGTACCGAGGCTTCAACACCTTGATGGCAAACGACTTACCGTCATCCCTGTGCCCGGCATAGACCCAGGCGAACCCCCCTTGGCCGAGGAGGCGGTCGATGGTGTAGGGACCGAGGCGTTGGCCGGGGGTGGGTTGATCGGCGCTCATGGCGGGGTTGCCACCTGGGGATTCGATGAGTTATACTGTTGTGCTAACTGATTTTATGAGCCTCGGGGAACCACCCCGCCGTCAGTGCCAAGAGGATACACGCAGCATGGGTTTTGACAAGCAGGCGGTCATCGTTCAGCAGCGGGCGCACGAGTCCGACACCGGGTCGGCGAAGGTGCAGATCGCGCTGCTCACCGAGCGGATCAACTCCCTCACCGACCATTTCCGTACCCACCCCAAGGATCATCACAGCCGTCGCGGGCTGCTCAAGATGGTGGGCACGCGGCGTCGGCTGCTGAATTACCTGAGGCGGAACGATCTGTCGACGTACCGCGCGCTCATCGAGCAGCTCGGCCTCCGGCACTAACCGCTTCGCACGATCCAGGGCGTCTCCGTCATCGCGGGGACGCCCTTCAACCTATTGGGGCCCCAGGCACAGGAACAGTCGTGACCGCTCATCGCATTGAAACCACGTTCGCCGGCCGTCCGCTCATCATCGAGACCGGCCGCCTCGCCAAGCAGGCCGCCGGGTCGGCCGAGATCCGGTTCGGCGACACCGTCGTCCTCGCCGCCATCACCGTCTCGCCCAACCAGTCCACGCTGCCGTTCTTCCCGCTGACGGTCGAGTACCGGGAGCGGACCTACGCCGCGGGCAAGTTCCCCGGCGGGTTCATCAAGCGTGAGGGCCGGCCGAGCGACAAGGAGATCCTGGCGGCCCGGGTGGTGGACCGGTCCATCCGGCCGCTGTTCCCCGAGGGCTTCAAGAACGAGGTCCAGGTCTTCGTCACCGTGGTCTCGGCGGACCAGGAGAACGACGCCGACGTGCTGAGCGTGGTGGCGGCGTCACTGGCGCTCTCGCTCTCGCCGGTGCCGTGGAACGGGCCGATCGCGGCGGTGCGGGTGGGCCGGCTCGAGGGCAACTGGATCCTCAACCCGACCTTCCAGCAGCTCGAGTTCTCGACCGTGGACGTGACGGTGAGCGGCAGCGCCGACTCGATCGTCATGGTCGAGGGCGGGGCGCTCGAGGTCTCCGAGGCCGAGGTGCTCGAGGCGCTGAAGGTGGCGCAGAAGGGCCTCAAGGAGCTGCTGGGCCACCAGGAGAAGCTGATCAGCAAGGCGGCCCGGCCCAAGCTCGAGTGGACCAGGGACGAGCCGGATCCGGCGCTGGTCAAGAAGGTGAAGGCGCTGGCCGAGGACGAGATGGCGAAGGTCATCAACGCCAAAGACAAGCACGCCCGCGCCGCCGGCGCGGAGGCGCTGAAGGCGAAGGTCAAGGAGGCGCTGGCCGAGGAGTTCCCCGAGGCCGGCAAGCAGATCTCCGGGCTGCTGGAGGATATCGAGTACCGGGTGATGCGGGCCCAGGTGCTGGAAAAGGGCGAGCGGGTGGACGGGCGCGACTGCGACACCATCCGGCCGATCAGCATCACCGCCGGCTACCTGCCGCGCACCCACGGCTCGGCGGTGTTCCAGCGGGGCGAGACCCAGTCCCTGGTGACCGTCACCCTCGGCACCCAGGACGATGAGCAGCGGCTCGACACGATCGACACGGTGGGCGAGTCCAGCAAGTCGTTCATGCTGCACTACAACTTCCCGCCCTACTCGACCGGCGAGGTCAAGCCGGTGCGCGGCACCAGCCGGCGCGAGATCGGGCATGGCGCGCTGGCGGAGCGGGCGCTGCACCCGCTGCTGCCGGACTTCGAGAAGTTCCCCTACACCGTGCGCGTGGTCTCGGAGATCCTGGAGTCGAACGGCTCCTCCTCCATGGCCTCGGTCTGCGGCGGCTCCCTGGCGATGATGGACGCCGGCGTGCCGATCAAGGCCGCCTGCGCCGGCGTGGCGATGGGCCTGATCAAGGAAGGCAAGAAGGTCGCCGTGCTGACCGACATCCTGGGCTCCGAGGATCACCTCGGGGACATGGACTTCAAGGTCGCCGGCACCACCAACGGCATCACCTCGATCCAGATGGACATCAAGATCGAGGGCATGGACCTGAAGATCATGGAAGAGGCGCTGGAGAAGGCCCGGAAGGGCCGGCTCCACATCCTCAAGGAGATGGGCAAGGTGCTGGCCGCGCCGCGGCCGGAGCTCTCGCCCTACGCGCCGCGGATCATCACCATCATGATCAAGCCGGACAAGATCGGCGACGTGATCGGTCCCAAGGGCAAGACCATCCGCGGCATCCAGGACGCCACCGGCGCCACGATCAGCATCGAGGACTCCGGCCTGGTCACCATCTCCTCGCCGGGTGGCGAGGGCGGCGAGAAGGCCCGCCAGATGATCGAGTCGATGGTGATGGAGCCCGAGGTCGGCAAGATCTACGAGGGTCCGGTGAAGAGCACCACCGCCTTCGGTGCCTTCGTCGAGATCCTCCCCGGGGTCGAGGGGCTGCTCCACATCAGCGAGCTGCAGCACGCCCGCACCGAGAAGACCGAGGATGTCGTGAAGAAGGGCGACATCGTGAAGGTCAAGCTGCTCGAGGTGGACGAGAAGGGCCGGATGAAGCTGTCCCGGAAGGCGCTCATCCCGAAGGAGTGAGGGGCGCGCCGTGGACACCAGCCGCCTCGACGAGGGGCTCGCCCGGAGCGTCGCCCCCAACGGCCTGATCATCCAGACCGAGCACCTCCCCGGCGTGCGCTCCGTCGCCGCCGGGGTGTGGGTCCGCACCGCGAGCGCGCACGAGCCGCGGGGCAAGATGGGTGTCTCCCACCTGCTTGAGCACATGGTGTTCAAGGGCACCGAGCGGCGCAGCGCGCGGCAGCTGGCGCTGGAGCTCGAGGCCCGGGGCGGCTCGCTCGACGCCTACACCAGCCGCGACCACACCAACTACCAGGCCCACGTCCTCGACCAGGACCTCCCCCGGGCGCTGGATGTCCTCACCGACCTGGTCCGCCGCCCGCTGCTCCGCGAGGACGACCTCTCGCTGGAGCGGAACGTGGTGCTGGAGGAGATCGCCACGGTCGAGGACACCCCGGACGATCAGGTGTTCGAGCTGTTCAGCGAGCGGCTCTGGCCCGAGCATCCCTACGGCTACTCCATCCTGGGCACGCGCGAGACCGTCGGCGGGCTCTCCGCCGGTGACCTGCGCGCGGTCCACGGGGCCGGCTACTACCCCGGCAACTGCGTGATCGCGGCGGCGGGACGGGTGGACCACGAGGAGGTCCTGGCGCTGCTGGAGCGGGAGGGGTGGTTCGCCGACGGCCGGGCGGAGGCCCCGCGGGCCCCGGTGGCGCCGCGCCCCGCCCGGCGGGGCGAGCAGCACCGGGTGGGCCGGGACTCGGCCCAGACGCACCTGGTCTTCGGCACCGACACCTTCCCGTACCGCGACCGGCGCCGCTTCGCGCTGTCCATCATCACCAACGCCTTCGGCGGCGGGATGTCGAGCCGGCTGTTCCAGCGCATCCGCGAGGAGCTGGGGCTGGCCTACGCAGTGTACGCCTACCAGCAGTTCTTCCAGACCTCCGGGGTGGTCGGCGTGTACGTCGGGACCCAGCCGGCCACCGCCGACCAGGCGGCCGAGGCGATCCTGGCCGAGTACGCCCGGCTGGCGTCGGAAGGGCTGCCGGCGGAGGAGCTGGCCCAGGGCAAGCAGCAGCTCAAGGGCCAGGTGATGCTGTCGCTGGAGAGCCCGGTCAGCCGGATGAGCCGCTTGGCCACGCTGTCGCTGCACGACGAAGCCTACCGGCCGCTGGATGCGATCCTGGCCGAGATTGATGCGGTGACCGGGGAGGACATCGCCCGGCTCACCGCCGAGTTCTTCGACCCGGCGCGGCAGACGCTGGTGCGCCTGGGGCCCGCCTAGGGTCCCCGCACCCGGCCGCCCGCCGGCCACCGACCTTGCGGGGCCCCGGAGGCCCCGCCGACCCCGTGGGATGCAGGCCACCCTGAGCCACCCGAGCGAGCGATGATCATCGGCGTACCGAAGGAGATCAAGACCAACGAGAACCGCATCGCCCTGGTGCCGGCCGGCGCCGAGGCGTTCACCACCCGCGGGCACCAGGTGTTCGTGGAGCAGGGCGCCGGGCTCGGGAGCGGCTTCCCTGACGAGGCCTACGTGGCCGCCGGGGCGAAGATCCTGGCCACCGCGGACGAGGTCTGGGCCCGGGCCGAGATGATCATGAAGGTGAAGGAGCCGATCGCGGTGGAATGGCCCCGGATGCGGGCGGGCCAGGTGATCTACACCTACTTCCACTTCGCGGCGAGCGAGGAGCTGACCAGGGCGGTGATCAACAGCAAGGCGATCGCCGTGGCCTACGAGACGGTCCAGCTGCCGCACGGCGAGCTGCCGCTGCTCACCCCGATGTCCGAGGTGGCGGGGCGGATGGCGGTGCAGGAGGGGGCCAAGTACCTGGAGAAGGTCTTCGGCGGGAGCGGCGTGCTGCTGGGCGGCGTGCCGGGCGTGCAGCCGGCCGAGGTGGCGATCATCGGCGGCGGCGTCGTGGGGATCAACGCCGCCAAGATGGCGGCCGGCCTCGGCGCCCGGGTGACGATCCTCGATATCTCGCTGGAGCGGCTGCGCTACCTCGACGACGTCCTGGCCGCCAATGTCACCACGCTGTTCTCCAACCGGCACAACATCCTGGATGCCATCCGCCGGGCCGACCTGGTGGTGGGCGCGGTGCTCCTCCCCGGCGCCAAGGCGCCGCACCTGGTCAAGCGCGAGGACCTGAAGGAGATGAAGCCCGGCTCGGTGATCGTGGACGTGGCGGTAGACCAGGGCGGCTGTGTCGAGACTATCAAGCCGACGACCCACGAGAACCCGACCTACTTCGTGGACGGGATCCTGCACTACGCCGTGGCCAACATGCCCGGTGGCGTGCCCCGCACCTCCACCCTGGCACTCACCAACGCCACCCTGACCTACGGCCTGCGCCTGGCGCGGGACGGCTGGAAGAAGGCCTGCGCCGACGACCAGCCGCTCCGCCTCGGCCTCAACGTGGTGGAGGGGAAGGTGGTCTACCCCGGCGTCGCCGAGGCGTTCGGGATGCCGCTGGTCGAGGTGGGGAAGGTGCTTTAGGCGGCAGGTCGGCCAGGCGGCAGGGCGGTAGCACGTACCGCCCTACCGCCTTACCGCCATGCCGACTTCCTCCCGCTCGTCCCCACGCCAACCCCCGCGTCCCCCATGCTCGACATCCAGTTCATCCGCCTCGCCCACGCCGAGGGGCTGCCGGTCCCCGCGCCCGCCACGCCGGGAGCGGCCGGGCTCGACATCGCCAGCGCCGAGGACGGGGTCCTGGCGCCGGGGGCCCGGCGACTGTTCCGGACCGGGTTCGCGATCGCCATCCCGGCGGGCTACGAGTGCCAGATCCGGCCCCGGTCGGGGCTCGCGCTCAAGCATGGGATCACCCTGCCCAACACGCCCGCCACGATCGACAGCGACTACCGGGGCGAGCTGATGGTGGCGCTGGTGAACCTCGGGACGGAGCCCTTCGAGGTGACCCGCGGGATGCGGGTGGGGCAGCTGGTCTTCGCCCGGGTGGAGGCGGCGGCGTTCCGGGAAGTGCGGGAGCTGCCCCCGACCGACCGCGGGGCCGGGGGGTTCGGCAGCACCGGGCACTGAGCCGGCGTCCCCCGCCCGGCTGGTGACGGGGCTCACGGTCAAATTCGGCTAAGTTGGCGTCTTGTGGCGCTTTACAGCCCCCGTTACCTTTGGCCCCAATTCCACCGTCCGTGGTTCCGGAATGAAGTTTTCTGCCTTCAATTTTGGGTCCTTCCTCCCCGCGAATGAGATCGCGGTGGATCTTGGCACGGCCAACACCCTGATCTACGTGAAGGGTGAGGGCATCGTGCTGAACGAGCCGTCGGTGGTGGCCATCGAGAAGGCGACGGGCAAGATCAAGGGCATCGGGCTCGAGGCCAAGCGGATGCTGGGCCGCACGCCTGACGGAATCCTCGCGGTGCGTCCGCTCAAGGACGGCGTGATCGCCGACTTCGACGTCACCGAGAAGATGCTGCGCTACTTCCTGAAGCAGATCATCGACAAGCACGTCTTCCGGGTCCGTCCCAAGGTGATCGTCTGCGTCCCCTCGGGCATCACCGAGGTGGAGCGCCGGGCCGTGCGCGACTCCGCGGAAACCGCCGGCGCCAAGCAGGTGGACATGGTGGCGGAGCCGATGGCCGCGGCGATCGGCGTGGGGCTCCCGGTGGAGACGCCGACGGGCAACATGGTGATCGACATCGGCGGCGGCACCACCGAGATCGCGGTGATCGCGCTCTCCGGTATCGTCTCCGACACCTCGATCCGGGTGGCCGGCGACGAGCTGGACCAGGCGATCGTGCAGTTCATGCGGAAGAACTACAACCTCCTGGTCGGCGAGCCCACCGCCGAGGCGATCAAGATCAAGATCGGCTCCGCCGCGCCCACCGGCGACGAGCGCGAGATGGAGGTCAAGGGCCGCGACCTCGTCTCCGGCATCCCCAAGACGGTGCGGGTGCACTCCAGCGAGATCCGCGAGGCGGTGCAGGAGCCGATCCAGCAGATCGTGGACGCGGTGCGCCGCGCGCTGGAAATCACCCCACCCGAGCTGGCGAGCGACATCGTCGATCGCGGCATCGTCATGACCGGCGGCGGGGCGCTCATCCGGGGGCTCGACATCCTCCTCGCCCAGGAGACCGGGCTCCCGATCCACATCGACGAGGATCCCCTCACCTGCGTGGTGCGCGGCGCGGGCCGCATCCTCGACGACTACGAGAAGTACCAAAGCGTCCTCTACCGATAGATGCCACCGCAGTCGGATCGCGCGCTGCTTCGCCGGGACAATGTCCTGTTCGTGCTGTGCGTGATCCTCTCGGGCCTGCTGCTGCTCCGGCCGGAGTTCGGGCAGCGGGTCACCGGCACCATCCGCGGCACCGTGCTGTGGCCCTTCCTCCGCCTGCAGGAATGGTCCGAGGCCGGCCGCACCAGCCGCGCCGCCTTCGACCGGCTCCGCGCCGAGCGCGACTCCGCCACCCACGCCGCGCAGTTCCTTCCCTCGCTCCGGGCCGAGAACCAGCGGCTCCGCGCCCTGCTCGGGCTCGGGCAGCGGCTCAAGGTGCCCTACGTCTCCGCCGAGGTGCTGCACCAGTCGCTGCCGACCGACGGCCGCACGCTGCTGCTCTCCGCCGGCGAGCGGCAGGGGGTGAAGGCCTTCGATCCGGTGATCGGCGCCGACGGGCTGGTGGGCGTGGTGCGCGAGGTGGGCCGCGACCGCTCGCTGGCCTGGACCTGGTTGCACCCCGAGTTCCGCGCCAGCGCGTACACGGTGCCCGGCGCGGTGTTCGGGGTGGTGGCGCCGGCGCTCCAGGTCACCGGGTCGGAACTGCTGCTCCAGCTCCGCGGCGTGGCCATCCGTGACACGATCCCCGACGGCACGCTGGTCGTGACCTCGGGCCTCGGCGGGGTCTTCCCCCAGGGGATCCCGGTGGGGACGGTGCTCGGCGCCGGGCAGGAGGAGACCGGCTGGGAGAAGGTCTATATCCTGCGGCCCGCGGCGAGTCCCGCCGAGGCGTCGCAAGTGCTGATCCTCCGGGCGCCGGAGGTGCGGGTGCCGGAGGGTGCCTTCGACCGGGACACCCTCCCGTGATCCCGATGCGCGGCGACCGGGGCCGGCTGTGGGCCGTGCTGGGGCTGCTGGTGCTGCTCCAGTTCGCGGTGCGCCCGCGGCTGGGGTACCCGGCGGTGGCGCCCGACTTCCTGCTGCTGGCGCTGATGCTCTACGCCATCCGCAGCCGTCCCGGGGCGGCCGCGGTGGCCGGCTTCCTGGTGGGCCTCATCGGCGATGCGCTCAGTCCCGCCCGGGTCGGGGCCGGGGCGCTGGCCCACACCGTCGTGGGCTACTTGGCGGCGTGGGGCCGGGCGGTGTTCTTTCCAGACAACCTGTTCGTCAACGGGCTGGTGATCGGACTCGGAGTCTGGATCCGGAACGCCATCCAGCTGCTGGCGAGCGGGCCGGCGCCCGGCGGCCTTACCCTCGCGCTGTTCGTGTACGCCCCGTTGCAGGCCCTCACCACCGCCCTCATGGCCGCGCTGGTCCTGGTGCTGTTCCAGCGCTGGTTGGATATCCGGCTCGAGACATGAACGAATTCCACCCCACCCGCCTGCGAGAGCGCGCCATCCGCGCCCGCTGGATCCTGGGGGTGGCCTTCCTGGTCCTCGGCGGGGCCTTCTTCCGGACCCAGATCCTTCAATACGACCGCTACCGCCTCCGGGCGGAGAACAACCGGCTGCGCGCCGTGCCGCTGCAGCCGGCGCGCGGGACGGTCTTCGACCGGAACGGGGCGGTCATCGCGGAGACCGTCCCGGGCTTCTCCGTGGCGCTGCTCGCCTCCTCGACCGACTCGCTGCGCCGGGTGCTGGAACGGTTCCGGACCGTGGTGCCCCTCGACTCGAGCGACGTCGAGGCCGTCATCGATCGCTACCTGGCCGCCCGCTACCAGCCCGCCACCGTGCTGGGGAACGCCACCCGGGAGCAGGTGGCGGAGCTGGAGGAACACCGCGGCGTTCTCCCCGGGCTGGTCATCCAGACCGAGCCCCGGCGGGTGTACCCGGAGGGGAAGGCGGTCGCCCACCTGATCGGCTACGTCAACGAGATCAGCCAGGCGGAACTGGACCAGGACAAGTATGAGGGCGCGCGGCTCGGGTCGGTGGTGGGGCGGGCGGGCCTGGAGCAGGAGTACGACGACACCCTGCGCGGCTCGCCCGGGGTGCGCTACATCGAGGTGGACGCGCGGGGCCGGCTGGTGCGGGAGCAGGGCGCGGCGCCGCCGCTGCCCTCGGTGCCCGGGCACTCGTTGACCACCACGATCGACCTCGGGCTGCAGATGTATGTGGACAGCATCTGGCCCAAGGGCACCGCCGGCGCCCTGATCGCCATGACCCCCACAGGGGAGATCCGCGCCCTCTACTCGACCCCGGCCTACGACCCCAATGCCTTCATCGGCGGGATCAGCCGCACCGAGCTGCGCCAGCTCACTTCGGACCCGGGGCTCCCGCTGCTCGACCGCGCGCTGCAGGTGCGCTACCCCCCCGGCTCGCCGTTCAAGCTGGCCACCGCGGCGATGGCGCTGAAGCGCGGCGTGGTGGACCTGCACACGCACATGCCGGTGAGCTGCAGCGGCGGCATGCAGTTCGGCAACCGGTACTTCAAGTGCTGGAACCACAGCGGGCACGGCTCGCTGGACCTGGTGGGCGCGGTGGCGCAGAGCTGCGACGTGTACTTCTACCAGCTGGGCCTCAAGCTGCAGCTCGACAACCTGCTGGCCGACGGCGTACGGATGGGCTTCCAGGACCGGACCCACGTGGACCTGGTCAATGAGGCGGCGCCGATCTGGCCTGGGGGCACCGACTACTACGATCGGCGCTACGGCCCGCGCGGGTGGAGCAACTCGGTGGTGCTCAACCTGGCCATCGGCCAGGGCGAGAACACCCAGACGCTGATGAACATGGTGCGCTTCTATGCCGCCCTCGCCGGGGACGGCCGCTCCCCGACACCGTACCTGGTGCGGCCGGACACCGGGAAGGGGTACGACCTCGGGCTCACCCGGGAACAGCTGGACGGCCTCCGGAAGGCGCTGATCGCGGTGGTGGAGCACGGTACTGCGGCCCGGAGCCGCCAGACCGACCTCGCCGTCGCCGGAAAGACCGGCACTGCCCAGAACTCGGCCGACAAGGACCGCGATCACGCCTGGTTCATCGCCTTTGCCCCGGCGGAGAAGCCGGAGATCGTGGTGGGCGCCATCTTCGAGTTCGGCCGCCACGGCACCGTGGTGGCGCCGTACGTGGTGCGCGCCATCCGGCGCTACATCTTCGGGCCCGACACCACCGGGGGCGACCGGCCGATGCGTCTCAACCTCCCCGGCGACGCCCCCAGCGGGGCCGGTCAGGCGCCCGATCCCGCCCCAGCCGCACCGGCGCGGCCGGAAGCCACCCCGGCCCGCTGATGGCCTCCCGCCACCTCGGCCTCGACCGGCCGCTGCTGATCGCGGTGAGCGCGCTGATCACCTACGGGCTGGTGGTGCTCTACAGCGCCGGCCAGACCGACGTGCCGAGCTTCGCGGCGCAGGGGGCCTGGCAGCGGCAGCTGGTCTGGCTGGGGGCCGGTTCGGTCGTCGCGGCGGTGGCGTTCCGGTTCTCCCCGCGGCTGCTGGAGTGGGCCTCGCTCCCGGTCTATGGGCTGGCGCTGCTGCTGCTCGGGGTGACCCTGGTGGTGGGGCGGGGGGCCGGCACCGCCGCCGGCACCAAGAGCTGGATCTACATCGGCGACCACGCCATCGGGCAGCCGGCCGAGTTCGCCAAGCTGGCGGTGCTGCTGATGCTGGCGCGGCACCTGTCGGGGCTGCGCGAGGCGCCGGAGACCCTCCGCGACCTGCTCCCGGCGACGCTCATCGCCGGGGTGCCGGCGCTGCTGGTGCTGGCCCAGCCCGACCTGGGCAGCGCCCTGGTCTTCGCCGGGATTCTCTTTGCCATGCTGTTCTGGGCCGGGGTGCATCCGCTCCTGCTCATGTTCCTGGCCTCGCCGATCATCAGCCTGCTGCTCGCCTTCAACCTGATCACCTGGGTCGGGTGGATGGCGGTGCTGGTGGTGGCGCTGTTCGTGTGGCGGCCGTTCCTGTGGGAGGTGGTGGTGGTGTTCGCCGCCAACTCCGTCATGGGGTTCATCGCCCTCCCGCTGTGGCGCAAGCTGGCCCCGTACCAGCAGAACCGCCTGCTCACCTTCCTGAATCCGGAGGTGGACCCCCAGAAGGCGGGGTACCACGCCATCCAGTCCAAGGTCGCCATCGGGTCGGGGGGGTGGTTCGGGAACGGGTACCTGGAGGGCCCCCAGAAGCGGCTGGCCTTCCTGCCGGAGCAGCACACCGATTTCATCTTCGCGGTGCTGGGGGAGGAGCTGGGCTTCCTGGGGGTGCTGCTGGCCCTGGTCCTGTTCTTCAGCCTGTTCGCGGTGCTGGTCCGGATCGCCCGGCGGGCGACCGATCCGTATTCAAGCCTGATGGTCTTCGGGATCCTCGGGCTCCTCTTCACCCACGTCTTCGAGAACGTGGGGATGACGGTCAACGTGATGCCCATCACGGGGATCCCCCTCCCGTTCTTCTCGTACGGGGGGTCGTTCCTGCTCAGCACCGCGATCGGGATCGGGCTCTGTCTCCGGGTCGCCTGGGACGCCCGCCTTGGCGGCTATGGTGATATCTGACAACGACTTAGCTTGAAGGGTCTGGCGCCAGCCGGGCCGAGTCTGCAAATTTGGAGGCCAAGGGATCCCCCCTGATGGGCTGTCTCACATCTCTCCCCCGAACCCCATATGGCCGTCATGGCATGGTTCAAGAAAGAGCGGAAGTCCCGTTCCTCGGTTCGGGAGCGGCTGGAGATTCCGCCTGATGCGTGGGAGAAGTGCGATGCGTGTGGCCACGTCGATATCCGGGACAAGTTCGAGCGCGCGCTCAACGTCTGCCCGGAATGCGGCCACCATCGTCGGTTCTCGGCCGAGGAGTACATCGAGCTGCTGACCGACGAGGGCAGTTGGCGGGAGCTGTACGCCAACCTGCGCTCCGCCGACCCCCTCACCTTCGAGCACTATCCCCAGCGCCTGGCTGCGGCCTACAAGAAGGTCGGCGGCTCGGACGCGATCTTCACCGGCTCGGGCCGGCTGGAGGGGAGCCCGCTGCACCTCGGGGTGATGAACTTCGCCTTCATGGGCGGGTCCATGGGCTCGGTGGTGGGCGAGAAGATCGCCCGGCTGGCGCGGCGCTCGGCGGAGAAGAAGGTCCCCATGGTGCTGGTCTGCACCTCGGGCGGCGCCCGGATGCAGGAGGGGGTCTTCTCCCTCATGCAGATGGCCAAGACCTCGGCCGCGATCGCCCAGCTGTATGCCCTCTCCGTGCCCTACATCTCCATCCTCACCAACCCCACCACGGGCGGCGTGTCCGCCTCCTTCGCCATGCAGGGCGACGTGATCCTGGCGGAGCCGGGCGCGGTGATCGGGTTCGCCGGGCAGCGGGTGATCAAGCAGACCATCGGGCAGGACCTGCCGCCGGGGTTCCAGACCGCGGAGTTCCTGCTGGAGAAGGGCCAGATCGACGAGGTGGTGCCCCGCGCCTCGCTCCGCGAAACGACCGCGCGGCTGCTGCGGCATATGCGGGGCCAGCGCGTCCGGGAGGAGAGCGCCTGACGGCGCGCCCGACACCGAGTCCCTCTGACGGGGCGTGGACCAGCGGTCCACGCCCCGCGTCATTTCCGGGTCAGATGAGGCCCGCGCTTGACCGGCCTCCCGGGCCGCGTATCGTAAGGCAGGATCCAGTTCCTCCCGGAGTCTGACCCGATGCCGACCCCTACTGTCCCCGCCCGGCCGCGTTCCGCGTGGCCCCTGCTCGCCCTGTGCACACTGGCTGGGAGCATTGCCCTGGGCTGCTCATCGCCATCCGAGCCGGGCGGGGGCGGTGGCGGAGCGGGCGACGTGAAGCTCGAAGTCGTCTCGGTGACCCCGCCGGTGGATAGTGCGGACGCGAACGGCATCGCGTTCCTCACCTGCGGGGTCTCGCTCAAGGCGACGCTGGAGCAGGGCACCAGTGTGTCCTGGCGAGGCGCCATCTTCCGGTTCTATCCGGGCACCGACACCTCGGTGGCCTTCGACAGCCTCCAGCTCGGGCCGCTCGACGCCGCGGATTCCTGGGGCGGGGCTCCGCTCACCAACCGCGGCCCGGCGCTCTCCGACTGGCGCTTCTACGCCACGATCCCCTTCACGGTGGTCCTGGACTACACCTACCAGCGGCAGGACAACAGCACCGCGACAACCCGGCAGCGAAGCTTCACCTGTTCCCCGACGATTCCCGCGGGGGCGGCCGCGCCGGTCGTCTCGAACGTCTCCGTGACGCCGTCCAGCGGGACGGTGCAGCCGGGGGATTTCGTGAAGGTGACCTTCACCGTCTCTGCCGAGGCGGGGTTGTGGCAGACGGCCGCCCTGCTCCAGGGGGTGTGCGACACCGTTCGGTTCCTGCCGGGGCACCTCGCCAAGGGGGCCACCACGCTCCAGGCGTTGATCCCGGTCTCCCCGAGCTGCAGCCTCGGGGCGCCGCTCGGCGTCTCGGTGGAGACCTCCGACATTCAGGGCCGTGTCGTGTGGAACACACCCGCCGTGTCGCTGACCGTGGCGGACCTCACACCGCCGAGCATTGCGGTCAATCTCGGCGGGACGCCCGGAAGTACCGTCTCGGGGCTGTGGTTCGTCGGGGATACGATGCACGTCATCGCCAGCGCGTACGACAACTATCGTCTTGAGGAACTGCTCTGGACCGCGCAGCCCGCTGGGGTCGCCGATTCGTTGAGGTTCGGGCCGAGCGCGGTGGGTGTGGACACGAAGGTGGAGGTGCGCCAGGAGTGGGGGGCGCTGCAGCACCTCGATTTCCGCTCGCGGGACCTCTCGGGTAACCTCAGCGGTGTCGCGTCGGTCACGGCCAGCAACCTCACGATCTACCCCGACCATCCGGGACCGACGGCCACCGCGCTCGTAGCCGGCGCGACCGTGGACGCCTATCCGGATCCGGCCCGCGGGGTGTTCTATCTCCTGCTCTCCAACCAGCGGCGGCTGGAAACCCGGTCGCTCTCGGACGCCTCGCTGATCCGCTCGGTCAACCTGCCGGCCTACACCACGGTGATCGACGCCACCGCGTCAGGCGACTCGCTGGTGTTCGCGCTGCCGGACCGCAGATCCATCGGTTTTCTCGATCTCACCGCCGCGACCCCAATCGTCACGGTCCATGCGCTGACCCTCCCCGATACCCTCACCGGGGAGCTGCCGCAGAGCGTCGCGGCCACCGCCAATGGCAAGCTGCTTATCCGTCTGGAGGGTGGGCCGCTCGCGGTTCCGCGGCTGCTCGAACTGGACCCGGCCACCGGGGCAGAGCAGTTCCGACCCGACGCCGGGGGTGGTGCGCCGATCGCCGGCGGCCCGTATCCCTCACCCGGGCACACCATGCTTCTGGTGTCCACCAGCGCCGGCACCTGGATCCGCTACAACTCCGGCACGGACCAATTCACCACGGCCCAGGCCACCCCGGGTGTCCTGGGAGACGCGCGGATCAGCGATGATGGGCAGGTGGTCGCCATCGGGCGGACGATCTTCGATGCGGGATTGTCACCGGTCCGGACGGTCCAGTCGGACCTGGGGACCGGCGTCGCGCCAACGCTGCTATCCCCGGACGGCCAGGAGGTCTACTACTACCGGAGCGGGTCGCTGGTGCGCGCCCGGGTCAGCGACGGGGCGATCCTCGACCGATCCCGCGAGGGAGTCCCCGGCTGGCTCGAGTCGGTGCACCTGTCGAATGATGGAACATGGGTCGCCTGCCTCGGGTTCACCACCGGCACCTCAGGCTGGGTCGGCGTCGTCGACCTGCGGTGAGGGCCGGTCCGGCCGCCCCAGCGGCAGGAGGTAGTGGATCGGGTCGTCGTAGAAGGCGGGCTCGTAGACCATGGCCTGGGCGTCCGCGATGAACGTGCGCCTCAGGTCATCCGGCATCCGCCGGTCGATCTCCGCCGCCAGCCGGCGGGCCTCCTCCACCCGGCCCGCCAGCTTCCCCCGCGCCACCTCGGCGCAGGCCCCGAACAGCACCCACCAGTAGCTCCCATCCTCCTCCTGCTCGATCACGTCGAGCGGGAAGAGGTGGCAGATGAGCGGGCGGTGTTCATAGATGCCGCAGCCCCTCGCCGCGCCCCGGTAGAAGGGGCACTGGCAGCCCTTGCGATTGAGCCGGGTGGCCGCGCCGCGGCCGTAGAGCCGGAGGCCCGCGGCCCGCGCCTGCGATTGCTCGTCCGGGGTGAGGTAGACCAGGCTCCGCTCGCAGCGCTCGCACTCGGCGCAGAGCGAGAAGCCCTCCGTGAACTCACGGAAGCCGGGGATGGCGAGCAGCTCGGCCACGAACCGGTCGGGGAGGGCGGCGTAGCGGGACATGAGCGGTCGCGGTAGGTTGCTCGGCGCGTTCCGGCGCCGCGTCGCGGCCGGCCGGCCCCCCCGGGGGCCGTGCACCGGCGGCACGCCGGCAAATCTAACGCCCGCCGGCATCCACCACCTCCACCCCCGACTCCCCCGCGTGGGCCTCAGCTACCAGCAGGCGCTCGACTTCCTCTTCCCCCGGACGACCACGGTCAAGTTCGGGCTGGGCACCACCCGGGCCCTGCTCGCGACCGTGGGCGACCCGCACACCGTGTATCCCACCGTCCACATCGGCGGGACCAACGGCAAGGGGAGCGTGTCCGTGCTGGTGGCGGCCGCGCTCCGGGCGATGGGCCTCCGGGTGGGGCTCTACACCTCACCCCACCTGGTCTCGTTCCGGGAGCGCATGCTGGTGGACGGGGTGCCGATCTCCGCCGGGGCGGTGGCGGCGTGGACCGAGCGGCTGATGCCGGAGCTGCTGGCCCGGAAGGGCACCTTCTTCGAGGCGACCACCGCCATTGCCCTGGCCGATTTTGCCGCCCGGGGGGTGGACATTGCCGTGGTCGAGGTGGGGCTGGGCGGCCGGCTCGACAGCACCAACGTCCTCACCCCGCTGGTCAGCGGGGTGACCAAGATCGCCATGGATCACATGAAATACCTCGGTGAGACGCTTGAGGCGATCGCCCGGGAGAAGGCCGGGATCGCCAAGCCCGGCGTCCCGTTCGTGATCGGCGAGGCGCGCCCCGACCTGGTCGAGGTGATGCGGCGGACCGCCCGCGCTACCGCCCGGCGCCAGGGAGGCCCCGCCGACGTCCGGGTGCTCCCCGGTGACTACGAGTGGCGAGGGCCGCTGGCGTTACCCGGGGGCTTCCAACGGCGCAACGCCGCGGTGGCCCACGGGATCCTCATGGCGCTGCCGCCCAGGTACCGGCCCGACCGCGGCGTGATCGAGGAGGGCTTCGCGGCGGCACGGCTACCGGGCCGGTTCGACCGGCGGGGCAAATGGCTATTCGACGTGGCCCACAACCCGGATGGGGTGCGGGCGCTGACCCGGGCGATTGCCCAGGCCGGGCTGCCGCGCCCGATCCACGCCCTGGTCTCGATCCTGGGGGACAAGGCGTGGCCCGACATGCTCGCCGAGCTGGCCGGGACGGTGGA
This sequence comes from uncultured Gemmatimonadaceae bacterium, assembly GCA_964647615.1. Classification (GTDB taxonomy): domain Bacteria; phylum Gemmatimonadota; class Gemmatimonadetes; order Gemmatimonadales; family GWC2-71-9; genus JADJOM01. Next base: position 1,841 of record CAZYIV010000044.1, on the reverse strand, counting down.
CCGTGGGGTGCTGACGGTGGCGCCGACCGCCGCCACCCGCCGCTGGGACCCGATGGGGGTGGACGCCTGGCTGCACCAGCCGGCCCACGCCGAGGAGGCGGGGCCATGGAGGGTCCAGCCGGACTTTGGACGGGCCCTCGCCGAGGTGCAGGAGGGGGCCGGCACGGTGCTGGTCACCGGCTCCTTCCACACCGTCGGGGACGTCATGGCGGCGCTGGGTATGGAGCCGTAAGTGCCGTGCTGGTGGCAGGAAAGCGGGGTTGGAGCCCCCCCGGTCACCGGCTAGATTCCTCCCCCTATGCAAGCCCAGCCCCTGCCGGGTTTTCGGGACTTCTACCCCGCTGAATTCGCGTTTCGCGCCTACCTCTTCGACACCTGGCGCCGGGTCTGTGCCCGGTACGGGTTCGAGGAATTCGACGGCCCCCTGCTGGAGCCGCTGGAGCTCTACACCGCCAAGAGCGGCGAGGAGATCGTCGGCCAGCTGTACACCTTCAGCGACAAGGGCGGCCGCGAGGTGTCGCTGCGGCCGGAGCTGACCCCGACGGTGGCCCGCATGGTGGCGGCGCGCGCCGGCGGGATGAAAAAGCCCATCCGCTGGTTCTCCATCGGGCAGATGTTCCGCTACGAGCGCACCCAGAAGGGGCGCTCCCGCGAGTTCTTCCAGCTCAACGCCGATCTGATGGGCGAGCCGGGGCCGCTGGCCGACGCCGAAGTGATCGCGCTGGCGCTCGACCTGCTGCGGGCGTTCGGCCTGGGCCCGGGCGAGGTGCGGGTGCGGCTCTCCGACCGGCGGGTGCTGCAGGCGCTGCTGATGGGCGCCGGGGTCCCGGCGGAGCAGCTGCCGGCCGCGTACGGCATCATCGACAAGCTGGAGCGGATGAAGCCGGAGCAGGTCGCGGCCATCCGGGATGGCAGCGACGGGCGGTTCAGCGCCGAACTGGGGCAGGGCATTCTCGAAGTGGCGGCGCTGCGGGGCGGGGAGGCGGTGCGCGCCGCGCTGGCGAAGGTCCCCGGGGGCACCGAGGCCGGCGCGCCGTTCACCGAGGTGCTGGCGGCGCTCGACGCGATGGGCCTGGGCGGCTTCGTGGACGTGGACCTGACGATCGTCCGCGGCCTGGCCTATTACACCGGCACGGTGTTCGAGCTGTTCGACGCCGGGCGCTCGCTCCGGGCCATCGCCGGCGGCGGCCGCTATGACGAACTGCTCAAGCTGCTCGGCGGGGTGGACCTGCCGGCGGTGGGGTTCGCGATCGGCGACGTGGTGCTGGGCGAGCTGTTGCGCGAGCGCGGCCTCGCGCCGCCGCCGCCGCCGCCGGTGGACGCCTTCGTGGCCGGGGTGACCGAGGCCGACCTGCCCTACGTGCTGCACGTGGCGCACGACCTCCGGACCGCCGGGGTGCGGGTGGAGTATGCCTTGCGGCCGGAGGCGCTGGGCAAGCAGCTCAAGCTGGCGGACGCCCGGCAGGCGGCGTTCGCGGTGGTGATCGGCCCCGACGACCGGGCGCGGGGCGAAGTGCAGCTCAAGGACCTGCGGGCCAAGACCCAGCGGGCCGTGCCGGCGACGACGCTCGTCGCCGAGCTCACGGCCGCCCGGCCCGCCTGAACCGGAACCGACGATGGCCGACGAGAAGAAGCTGACCCCGCGGGCGCAGGACTTCAGCGCCTGGTACAACGAAGTCATCATGCGGGCCGAGCTGGCGGACTACAGCCCGGTCCGCGGCTGCATGGTCATCCGGCCCAACGGCTACGCCATCTGGGAACAGATGCAGCGCGGCCTGGACGGGATGTTCAAGGACCACGGGGTCCAGAACGCCTACTTCCCGCTGTTCATCCCCCAGAGC
>CAZYIV010000043.1:0-28674 GCA_964647615.1 uncultured Gemmatimonadaceae bacterium | reverse complement strand
TCGTGCGCCTCAGTTCTCGATGGGGATGCCTTCGTCGGCCAGTTCCTGGCCGACTTCGGCACCCACCCGCGCGCCCCAGGCCCGACCCGCGTCCATGGATTCCTGGGAGATCTGGGCCTGGAGCGCGATCACTCGCTGCCCCAGCGCCGAGCGGTTGAAGGCCAGCAGGCCGCGCAGCTCCTCGAGGCTGAAGTGGCGGGCGTACACCGTCGCGAGCATCGTGGTGAACTCGTCCTTGTCGTCGTGCATGCGCTTCCCGAAGCGGTCCCAGAACGCGGCGGGAATCTTCGGGTTGAGGGTCCGCTGGCTGGTCAGCATCGCGTCCATGGTGGTCAGCGCCTGCTCGGTGCTGCGGGTCAGGACCACCAGCTCCCGGGCGAGGGCCAGGCGCGCGGAGTCGGGCGGGGCCACCACCTGGGCGGCGGCGGGTGCGGTCAGGAGCAGCAGGCCGGCGAACAGCGCGGTGCGTGCGGAGGACCGGGGCATGACGGCGATCCGGGTGAGGGTCGGCGGCCCCCGGGAGTCAGGGGTCGCGGGGTCGGGGAGCGGCGGCGAACCACGCCAGCGCGACTTCCATCGAGGTGAAGGTGCCGGCGGCCACCCCGTGCTGCTGGGAGAGCATCTCCACCATGCGGGCGACGCCGTACTGCGCGCCCGGCGGGGCGACATACGCCATGCGCCAGCCGTTCCGGGCGCCGGCGGCGCCGTACTGCTGGGCGATGAGCCGGGCCTCCTCGGGGGAGGGTATGAACGCGAGCGCGCGCACGTCGAAGATCACCCCGGCCGCCCGGGGGATCAGCGACTGGGATTCCAGCGCGGCCAGCACCTGCCGGCTCTCCTCCAGGCTGCCATCGCCCTCGCCCCGGACCACCAGCACGCCGGTCCCGGGGTAGTTCGAGATCGTGAAGGCCATCCGGGAAGTCGCCCGTGGTCAGCCAGGGGGCGGCGAGGGGCGCCTGATGCCAAGATAGGAAGCACGCCGAGGGCGGGCAACGCCTGCGCGGTCCTGGGACCTAACGATCAGGAATGTCCTCGAATCGCACGTTTTCCACCTTGTATTGCTGCCAGTCCTTGTAGTCGAAATGCCACCACTCATACTGGTAGACGGTGAACCCCTCGGCCTCCATCGCCTCCCGGAGCACGGCCCGAAGCCGCCGCGCCTCGGCGGTGCCCCCGGGATAATCAGGATACGCCCGGTCAGACATCTCGTCGTACAGGCTCGGCATGGTCACCGCGCGCCCGGTGCGCAGGTCGTAGAGGGTCAGGTCCACGGCACAGCCGCGATTGTGACGCGAGCCGGTGGCGGGGTCGGCGACGAAGTCGTGCTTGTCCGGCGGGGTGGCGTCCCAGAAGACCTTGGTGACGTACCAGGGCCGGTAGGCGTCGTGGATCAGCAGCCCGTACCCGCGGGCGTGGAGCGCATGGTTGGCGCGGACCACCGCCTCTGCCGCAGGGCGCTGCATGAAGGCGCGTGCCTGGCTGTACAGCGGTGTGCTGAGGAAATTGTCCCGGGTGGCGTAGCGGATGTCGAGGTGAATCGTGGAGTCGAGCCGGACCAGCTCCACCAGCTCCTCGGGGCGCACCGGGCCGGTCGGCGCCGGCGGGGTCGCCTGCAGCGCCTCCCGGGTCAGCTCCGGCACCGGGCGGACCGGCTGGATCCGGAAGACCTTGGGTCCGCCGCACCCGGCAAGCACGACCAGCGCCACGACGGCAGGGCGCCGCCAACCTCGGTAGGCCGCCATCCGCGCTCTCCCCGGCTCAGTCCTTGATGAAAGTCCCGTTCCGCAGCTCGGCCACCGCCTGCTCCAGCTCGGCCCGGGTGTTCATCACGATGGGGCCGTACCAGGCCACCGGCTCCTCGAGCGGCCGGCCGGAGACCAGCAGGAAGCGCACCCCCGCCTCACCCGCCTCCACGGTCACCTCGTCGCCGCGGTCGAACAGCACCAGCGAGCGGTTGCCGGCGCGCCACTCCTCGGGCGACAGCACCCGCTCGTCGGCGCCCTCGGTGCGCACCGCCCGCGGCCCCGAGCCGCCGCGGAACCGCGCCTCGCCCTCGAAGATGTAGGCGAAGGCGTGGTTGGTGGTCTCCACCGGGAGCGTGCGGCGCCGGCCGGGCGGCACCCAGATGTCGAGATAGCGGGGATCGGCGGCGATGCCCTCGACCGGCCCCCGGCGTCCCCAGAACTCGCCGCAGACGACGCGGACGCGGGTGCCGTCATCCTCCACGATCTCGGGGATGTCGGCGCCCTGGACGTCCTGGTAGCGCGGGGCCGTCATCTTGAGGCTCGAGGGCAGGTTGGCCCAGAGCTGGAAGCCGTGCATCCGGCCGGTGGCGTCGCCACGGGGCATTTCCTGGTGCAGGATCCCGCGGCCGGCGGTCATCCACTGCACATCGCCAGCGCCGAGTGTGCCCGCGTTGCCGAGGCTGTCGCCGTGCGCGACCTCGCCGGCGAGGACGTAGGTGATGGTCTCGATGCCGCGATGCGGGTGCCAGGGGAAGCCGGCGAGGTAATCCTCGGGGCGCTCGTTGCGGAAGTCGTCGAAGAGGAGGAAGGGATCGAAGTCACCGGTCTCGCCGAACCCGAAGGCCCGGCGCAGCCGCACCCCCGCCCCTTCGAGGGTGGGCTGCGACTCGAGGATCCGCTTCACCGGCCGGATGGACATGGAATCTCCCGCGAAGGCGCCGCGCTCAGCAGATGCTGCGCGTGTTGTCGCAGTTGCTGAGGAGCGCGGCGAGCGCCACCCCGCCGGCCACCGCGCCGGCCACCCCCAGGGTACGCAGCCACGAGACCCGGTGCACCGCGATGCTGTCCACCTCGGACAGGGGGAAGCTGGCCAGTCCGCCGGTCTCCGGAAAGCCGTGCAGGCTGTCGTTCCGCACCGTGGGATCAATCAGCAGCAGCGCGGGGTTGGTCCCGCGCGAGACGCGCACCTTGCCCGGGTGGTGGTCGGCGAGGTATTGGGCCGGCGTCGGCCCGGCGGTGGACCACACCATGCAGCCGGTGAGCTGGGTGGCGATCAGGACAGCGCAGAGGACGCGGCGCGACAGCGGGGACACGGCGAGTGCTCCGGTACGGGTCGGCTGCAAGTTGGGTGGGTCCGGGCGCGGACGCCAGTTGCGTCGCGGATTGCGCCGTCGTCAGCCCCACGCAGGGAGCGCGAGGCCGAGGCGCGATGCGAAGGCCTCGACCAGGCGCCAGCCCTGGCGCCAATCAGCAAGGCCGGAGGCGCTGTTGATGTGCCCCAGGGCGCCGACCTCGGCCCGGTCGGCGCCCCAGGCCTCCGCCAGGACCCGGGCCCGGTCCAGGGCCAGGTACTCGTCGTTGCTGCTGGCGATCACCAGCGCCGGGATGGTCATCGGCCCGAGCGGGGCGGGGCCGAACCGCCGGACCGGCACCGGTGCATCGCTCCGGTCCGGGTCCGCGGGCGCCACCAGCACTGCCGCGACCTGCCGCTCCACCGGCTGCTGGGCCCAGCGCGCGATCAGCAGGGCGCCCAGGCTGTGCCCCAGCAGCAGCAGCGGACCCGGCGGAGTGGCGCTGACCGCCGCCTCCAGGGTCCGCAGCCACTCGGCGGGGTCGGGGTCGTCCCACTCGCGCTGCTGGATCCGGCGCAGGCCCGGCAGGCGCTGCTCCCAGCGGCTCTGCCAGTGCTCAGGCCCCGAGCTGCCGAGGCCGGGAAGCGCGGCCAGGTGGGTGGCCTCCGCGGGCGGGGCCGCGCGCTGGCCCAGGCGGGCCGGATTGATGCCCGCGGCGGCGAGCGCGCGGGCGCTGGGCAGCTCCGGCCGGGCGAGGGGGGCGGCGAGCAGGTGGGCCGGCAGGATGGGCTCGGCGCCGGCGAGGGACCGGGCCTCGGTGATGACTTCCCGGGTGGCCTCCTGGTAGCCGACCTCCGCGGCGATGGGCGGCGCGGGGTCCGCGGCGCCGAGGGCGCGGCAGAGCGTCGTGAAGCTGCCGGGCGCGGGACAGAGCGCCTCCTGCGCCGCCGCGGGAAGGGTGTGCAGCACGCCCAGGGCCAGGTGCGCCGGCGTGACCTCGGGCAGGCCCGCGGCGAGTGCCTCGTGCCGCGCCTGCACGATGGCGATGGCGGCGTCGTCGTGGAACGAGAAGCCGGCGGGATCAGGCATCGGGGGAGTGCCAGGTGAACCGGCCCAGGCGCAGGCGGACGTGCTCCCGCTCGCCGGGCCACTTGGGGCTTCCCTCGAGGAAGCGTTCCACCTCCTGGAAGCCGAGGTGGGCGAGCACCCGGAGCGACGCGGTGTTGTCTGCCAGGCAGATCGCATCGAGCGATCCGAGGTTGAGCAGGCCGAACGCATGGGTGACGGTGAGTCCCGCCGCCCGGGTGGCGATACCCCGGCCCCACCAGGGGCGGCCCAGCCAGTAACCGAGTTCGGCGCAATTGAGGCTCCGGTCCACCCCCTTGAGCAGCGTCACCCCCACCGCACGGCCCTCGGTGCAGATGGCAAAGGCGTACTGGGTCCCCGCGGCGGCGCGCGCCATCGCCTCCGCGGCGAAGCGTGCGGCCCCGTCTGGCGGGTAGGGGTAGGGCAGCGGCGTCGGCGCGGTCACCTCCGGGTCCTCGAGCAGCACCTGCAGCCCGGGCGCGTGTCCCTCGTGCACCGGCTCGATCGTGATCATGCCCAGGCCACGTCCGGGGGGATCCGGTCCGCCAGGTCGCGCGCCAGCGGCGCGAGCCCGCGGTAGAGGTGCCCCTCCAGCCCCGCCTCGATGGCGCCACGCACGTTCGCGGCGCTGTCGTCCACCATCATCGCCTCCGCCGGCACGACGCCATGCCGCGCCAGCAGGCCGGCGTAGACCGCCGGGTCCGGCTTGCGGGCGCGGAATTCGAACGAGGCGTGCAGGCGGGTCCCGAAGATCCGCGGCAGGGCAGGCAGCAGGTCGGGGAGGGACTCGAGCAGCAGGGAGCCGTTGTTGGTCAACAGCGCCAGCGGCACCCGGCGGGCCAGCGCCTCCGCCCAGGCGAGCACGTCGTCCCGGGGCACCATGGCCGCCTGCCGCGCCGCCACCCAGGTCGCACGGTCGAGGGCCGCCCCGAGCCGCCGGTTGAACTCGGTGAGGTACGCCTCGCCGGTGGGCCACGCCCCCGCCTCTGCCGCGGGCTCGAAGTCCGAATCCCAGATGGCCGCCTGGATCGTCTCCTGCGCCAGGCCGGTGGCCGCGGCCAATGCCGAGAGCCGCCGCTCCGGGTGGAACTCGATGAGCACGCCGTCCAGGTCGAGGATCACCAGCCGGAGTGGGTCGAGGGCATCGAACGGGGGCATCGGGTCAGGCTCTCCGGGCGGGATCGAGCTGGTAGCGCGCCACCAGCCGCTCGACGGTGTTGCGGTTGCGCGCGGTCCACGCCACCCCGAGCCGCCGCTCCGCCGGCGCCTTGCCGAAGGGAGACTCGGTGACCCGGGTGCGGCACAGCCACCACGCCTCGCGGCCCCGGACGTGGAACTCATCCTCCGCGTTCCGGAAGGCCGCGAATCCCCGGACCAGGGCGGCGTCCGCCTCCCGGTCCAGGAACAGGATATGGATCGCGCTGGCCTCCGCCTCGACCGCTGGCGGAAACGGCCGGTGGGCGGCGATGGCGGTGAGTTCCGCGCCGGTCCGGAGGAACACCGGCACCGGGTATCCCAGCGCCGCCTCCAGCGCCGTCGCGAGCGCGCGGGTGAGCTTCGGGCCGGTGGCGCCGGGGGCGGTGAAGATGACGTTGCCGCTGGCGAGAAAGGTCGTCACCTCCGACATCCCCGCGCGCTCGAACACCCGGATGAGCGCCGGCGCCTTGACGGTGTGCCCGCCGACGTTGATGGCGCGGAGGAAGGCGACGCAGCGGGTCGCGCGCACCATCAGGCGCCGCCCCGCGCGGCGGAGGCCCGCGCGAGCGCGGTGGCGGCCTGGCGACGGATGGCCTGCTGCACCGGCGGGGCCCAGCCAAGCAGGACCCCCTTCAGCCCGAGCGCCTGCCGGACCCAGCGGTACAGGGAGAACCGATCCCGGTGCTCCCGGATCAGCCCATCGGCCAGGACAAACTCCGCCTCGATGATGTTGTGCACCTTCCGGCCGGTGGCGCTGAAGCTGTACCACGCCTCCCAGTGCGCCCATCCCCGGCCTCCCTCGACCCCGATCCCCGAGGCTTCGATGCGGAGGTCGGTTCCGCGCTCGCAGAGCATGCGCCACATCGCCGCGACCGCGGGGCCCCGCAGGTCGGGGAACACCGGATCGCTGAAGCGCGCGTCCGGGGCGTAACAGGCCGCCATGGCGGCATGGTCGCGGCGCTGGAAGGCGGAGTAGAAGCGGATGATGAGGTCGGCGTCGGTCGTCATGGCGGTCGATGGGGCCGGCGAGGGTCAGGAAGGGCGGCGCGGCGTGGCGAGGTAGTGCTGCCAGAGCAGCCGCGCCGCCACCGAGCGAAAGGGCGCCCAGCGCACCGCGATCCGGTGCTGCCGCGCGGAGTCGGGCCGGGCCGGGAGGCGCTTTACCCTGGCGAGGGCCTCGGCCAGTGCCAGGTCGCCGGGGGGCCAGATGTCCGGCCGGCGCAGCGCCATCAGATAGTAGATGGCCACGCTCCACGGGCCCAGCCCCGGCACCGCGAGCAGCTGCGCCTGGCCGGCATGGTCGGGGGCACTCGCGACGCGGGCCAGGTCGAGCGAGCCGTCCAGCACCGCGCGCGCCAGCCCGGCGCAGTAGGCCGACTTCTGCCGGGTGAGCCCGAGGTCACGGAGCCCGGCGGCGCCGGCGCCGTGCACCGTGGCGGGGCTCACCCCGTCCAGGGCGGCGTGGAGCCGGAGGTACATGGTCCGCGCCGCCGCCAGGGAGACCTGCTGCTCCAGGATGATCCGCACCAGCGTGGCGAAGCCGGGACGGCGTCCCCACATCGGCGGCACGCCGTGGCGCTGCAGCAGGCGGCGCAGGTCGGGATCGCGGCGGGCGAGCGCCCGGGCTGCGATCCTGAGCGAGGCGTGGGTGAGTGCCCGCGGTGCCCCGGGACTCATGGACGGCGGAGCGGCTTGATGTTCTCGCCGCGGGCGGAACACTCGATGAGATGCTCGAGGCGCCGGAGGCGGGTGGGTTCCTGCTTGGCGCTCATCACCCAGTGGAGGCAGGTGCGCCGGTAGCCGGGCGGGCGGGCCTGGAACCCCGTCCAGGCCTTCGGATTGGCGCGGAACCTCCGCGCCAGCGCCGGGCTCAGGTCGGCAACCGAACGCTCGAAGGAGTAGATCCCGGTGCGCGCCGCGTCGCGGGCCTTGAACGTGGCCAGGCCGCTCGGGGTCATCCGTCCCGCCGCGATGAGCCGCTCGACGTGCCGCACATTGACCAGGCTCCAGATGCTGCGCGGCTTCCGCGGACTGAAGCGGATGGTGTAGCTGTCGGTGTCAAGGGCGCGGCGCACGCCGTCGATCCATCCGTGGCACAGTGCCTCGTCCAGCGCCTCGGCGTAGGAGATGCCCTGCGCGGTGGCGTGCACCTTGAAGCAGCGCACCACGAGGTGGGTGGCGGTGGCGTGGTGCCGCCCCAGCCAGCGGCGGAAGGCGGCGGCGGTGCGAAAGGTCGTCGGCGGCGTCACCGGCCCGCGGCGGCCCGCCGGTAGCGGCCCTCCATCACCGGGTGCCAGTGGGTGCCGTCGGGGGAGACGTCCATGCGGTACTGGTAGGTATCGGCCTCCCGGAAGTCGAACACCGCGCGGGTCGGCCCGTGCGGCTGCTCGGCGCGCATGGTGAGGACGCCGTCGAGGAACTCCCCCCGGAACTCCGTCGGCCCGCCGCCCATGCTGTCGTACCAGTCGAGGGCATAGCTCCGGTCCTCCGGGTCCCAGCGGAACACGCCGTGCCCCCGGTACGGCGGCACCCCCTCGCGCGACTGCTCGTAGTCCTGCAGCACCACGAAACCGTCGAGGGCGCTCCGGTTCTCGACCCGCCCGGTGGCGGTGGCGCCCTGCGGCGCCCACGGGGAGGGGTGGAGCCGTTCCTCGCCGGTCCAGTGGCCGACCAGCTGCGCGAGGGCGCGGTGGGCGTCGGTGAGCTGGGGCATGGTCATGGCCGCGTTCCTCAGGGGCGTGCGAGGAGACCCCGGCCGCGCGGACTCAGGCCGAGTCCCACGCGGGGTTGAGCATCGGGTTGTGGCAGTGGGGGCAGGCGAGGTACATGCGGCGCCGGTCCGCGAACGGAATCACGAAGTGCTGGTGGCAGTCGGGACACTGCAGGCGGCGGGTGGGCCAGAGGGCACTGACCGCCAGCTCGACGGCCCGGACCGCCAGCCGCGGGTCGCAGGTGTAGCGGTTGGCTTCGCCCGGCACGGCGGAGGAGGCGAGCAGCTCCGCCACGCGGTTGAGCACCGCCGCTCCTTCGGGCACGTCGCGCTCGAAGAGGACATCTCCGCCGGGTGGATCCTGGGCGACGGGATGGGCCGGGGTCACGGTCAGCTGCAGGGCCGCGGCAGGCGCCGCACGGATGATCCGCAGATGCTCCATGCCGTGACGCTACAATGGTGGCCCGGGGGCGGCAAGGCGGATGCTCACGGCGTGTCGCGCATCACGCAGAACAGGCCGTAGCCCCGGCCCTCCGCCTTGATGCAGGTGGCCTTGAGCTGGGCCAGCTGCCGCAGCAGCACGTCGGCGAGCGTGGCGCATTCGTCGGGGGTGAGCTCGGGCTCACCCGCCTCCGCCCGGCGGCGGCGCAGGTGGGCTTCGACCAGGGGCCGGTCCACCGCCGTGATCGCCTGCAGCAATGCCAGCACCGCCTGCGAGGAGATGCCATAGGCGCCGTGCTCACTGGCGTCGGGGTAGGTCCAGTTGGCGCCCGGCGGCGCGAGCGGCGCCGCCGACGCCGCGCGGCCGGTGTTGCCCAGCAGCGCATCGAGGTCGCGCCACGACTCCGGCAGCCACTGGTCGTGCCGGTCCGCCTGGTACTCCAGCCAGCGCTGGAGCGTCAGCGGCGCCACCGAGAAGGCCCCGAGATCGGGGTCGGGCACGGTGTACAGGCGCAGGAACAGTGGCATGGGGGAACGGCAGGAGTGAACAAGGGCGTGCGAAGCCGCCCGGACGAGGCTGCTCCGCGTAACCTAACCCGATCGGGCGTGGGGGTAAGGGCGGCGTCAGGCAGCGCCGAAGAGCCGCCCGACGAGGGCGGTCACCCCCAGTGCCACCGCGCCCCAGAAGGTCACACGAATGGCGCCGGGCAGGATCGGCGCGCCCCCGAGCCGCGCCGCAGTCGTTCCGAGCAGCACCAGCAGCGCCAGGGTGCTCACCACCAGGGCGGGCGTGAGGCTGGCGGCCGGCCACCAGAGGGCCAGGAGCAGCGGCGGCAGGGCTCCCACCGCGAACGCCGCGGCGGAGGAGAGGGCCGCCTGCAGCGGGCGGGCCCGCGTGGCCTCGTGCAGGCCGAGCTCGTCGCGGGCGTGGGCGCCGAGCGCGTCATGGGCGGTGAGCTGGTCGGCCACCTGCGCCGCGAGCTCCCGGGTGAGGCCCCGCTGCACGTAGATGCCGATCAGTTCCTCGCGCTCGCCCGCCGGGTTGTCCCCCAGTTCCTTCCGCTCCCGGGCCAGGTCCGCCGCCTCGGTGTCCGACTGCGAGCTGACCGAGACATACTCCCCGGCCGCCATCGAGAGCGCCCCGGCGGCGAGCCCCGCGAGCGCCGCGACCACGATGGCGCCGGGCGCCGGATTCGAGGCGGCGACACCCACCACCAGGCTGCTGGTGGAGATGAGCCCGTCGTTGGCGCCGAGGACGGCGGCGCGCAGCCAGCCGACCTGCTCGGTCCGGTGCAGTTCACGGTGCGGCATGGTGCGCCCCTGCGGGGAGAGGGTGCCGGTGACGAATCTCGGGGCGCGGCGCGTCAGGCCCGCTGAAGGGCGCGTGAAGGCCGACTCATGATGATCTCCAGTGGGGACGCCGCTGGAGGGGGCGCCTCAGATCCAGCGACGGACGCGTCGGGCGTACTCGAGGTAGCGTTCGCCGAACCGCCGGGTGAGGTAGGCCTCCTCCCGGCGGATCACGCCGTACTGCATCAGCGGCAGGATGATGGGAAGGGCCAGCAGCGGCCAGGGCGTGTTCACCCAGAGGCTGGCGCCGACATACCAGAGCGTCATGCCGAGGTACATCGGGTTCCGGGACCAGCGGTAGATCCCGGTATCCACCAGCGCCACCACCGGCCGCCACGGTTGCGGATGGGTGCCGGCGCGGCGGAAGGCGACGACGGCCGGAAGGCCGACGAAGCCCAGCGCGAAGACGACCGGCCCCAGCCAGCGCGCCGCGGCGTGGGGGAGCAGCGTCCGCGGCATGGCCCACTGCAGCAGCAGGCCCGCGAGCAGCGGCACGCCGTAGATCAGCGGCGGCGGCGCGATGACCCCGGCATGCTCCCGGGCCGCGGGCTCAGCCGGGCCGGCCATCCAGGTCCACCTGAAGCGCGGTCAGCGCACTGAAGAGCTCCCGGACGAACACCAGCATCGCCGCCACCAGCGCGAGCATGCTGCCCACGAACAGCAGCACCGCCGCCCGCCCCACACTCCACTGCAGCAAGAGCCCCAGGAACAGCACCACGATCAGCACCCCGATCATCGCCACCGACGAGGCGCCGAGCGCCACCGCCAGCCGGATCAGCCGGGCCCGGTGCGCCAGGATCGTCAGCTGGGCGTCGAGGGCGGTCCGCTCCGGGCCGGTGGCCTCCCGGCGGTCGGCGGCGAGCAGCCGGGAGCGATCCACGATCCGCCCCAGCCGGGCGGTGAGCGTGAGCAGCAGCAAGCCGACGCCCGAAATCAGGACCACCGGAGCGATCGCCGCCTGGATGATGTGCAGGATGTCGAACGGGGCGGGGGTGGGGAGTGCGGCCGGGTCGGCTGCCTGGAACACGCGTGGGTCCTCGGATCGGGGCGGCGCCACTCCGCGCGACGCGCGGAATCGCTGCAAGCTTGCCGCGGCTACTCCGTCCCGCAAGCCTCCAGGTCCCGGCCCGTCACCGGTGCGGGCGGCGCCACCACGCGCTGGTAAGCAGCGCCGCCCCGGCGGCCATCGCGCTGAGGCCAAGCCAGGGCGGCATCGGGGCGGTCGTGAGGTCGGGAGCCGTGGATTCCACGGGAGTGATCGCGGGGTGCCCTGTCTCGTAGACCGGGTGCAGGGTCACCACCAGGAACCCGCCAAGGAGCAGGAAGAGCCCGATCGCGACCGAGGCGCGCATCAGGCCCCGGAAATCAGGACGCGGCCGCCATCGCGTGGCGGTCGAAGTACCGGGTCCGCAGCCCCAGCCAGCTGCCGTGCCGCGGCTCGCCGCCGCGGAAGCTGAAATGCACCGGGTCGAGGATCCGCTCGACGGCGTCGGATTCGAAGCTGCCGGTCACGATCTGGATGCCCCGCACCAGCCCGGCGATGGCGGCAGCCGTGTACCAGCGACCCGGCTCGAGTGACGGATACAGGTCGGCGAACTCGGGCCTGAGCTGGACTTCGCGGCGCATGCAGCCTCCGGGCAGGGTACGACCGAAGCTTACGAGCGGGAGGGGGAACGTACCGTGAGACGATGATGAAGCTACCGGCGGTGGGCGGCCGGGGGAGGGCATTTCTGTAACAGGCTCCGTTACATGGAAAGGGCTGGCGGATCAGTCGGGCGCCCCCACCCCGTTGTCTTCCAAGGTCTTGCCGCCTGCGGGGCCAGTGCTACGGCGGCGTCGCCTGGGTAACATCTCCCGGGCGGGGTCAGGCCCCCCGGGGCCGGCGCAGCAGCGCGAAGGCCCACCCCGCCATCCCCAGCGCCAGGGCGGTGAGCAGCACCCAGCCGGCCTCATGCAGCAGACCCGGACCCTCGAGCACCAGCCGGGCGATGTGGGCCCCCACCACCAGCAGGAACAGCGTCCCGGACACCGCGAGGTACGCCCTCATCGTCCCGGTTCTCCCTGCGCGCCCTCGGGCCGCGCGAGAAATTGCCGCATCTGCGTCCAGATCGCGGGGGGGATCGCGGCGTGAGCCACCGGATCCTGTTCCAGCGCGTCAATCCAGCCGGGCCCGAGGGCCCGGAAGAGGCCGTAGTGCTGCAACGCCGCCCGCAGCGTCGCGTTCTCCGGCCCGATCGCCCGCTCGGCCAGCTCCGCCACCTCCAGCTCGGAGGGCGGGGTGCCGCCGAACCCCGCCAGCACCATGTCCTGCATGGCGCCGGTGCTGCTCAGCAGCTGGGCCGAGTGCGCCTGCCCGAGCCGCGCGAGCAGCGCCACAGCGCTGGCGCGCGATTCACCCATACGATCGGCCCACTCCGCCTCCGACAGAAGCTCGCCGTGGAGCAGCTCGGTGAGGCCGCGCACCAGCAGGGACAGGTCGGTCGGGCTGAGATCGAGGAACATGGGGCGGTGTCCTGAAGCGTCGGTCGTGGCGGGTGGGAGTGGCGGCTCAGGCCATGGTGACGCCATGGCGCCAGTCGGTGTTCGCGGTGGTGCCCTTCGGGTGGTCGCGGTGCAGGCAGGCGCGGCCGGCGCCCAGCGTGCCCAGGCGGGCGCGCAGCGCCGCCTCGTCCAGCCGGTCCAGCTCCTCGAGTTCGGCGGCGGAAAGAGGCACCACGGTCCAGAACTGCGAGTCGTCGCCGTCCACCCAGTCCACGTCCTCGACGAACACCGAGGCAAACCCCTGGGCACAGGCGCCGCAGTGCAGCAGCCGGATCCCGAAGTGCGACTCGTCCACCAGCTCCGCGCCGGCCGAGAGTCCCTTCCGCGCGGCCCACGCGGCTTCCGCATCCGCCGGCCAGCAGTGCGGGCAGCCCGGCCGCGGCGCTTCGCCCGGCAGGCTCACGGCAGGAGCGGTCCCCGGGTCACCAGCACGTGCCGGGCGACGCGCAGGTCCGGGCGCAGCCGCAGGAGACCGTACAGCGTGTCGCCCCGGAGCCGGAAGCTCCAGCGCATGCTGTACCGGGGATTGGTCAGGTCGATGAACCATTCTGCCGAGTCGGCGTCGAAGGCCATCGGGAGGTCGCCCATCGGGTCCAGGGCGCCATTGACGAGCTTCTCGGCATCGATGATGTAGTGGCCCCGGACGGCGGGATCAGGCTTCACGCGGTACTCGACCCGCTCGTCGTTGCAGGCGGCATTCCAGTCTGCCTTCACGCAGGTCGAGGTGCCGTGCCACACCCCGAGGATGTCATCCGGCGCCGGACGGGGGATCGGCAGGAACGCAAGCGCGGTGGCCAGGAGGATGGATCGGGGAACCGCACCCATGGGCAGGACTCCGATGGGGGGAACGGGCGGCGCCCCCGGACGCGGTGATCAGGCGGGCGGGCCGCCCAGCGATGCGTAGTACGCGACCACCCGTTCATACGAGCCGGGCTGGGTGTAGGCTTCAGCCGCCCGGGTCTCGATCACCCGGGCGATCACCTTCGCCACCTCCTCGGCGCTCTGCGAGTTCGGCAGGCTGCGGGAGTCCACTCCCCCATGCCGGGCGTTGTGCCCGAAGTCGGTCCGCACCGCCGGCGGGGAGACGGTGGTGAACTGGATGCCGGGGTGCAGCTCCTGGACCTCGGCGCGGAAGGTGGCGGTCAGCGCGTTCAGGAAGTGCTTCGCCCCGCCGTAGGCCGAGCGAATGACCGCGTAGGGAATCCGCCCGAGCATCGAGGACACGTTGATCACGTGGCCCTCACCCCGGGTGGTGAAGTGGGGCAGCACTTCCTGCATCCCGTAGAGCGCGGAGGTGACGTTCACCCGCACCATCTCGTCGATGTCCTCGTCGGTCAGCTGCGATGGCAGCCGCGAGATCCCCCGGCCGACGTTGTTGATCCACACATCGATCCGGCCCCGTGCCTCAAGCGTCTCCCGCACCACCCGGCGGACCTCCTCCCGCCGGGTCACATCGGCCGCGATCATGTGCGCGCCGGTGCCGCAGCGTGCCGCCACCTCCTTGAGGGCCTCGGCCCGGCGGGCGACCAGCACCGGACGGTCGCCCCGCCGCGCCAGGAGCTCCGCCGTGGCCCCGCCGATCCCGGCGCTGGCGCCGGTGATCACCACGATCCGGGACATGCGCGCGCCGGTGCCCGGCTACTGGCCGCCGGAGGGCTGGACCCCGCTCAGCTCGGCATCGAAGGCGGTGCCACCGTGCATCCGCGCCGCCCGCGCGATCCACTGCGCGTCCTCTCGCCGGGCCGGGTTGTCCACTACCAGGACGACCCGCTGCGCCGTGTCCCGGGAGGCGAAGAGAGTCCCCAGGCGGTCGGGGATGGAGTCCTGCACCAGGGCGGCGCCATCGAGCACGAAGCCGCCGCTGTCCGGCAGCTGCACCAGGACGGCGTCGAGCGTTCCATGGCTGGAGTCGGCCGCGGGCAACCGGGCGGGGGCCGCCGCCTGCACCTCCTGCGGAGGCGAGGACCGGTCGCAGGCGAACAGGCTGGTCAGGAGCGCGAGGGCCAGGAGTCGGCGCATGGCTGGGAGAACTCCAGTGAAGGGGTGAAGGAGGCGAAGATGCCGGCCCGGTGGGGCCGGGGCAAGCGCCGGGGGGCGCAGGACTAGCCCGCGGCCGCGGTGGCGGCCGCCCAGCGCTCCGGCGTGAGGCAGTAGGCGAGGCTCGGGCGCCCCGCGCCGTTGACCCGCTCGCCTTCCAGCACCGCGCCGAGCTTGAGCACCGCGTGCTGAGAGCGGAAGTTGGTCGGGCCCACCAGGAACATCACCCGCCGCACGTAGCGGAACGCGTGGTTCACCATCAGCCGCTTCAGCTCCCCGTTGTAGCGCCCGCCCCAGCAGTCCCGCACCAGGAAGGTCCACCCGATCTCGATCTCGTCGGCGGCAGGGTCGTACCCGAAGAAGCGGGACGAGCCGATCACATCCTCGGTGCCGGCGCGGGTGACGAGCAGGGCGCCGCCCGACTCCAGCGACTGGTCGAAGAAGCGGCGGAAGCCCTCCGGCGTGCACCGCGTCTTGTCGGGATGCTGTTCCCAGATGAGGGGATCGGCGGCGGCGGCGCCCATGGCGTCGTGGTCCGCCGGGCGGAGCGGGCGGACGTCGAGCAGCACGCCGCGGAGCGTGGGTTGGAGATCGAAGGGCATCGGGTCAGGGAAGGTAGTCATCGGCGAGCCGGCGGGCGTAGTACCCGCCGAGCGCGGTGCCGATCACCATGAGGAAGAAGGCGGTCATCACGCCGGCCCGGCTGCCGAGCCACCAGCCGAGGCTGCCGCCGATGCTGGCGCCGATGAAGGCGATCAGGCGGGCCATCAGGCTAGGTCACCACGGCGGGGGAAGTATCGATCACGGGCTTTGAGGCCGGGGGATGAGGGGTGGTCAGCCAGGGGCGTCCTCAATCATACGCGCCATGACCAGATCGTGCTGCAGGTCGGCACCCAGGAGAAAGTCCTTCACGCCCACGCGGCGGAACCCCCAGCGCTCGTAGAAGGCGATCGCCCGTGCGTTCTCCTCCCACACGGCGAGCCACACGCTGTCGCATCCCTCGTCGGCGGCCTCCTGCAGGCAGCACTGCATCAGGCGCGAGCCCACGCCCTTCCCGATCCACGGCTTCCGGGCGTAGAACCGCACGATCTCCATCGGTCGGCGCCCGGGGACCTCCTCGGGCGGCGTGACCCTCCGGACCCGGGCGTATCCCACCGGTTCCGCGTCGGCCTCGAGGATCAGGAACCACGACCCGGGGACCGCCAGTTCCGCACCCTGGATCGCCGGACCGAAGGCGCCGGCCAGGTAGGCGGCCATGTCGGCGGGCGTGTTGTCCGCGCCGAAGGAATCGGCGAAGGTCTCCCGTCCGAGCGCGGCGAGGAGCTCGCTGTCCGCCGCGGTGGCACGGCGCAGCCGGAACCCGGGACCGGGCGTGGCATCCGGCATGTCAGGCGCCAAGCGGCCGCAGGCGATAGCGGAGCGCCCAGCCGGTCACGAGCCCCACGGCCACGCCCCCGAGCGCGATGGGGCCGAGGTAGAGTCCCGCGCCCGCCAGGCCACGCACCGCGTGGGCCTGCAGCAGCCGGTCGGAAACGCCGGCCATCCAGGCGGCGAGGAGCCAGCCGAGGATGCTCGCCGGGACCCACCATCCGGCTCCCGCATAGCGTGCCCTGAGCAGCAGCGCCTGCCAGGCGCCGACGATTACTCCACCCGCGGCGACGCAGCCCGGCAGGGAGTAGGGAAGGGAGCGGCCGAACAGGTGCGCCAGGTCGAACGGCAGGAAGGGGAGCGCCAGGCCGACGGCGCTGGAGGCGATCCACGCCAACGGCTTGAGCCCCACCGAGCGCAGGGCCAGCGCCTGCAGCAGGCCCACCCCGGCCCCCATCCCCGCGCCCACGATCGCCTGGGTGCCCCCGATGCCGAGCCCCTCGCCGACCAGGGCGAGGACGACGATGCAGGGGATGCCCAGCAGCCAGCCAAGCCAGGTGTCGCGGAGCCAGCGACGGAAGGTGAGATGACCTGGAGTGCTCATCGTTCCGGTGGATGGAGGTCAGGTGACGGTCCCGGTGGCCACCGAGGGCCGTCGGAAAGTAGGTCCCGCGCCGGCTAGCCGCCATGCGCGTTGCGCTGGCGCGCCTCGTCGGCCGCCGCGAGGACCGCGCGGGCCCTCGTCCGGTCCCGCCGCGCAATCCACAGGCGTACCATGCCATGGGCCTCGCCCGGGACGATGGCGAGCAGGCCGGGGTCCCGGCCCCGCAGCTCGAGGCGCGGGCGCCACCACCCTCCGGCCAGCGCGAGGCCCTCGAGTTCCGCGAGCGGGATGACGAGCTGTTCCTGCGGCAGTGGCAGCCGGTCGTCCCGGACCGAGAGCAGGCTCACCTCCTGCACCCGCGCCTCTCCCCGCCAGGTGAGGGTGAGTGCCTCCCCCTCGAGCGCGAGCGTGCCGGAGAAGTGGTAGGAGGTGCTGAGCGCCTCGAAGTCGCGCACGGCGTCCTCGCCGCTGACGCGCAGGCGGAAGGGAAGCCGGGCGGGAGGGCTCACTGTTGCCCGGCTGCCGGCGCGGCGCTGTCCGGCGGGGCCTCGCGGCGCAGCGACCAGTGCAGCTGCCGCAGCCGCCAGCCGGAGTCGCCGCGGGCAGCAAGGGCGGTGAGGTACCCGTCGAAGTGGAGCACCCCGCCGCCGGTGTCGGTGATCGCCTCGGTGAAGCCGGTGCGCACCGAGACGATGCCCGGAGCGAGTGGCTCGAGCTCGAGCCCCGTCCACTGCAGGCTCATGCCCCGGAATCGCGTGGCGAGCTCGGCGAGCGCGCTGTCGGCCACGGCGCGCGAGGGGAAGACCAGCCGACCCTCGGTGGCCATGTGGAACGAGGGGCCCGGATCGAACGCCGCGCCCCAGCCAACCGGGCCCTCGGCCGCGAGGATGGCGGGAATGCGCTCCATCAGGCCGCGCGCCGAGTCGGCATCGGCCTGGAGGCCGGTCGCGGCATGGCCCGGCGGGGAGCCGCAGGCCAGCAGCACGCCGAGCCCGCCGGCGGTGAGGACGCGCATGGGGCCTCCCGGTGCGGGCTCGCTCAGTTGTACGCCATGCCCGGATAGAGCAGGCTGAGCGAGGCGGTGAAGATCGGGTGAAACAGGTAGCCGAAGAGCTGCCAGGCGAGGAAGATGCCTACCAGGCTGAATGCGGGGTTGCCCCAGATCAGGTCCTGGTAGCGGCGGGTGGAGGCCGGGCTGAGCAGCAGCGGCAGCGCCCCGCTGCCATCGAGCGGGGGGAGCGGCAGCAGGTTGAAGGCGCCGAGCAGGAGGTTGAGCGAAAAGACCACGCCCACCATGTGCAGCGCCGCCGGCCACAGGCCGCCGAGCTCCGTCCCCGCCACCTCGCCGAAGCGCACCGTCCCCGGGGCGTAGACCACCCCCGCGGCCACCCCCGCGCGGATGACCAGCACCGCGAGGAGCATCAGGCTGAAGTTCGCCGCGGGCCCGGCCAGGGCCATCCACGCCGCGCGCTTCGGATACCGGCGCGCCCAGTCGGGGTTGTACGGCGCGCTCGCGAAGCCCAGCGGCCACCCGGTGATGAGAGCCGAGAAGATGGGCAGGATGACCATGCCCACGGGCTCCCGCTTGATGTGCGGCACCGGGTTGAGCGAGACCTGGCCGCCATGGTAGGCGGTGAGGTCGCCGCCACGGGCTGCGGCCCAGGCATGCGCGGCCTCGTGCAGGGTCGTGGAGAAGAGGAACACGACGTAGTACACCAGGGCGTCGGTGAGGTCGGGCATGGGCGCAGGGTGCGGGTGGTCCGGAGCGGTGCGGAGGATGGGGGAAGCTATGCGGCTCCGCCCGATGCGGCCAGACGGTCCGCCCCCGCGTCCGTCGCCAGCAGGCCGTAGATGGCGTGGTCCACGAAGCGGTCCGTGATCCAGTGGCTCGCCCGTCGGACCCCTTCCAGCTGGAACCCCAGGCGCTCGGGGATGGCACGGCTGGCGTGGTTCTCGACGCCGCACTGCATCTCGATCCGTTGCAGGCCTTCCTGGCCCAGGAGGTGTCTGATCACCGCCGCCGTGGCGCGCGTCGCCAGCCCCCGCCCGGTCACCCCCCCGTCGAGCCAGTAGCCCACCTCGGCATTCCGGTTCTGCCGCTGGATATACCAGCAGACGCACCCGCCGACGAGCACGCCGTCCAGCAGGATGCCGAGGTGGAACCCGTCCCCCCGCGCCTCCCGCTCCGCGAAGCCGGCGAGGAACGCCGCGGCGTCCGGCAGGGTCTGCACCCCCGACGACCACCGCAGCCACCGGTCCAGGTGGGCGCGGTTGGCGAGAATCACGCGGTGGAACGCCGGCGCGTCCGTCGGGCCGAGCGGACGCAGGGTAATGTGCGCGTCGAGGGTGATCGGAAGCATGTCGTGGCGGGGAGGGACCGGCCTACTTCGAGGTGAGCTTGTAGGCGAGAAACCCGACGCCCGCCACCAGCGCGATGGCGGGGATCCAGCCCAGCGCGTGCAGGACCATCGAGCCGACCACCACCGCCAGGCCCCCCTGCACCCAGCCGATCACCTGGCCCTTGGTGCGGGCCAGCTCGAGATCCTTGGCGGTGTAGCGCTGCAGCTCGTTGCCGGTCATCGGTCCATGCTCCCTGCGGATGGCACCCGCCCGCCCCCTGCGCTAGGCCGCGGCTCGCTCGGCGCGGCGGCGCACCGCGCGGAGGATCGCCCGGCGGATGAGCCCGCTGCCGGGAGCAATGACGCGCCAATAGCGCCGGAAGTTCCGCAGCGTGGCGGGATCGGCACAGCGCACCCGGGTCTCGGTGTGGAGCAGGGTGACTCCCGGGGTGAGGGCGTCGAGCCGGAAGCTCCAGGTCGCGCGGGCCATCCCTGCCGGCGGGGCATCACGGAACGATTCCCGCGCCGTCGGCACCAGGCCGCCGGTCGGGGTCCAGAAGCGACCGGTGAGGCCCAGCACCAGCTCCTCCGGCGGGGCCTCCTGGAGCAGGATGAAGTCCGCCCCGAGCAGTGCGCGGAGGGGGAGCCGCGCGGCGCCTGCCTCGGCCCGCATCCGGCGCCAGGTGACGCGTGGTTCCGACAGCAGCGCCGGGATGGCTCGTACCGCCATCAATGCCGCCACCAGGGGGATCCGGCCGAAGTCGAGCCCCAGCAGGTGGGCGTACACCGTCTCTCGCCCTGCGTGGACGGTGGTGGAGTGCCGGGAGGCGACATCCGGCTCGGGCATCCAGTCATCAACGAGTGACATCGGCTCTTCCCGCATGCAGGAAAGCTATCCCGGCCTCCAGGTCCCGGGCCACCAGGAGGAACCTGCTCAGCTGCCGGGAACCCCGAGCCGCTCGGCGGCGAGGAGATAGGGATCGGGTGCCGGCTTGCCCCGGGTGACGTCGCTGGCGGTGATGAGCAGTTACGGCTCGGGTACTCCCGCCGCCCGCATCCGCAGCCGGGCGACCGGCGGGCTGCCGGAGCAGACGATCGCCCACCGGTCGGCCGGCAGGGCCGGCAGCAGGTCGGCGGCCCCGGGCACCGGATGGAGGCCGCGAGTCTCGCGCTCCTCCATGGCATCGAGCCAGGCCACCTCCGCCGCGACATCCAGATCCGGCGCCACGTCGCGCAGGGTCTCGCTCACCCGGCGGCCATGCGCCACCGCAGTGTAGACGGGGATGGCGGTGATGCCGCTGCGGGCCACGCTGAGCAGGTGGCGGCGGGCCAGGAGGCGGATGGCATCCTGCACCGCCCGCTTCGAGAGCCCGGTACCGAGCGTGATCTCCTGCAGGCTGACCTGCGCATCCGGCGCGCCGTGACCGAAGGTATGCCGCCACAGGTACAGGTACACCAGGAACGCCGACGGCTGCCGGTCGTGGCCGACCAGGTCGGGAGGCAGGGTATCGAGGACGTACGGGTCAATGGCGACGCCGGCCATCAAGGCTCCACTATGCGGACGATGTGGAGCGGACGTACGCCGAGCTCTCCGGGCGGGGGGTCGTGTTCGACCAGCCGCCGGAGAAGGCGGACTGGGGCACGGCCACGATCTTCCGCGATCTCGACGGCAACCAGTTCGTCCTGTCGTCGAAGTAGGGCTCAGGCCGTGGCGATGCCCGCGGCGTTCTCACCCCGCCGCGCGGCCAGCGCCAGCCCGGCACCGGCGGCGAAACTCACCAGCGCAAAGGCGGCACCGCCGACGGGGGGAAACATCAGGAGAAATGTCAGGAGGCCGGGCAGACCGCTGAGACCGGCCAGCGCCCCGCGAGACCGGCCCGGGGGGGCGGGCAGCGCAATCCCCGCGAACCCGAGCCACGCCGCGGTAAGCACCGCGAGTTCCAGGGTCGCCTTGGTGCCACCCACCCCGAACGGCAGTGCGCCCAGCGTCACCGAGGCCCGCGGTACCGCCCATGCGAACAGCCCCAGCGCCAGCAGGCTGAGCGCCGGCGGCAGCAGGACCGCAGCGGCCCGGGCGCGACCCACTCGTGCATTCGGGGCCAGCCAGGCGGCCGCGCCCAGGAAGGCGAGCACCGCGGCCAGGCGGAGTAGTGCCGGCACCAGCCGCAGGCCAAGCACCGGGAGGGTGGCGCCCGGGCGGAGCGCGCAGGCGGCCGCGGGTGGGCTCGCGCCCCAGGCGCAGTCCTCGGTCGGGGAGGTCGTCTGGTGCGGCTTGAGGACGTGCGAGACCCCGAGGGGAGAGACCTTGTAGCGTGTCCCATCGGGCGCATCGGCGGCGCCCCAGCCCAATGGAGGGGAGGAGAGAAGGCTCCACGCGGACGCGGCGAGCAGCAGGGCGACGAGCAGTCGAGGCAGGGGCGGCATACGGGCTCCGGGTCGGGACTCTCCATCCGATGCCGGCAGGGCCAGTGGGGTTGGGAGACGGGCTCAGCCGGGCTGAGAGCCGTCGCGGGCGAAGGTGAGCGTCCGGGTGATCGGCGTGCCGTCCGCCGTGGCGGTGCGGAGCTGGATCCAGAGCCGGTCGCCCTCGACCCGGAGATCTCGCACATACGCCTGCCCGATGTTCGCGGCCGTGAGCCCGCCCGCCAGCCGCACGGTGACCGTGCCCGCCACCGCATCCACTTCGTAGCTGCCGAAGTAGGCGTCATAGCCGTTCACCGCGCCGCTGTTGTTGGGGCCGCTGACGGGCGCCGACTGCGCGACCTCGCGGTCCGGGTGCATGAACTGCGCGGCGAACCAGCGCGGGCCGAAGGCCAGCGTGCCCAGTGGCGACGGTCCCATGATCGGATCAATCCGGCGCGTGCCGGTGTCGTCGTAGTCTTCCCGGGAAAGCAGGCGCCAGAGTCCCAGCATGCAGCGCTGAGCATCTGGATTGGGCGGGGGCAGGGTCGGGGGCGTGGGAGGCTCCGGTCAGGGGTGCGGCGG
Organism: uncultured Gemmatimonadaceae bacterium; assembly: GCA_964647615.1. Taxonomy (GTDB): domain Bacteria; phylum Gemmatimonadota; class Gemmatimonadetes; order Gemmatimonadales; family GWC2-71-9; genus JADJOM01. The sequence continues at coordinate 6,979 of CAZYIV010000043.1, read as the reverse complement.
GACTACCGGGCGCGCCGCGGCCTGGCGGCGTCCTGCGGATTGCCGTGGGTCCGGTTCAACTTGACTGCCTCCCGGACCAGGCGCCGCGCGAGCGCGGGGGAGATCGTCGTCTCCTCCCGCAGCTCCAGGGTCGCCATCTCGTACTTCCCGCCCGCCTTGAGGCGCGGCTCGATCTCGCGCAGCCGCTTCCCGCGCCAGAAGCCGAAGAGCACCCGGGACGGCTCCGCCCGGATGAGCAGCGCCGGTCCGCCGGAAGAGTAGACCAGGTGGCCCCACTTCACCTCTTCCTCCAGCCGGCCAGCCATCTTCACCGCCCGGCGCAGCGCCGTCACGGTGCGCTTCCGCCAGCCGCTGAGCCCTGCCACGTAGGCCGCCGGGCTCGCCGCGGGGGTCATTTTCTGCATCATGGGTGTGGTCGCCTGGCGCAGTGCCGGGTGGAGTGTGGCCCGCGAGGCGGTCGGCGGCAAGGTGCGCCGCCCCTCATCGCAGCGTCAGGACGCCGCGGGGCCCCTCGAGCGTGGCCCGAAGCACCGGTGCGGGTCCGGCCGAGACCTCCAGCGAGAGGCCCAGGTGTCCGAGCGCCTGCCGCACCCGCTCCGGTGCCGGGTGCTCCGCCCGGAGCTCCACGAGCCGCACCACCGCCGGTGCAGAGGCGGCCGGATGGGGCGTGGTGCCCCAATCGATGAAGAACGGCACCAACCCGCCCTCTGTCGCCGTGAGCGGGTCGGTCAGCTCCCAGCGCAGCAGCGTGCCGTCGGGCCGCGCCCGGCTGCCGCCGGCCGCTTCTCCGAGGCGGACCCCCGCGGCGCGCGCCCGCGCGACCAGCGCCGAAAGGTCCCGTGCCCGGGCCGCCCAGGTCGCCAGGCGAGGAGCGGTCAGGGCCGCGATCCCGAAGATCACTGGCGGCGCCGGGTCGGCGCGTTCGGGATCAGGCCCGATCAGTTCCAGGTAGCGGTCCGGGCCCAGCGGGACGATTGCGTTCCGCGTCCCCCAGGCAGGATGGACCCCACCGGCGAGTGGTGCCACGCCGAGGGCTTCGCCCAGCGCAGCGACCGCCCGCCCGAGGTCGGGTACCGCGTACACCAGGTGATCGAGGGTCCCAGGAACGGGCATGGAGGCAAGGGAGTCGGAGAAGCGTGGGCGGCTCAGTTGGCCCGGAGCTGGGCCACCAGGACGCCGTCCCGGATCGGCACCAGTGACGCGATCCACCGCGGGCTCGACATCACCCGTCGGGTGAACTCGTGGATGGCGGCGGTTTCTTTCGAGTCGTCCGCGGGGTCGAAGATCCTGCCATGCCACAGGAGGTTGTCGGCGATGAGCAGCCCGCCCGGCCGGAGCCGGGTCTCGATCACCTCGAGCACCGCCGGGTACCCATCCTTCTCGATGTCGCAGAAGATCAGGTCGAAGGGCCCGGCGGCGTCCCGGAGCGCTTGCACCGCCTCCGCCACGCGGTACCGCACGACCCCCTGGTACCCGAGCGCGCCCAGGTGCGCTCGCGCGCGGTCGGAGAGCGCCTGGTCCCAGACGGTATGATGCACCGTGCCGCCACCGTTCTCCGCCACGGCCCGCGCAAACCACGCCGTCGAGTAGCCGAAGCCGGAGCCGAGTTCGAAGACCTCGCGCGCACCGCACAGCCGCGCGAGGAGGTAGCACAGCTGCCCCGAGGCAGGGCCGACGATCGGGAAGCCGCTCGCCTCGGCCTCCGCCTCCATGGCCGCGAGGCGCGGTGCGCGGGGCGGCACCAGGCGGTCGAGGTAGGTCCCGAGGTGCGGGGGGATCAGGTCGGTGGCCATGGCAGCGAGGTCCCGCGAAGCCGGGGGAAAGGAAGCGGCCCCGCCCGGAGGTCCGGGCGGGGCCGTGTTGCCGCAGCGAGGGTCAGCAGCCGCTGCCGGGGCCGCCCGGCCCCGGGACCGCCGAGATCATCTCGATGTCGTACAGCAGCACCTGGCCGTCCTGCGCCACGGCAGGGTCGAGGACCCGGCCGTCGAGGAACGGCGGCACCAGCAGCCGGCGGACCTCGCCGACCCTCATGCCGAGGATGCCGCCCTGCGCGCCTTCCCGGGTGCCCCGTGGGGTGAGCTGCAGGCTGCGCGGCTGCGCATCGTGGGTGGAGTGGAGCACCGTTCCATCCGCCCGCCGGACGGTCACGTGGAAGGTGACCATCTCGGAGACGTTGACGGCGGGGCCTCCGCCCTGGGAGAGCACGCGATACGACGCGTTGGAGCCGGTGGAGGTCCAGAACAGTTCCAGGGGGTGATCGAGGCGCACCGGCGCGGCACCCGGACGGGCAGGGCTCGCGGGCGTGGTGGCCACCGAAAGGCAGAAGATGGCGATCAGGAATTCCATGGCACGAGCGTCCCGTGGTTGGGGGCGGTGGAGGGGCGGCGCGGCATCCGGAACACCACTCCTCCCAAGGTAAGTACGGCTCCCTCGCGGGGCCAGCGGGTTCACTCAGGTTGGGGCCGAAAGCCCCCGCGAACGAACTCCACCAGCCGTTCCCGCTGCCAGTCCCAGGACCGGACCTCCCACCGCAGCCCGGCGGTGAGCGCCAGGGCCAGTGCCAGGATCGCGAGGCCGGCCAGGGCGGAGTAGGTCCACTCCAGGTTGGGGTACTCCTGCACCGCGAAGGCGCCCATGACCACGCTGGTGGCGAGCATCAGCCCGAACCACGCGCTGAGCAGCAGGCGCTTGCCGAGGGAGCGCCGCAGCTCGGCATGCCAGCCGGTCGCAGGGTCGTACCGGGCCAAGAGCCAGGGCGGGCCCGTCCGGGTCGGCACCGCGGCCAGGCGCAGCGCAATCCGGCCCGCCTCCACCCTCCCGAAGCAGGTGGGGTAGTCGCCGAGATAGTAGGGGTGCGGGCGCACCGCCGTGCGCAGGCGGGCCAACCCATGAGCCGGCAGCGGCTCGGCCGGCAGGCTGATCGGCTCGGACCGCCAGATGAGGGGGAAGGGGTTCAGCATCGGCGAGCTACGAAGGGGCCGCCCGACACAGCGGCTGTGGGGGCGTTGCCGGGGGCATGCCCGAAACCTGCGGGTCCACGGGCGGGCGCGCCAATCGACGGACGGGCTCCGACGCGGGCACGGCGAGCCCTCCCCGCACCTCGCGGAGGAAGCCGATCCCGGCCGCACCGGCCAGGGAAGCGGTGGCCGTCATGCCACGCCCTCCAGGAAGATCCGGCGCGGCGGGGGCCTCAGGCGCGGCCCCGCATCTTCGCGAACCACCAGCGAAGCCCCACGAACAGGAACCGCCAGTCGCTGAAGAACTCCGGGGGCTTCCCCTCGAAGGCGTGACCGACGAACTGGAAGATCCAGCCCACCACGAACATGCCGAGGGGAATCGGCCAGCTGCCCGGCACGAAGATGGCCACGAGGAAGAGCGGAATGGACAACGCGATGAGCGGTATGCCGATGGTGTGGCAGAGCCGGTTGACCGGGTGCTGGTGGCTGGTCGCGTATTGCGCGATCCATTCGTCCCAGGTTCGTCCGCCGAGCATGAGGGGGTCCTCCCGGAGGGAAGGGTGCGTCAGGTGCCCGGGTGGGGACAGGACCCCGCCGGGCCGCGGCTCAGCCGCCGCCGAAGCGCTTCGCGAGGTGTGGCAGCCGCCGGGCGAGGTCGGCCTCCTCCCAGCGGGCGCCCTCCGGCTCGGCGCCCTGCAGCCGCGGGGGGCTGCGATGGAACCGGGCCCGGTAGGCGTCCGGCAGCGGCGCAAGGATGTTCTCGCACTCCGCGTCGGTTCCGGGGGTCACGTCGTCGAAGGCGGTGTCCGGGTTCGTGGCCGCGAGGCGCCACCGGGCCAGGCCCCGGGTGAGCAACCAGCCGCGGAAATAGTCGAAGCCATCGTCCGAGGCGCCGCCATTGATGAGATAGGCGGCACCCCACAGGTCCCAGTTGTAGGAGGTGCGCCACCACGCCGCCCAGCCCTGGGCGAACTGTTCGAGACTCGAGTCCGGCAGGGTGGCCAGGCTGCGCTGGAGCCGGCTGGTGGCGGTCGCGCAGTCCGGCGCCCCCATCGCGATTCCGTCGAGCACTCCCCAGAAGAGGCCCTCCGGTGCGCCGTCGCCATTGGCGCTCTGGGCACCGAGCGAGGCCGGCAGCAGCAGGGGGATCAGGAGGGCGAGGGTGCGCACAAACCGGTGCTGGCGCATGGGCGTCGGGTCCCGGATGGGTGAGGAGCAACAACCGGGGGTCACCGCCAGAACCTACTCGGCGCGCGGCGGCGGGGCCAGTTGATCGTCCCGGGGCTATTGCTTCCGCTTCGGGCCCTCGGCGTTGAGCGCCACCGCCGCCTTCACCAGCGCCTTGAATGCCCGCGGGTTCACCGTCGCGCCTTCCGGGATGTCGATCGCGCGGCGGGTGCCTCCCTCCAGGCTGGCGTTGAACAGCCGGGACGGATCCGGCAGGCTCGCCCCGCGGGCGAAGGTCAGCTTCACCACCTGCTTGTAGCTCTCCCCGGTGCACACGTTGCCGTGGTGCGACCAGACCGGCGTGCCCATCCATTTCCACTCCTCGGTCATCTCCGGGTCGGCCTCGAGGATCAGGGTGCGCATCCGCGCGAGGGTCTCCCCGCGCCAGTCGCCCAGGTCCCGGATGCGCTGGTCGATCAGCCGGGACGCCGCGGCCCCCGCGGCGCGCCCTGAACTCGGCGCGCGCCGCGCTGCCGGTGTGGGGGACCGGGCACCGGCCTTCGGCTTCGTCTTCTTCCGGGGAGTCGGGGAGCGTCGTGAGGCCGTCATCGCGGAGGCAATCCGGGGAAAGGTGGCAGGCGAAAGCTATCCGGGAACGCGGAGGGCGTCAGGGCCGGGAGCCGAAGCCGGGACGCCGCGTGCTAGCCCGCGTCGTCCGACCCATCCTCGTAGTACACCTCGGTGAACAGCGGCGTCCGGGCCATCGCCTCCTGGAAGGCGGGCTGGCCCTCCACCACCGAGGCCCACTCCTCCAGGGTCGGGAAGTCGAGGGTCCAGAGGTCGGTGGCCTGCAGCGCCTGGAAGTGCGTGGCCGCGAAACGGAGTTCCAGGACCACCCGCCCGATGGGCTCGTCGGCACCGGTCCCGGGATTCCGCTCGCTGAGCTGGCGCACCAGGAAGAGGCAGGCCTCGTCGGCCTCGTCGTCGTCCGGATCGAGCGGCAGGAATTGCATCGAGCCTACGTCGCGGGCGTCCTCCACCTCACGCTGCAGGAACGCCTTGAAGTCACGCCACGCCTCCCACGGATCCAGGCGGTCGAGTGCCTGCCCGGACGCTTGCAGCGCCTGCTGCAGGGTGCGGCAGGCTTCACGGATCAGCATGCCGCTCAGCGCTCCCGGTGCTCTCGCTCCCGCGACCGCAGGACGTCGGCCGCGAGCGGATCCGGCGCGGGCAGCGCCGCCTGCGGCGCGGCTCCGGCCGGCGTCACCGCGACGACGGGGGTGGGCAGGTCACCGACGGGCTCCTCCGGGTTCCGGCGGAACCGCCAGGCGATCGTGATCGCTTCCCGGAGGATGATGATCCCCGCGAAGGTGAGCAGGCCCCACTTGGCAAGGTTCGGTAGGCCGAGCAGCTGCAGCTTGAGATTGAGGAGCAGGTTCTGGATCGGGTCCGGGCCCATCGCCGTCGCCTCCGGGGCCAGGGCCGGTGCCCCGCGCCTTGAGGGTGATTGGTCCCACGAGGGTCCGCCAACAGTTGAAGAGGGGCACGGTCCCCCGCTCCGACCGGCTCACTGTACGGCGCCGGGCGCCTCCGGGTGTCGGCCCGGCCCCGCCGCCTGCCGCTTCTCCGCACGCCCCCGGCCGGGCCCACCGGCCGGAAGGCCAGTCACCAGCGTGGCCACCAGCGCCGGACCTCCCGGCAGTACGCCTCGTAGGCGGCGCCGAAGGTCCGGGTGAGCGTCGGCTCCTCGTAGAGCACGATGAACAGGTGCATGGACAGGAGGAATGCCACCGCGTAGGCGACCAGCGCCACCGAGCGGTACACCACCGCCGCGCCGGCCAGCGCCAGCACGGCGCCGAGATACATCGGGTTGCGCACGACGCGATAGGGTCCGGTCGTCACCAGCTCGCGCGGGGGGTCGAAGGGGGCGGGCGTCCCCCGCCCGCGATGCGCGAAGCTTACCACGCACCAGCACGCGACTGCCGTCCCCGCCAGCGCGAGGAGCACCCCACCCATGCCGAGCAGGTCGAGCCGGGGCGGGGGCAGGATACCGGCGCGCGAGAGGAGAACCCGGGGGATGAAGACCAGCAGGAAGCCGACGAAGAGGCTGCCGTACACCAGGGCCCGGATCAGGGTGAACATGGAGGCACCTCCCGCGAGGTCGGTCCCGCCGGCCGGCGGAGGGATCACGACCGCTCAATCCTGCCGGGCGGGCCGCGGTGGCGCCAGTGGCCGCGCCGGGATCAGCGGCCGAGCGGCGTGACCGCCGGCTTGGCCAGCGGCCCCTCGCCGATGATGCAGCACCGGGGGAAGGCGAAGTCCCCCTCCCGGGTCACCACGACCCCGAGGCCGTCGGCGGTCTCGGGAACACGGAACGACCGGTGGGTCGCGATGGTTGCGTAGGGCGCGAGCAGGGTATCGAAGGGAGGCTGGTCCCCCGCCGGCGCGGGGTCGTAGCGATGCCCGGAACTGTCGCGAAGGTACACCGAGACGAAACGCTCCCGCTGGCTGACCCGGCGCGCCCGGCTGGCGAGCTCGAAGGTCACGTCCACCTGTCGCCCGGTGGGTCCCGTCGCGTTCCCGTCGGCCCCCACCACGGTGATGCACCAGTCATCGGAGCATTGCGGCGTGCCGAGGGGCAGCTCCCGCGGGGGTGTCACCGCCCCCACCAGCAGGACCACCAGCATGTACCCCGCCAGTCCCGCGCCGAGGATCCGGAGGCGGCGGGCGGCGGCGGGGCGGCGGCCCCGGAGCGCGGTCACCGCGGTCCAGGCCAGGACGATGAGGGATGTGAGGAAGAGCAGCAGGAACAGCAGGTCGAAGATGGACATGGAGCCTCGCGTCACAGAGTACTC
>CAZYIV010000042.1:0-28979 GCA_964647615.1 uncultured Gemmatimonadaceae bacterium | reverse complement strand
CTCGTCGCCGGTGGCCAGGTAGGTGGGGCAGGCCTGCAGGCAGAAGCCGCAGTGCACGCAGGGGTCGAGCGCCGCGTAGCGGCCCGGCGCGGCGCTCACTCGTCCGCGCCCTCCAGCGCCAGGGCGATCACGCCCTTGGGATCGAAGGTCTCCCGCAGCCGGTCCACCAGCATGCCCACCCCCTCGCGGTAGGCACCGAAGTGGCCCACGGCGCGGCGCAGCGGCCACGGGGCCCGCTCCAGCGTCACCGGGATCTCCCGCTGGGCGGCGCGATGACGCAGGGCCTGGAGGGTGGCGGCGTCGGCGTGCCCCGCCCAGCGCAGCTGACCGGTGCCGAGGCCCGCGGAGAAGAGCCCCTCGCCCAGGATCTCCAGCACCAGGTCCATGCTGTCGTCCAGGCTCTCGAGCAGCGCGCCGGCGCGGAGCGCCAGGTCGGCCGCCAGCGGCGCACGCGCCAGCAGGGTCCACTGCGCCGCAGCATCCTCGGCCGGCAGCGCCTCCCAGGCGGGGCCCGGCCCGGTGGCGAGCCGCGCCTGCTCCGCGGCCACCCCCTCGGCGGTGCCCGTCAGCCGCACGACCAGGCTCCACTCGGGGTGCGCCGCGAGCGCGGGCGAAAGCAGCTCCAGCGCCGAGAGGCCGAGTCCCTGCGCCAGCAGGGCGCGCCCGGCGTCGAACAGCGCCTCGCGCCCGCCCCGGGCCACCAGGGTCAGGTCGGCGGCCGGGGCCGCGCGCACCCGGAGGTGCAGCCGCGTCAGCACCCCGAAGGCACCGAAGCCGCCCACGTGCAGCTTGGTCAGGTCGTACCCGGCGACGTTCTTCACCACCCGTCCGCCGGCCTCCACCAGCCGGCCATCACCGGTGGCGGCGGTGGAGCCGAGCACGTGGTCGCGCACCGGCCCGAAGCCCTGGCGCAGCGGCCCGCCGGTGCCGGTCACCACCACCGAGCCGATGGTGCGGTCGCTCCGGCCCGGCGGGTCCAGCGCGAGCCAGAGCCCTTCCGCCTGCAGCGCGGCCCGCAGGGCATCGAGCGGGGCCCCGGCCTCCACGGTGCAGACCAGGTCCTCGGCGCTGACCCGCTCGATCCTGGTGAGGCCCCGGGTGCTCAGCGCCAGGTCGGCGGGGCAGTCGGGTGGGAGCCAGCTGCCCGCGCCTTCCACCCGCATCCGCCAGCCCTCCTGCTGCGCCGCCTGACACACCAGCGCCAGGGCGTCGTCGCTCTCGGGCACGGCACGGGGGAGGCCGCGCGGGTCGCGCTCCACGCCCTCGGGGCCGAGCAGCGCCGTGAGCCGGGCCAGCACGGCGTCGGTCATGCGGCACCTCCCTGGCGCCACTCACGGCAGGTGTGCAGCGGGAACACCTTGTCGGGATTGGCGCGGCGGTCGGGGTCGAAGGCGCGGCGGACCTCGCACATCAGGTCCAGCGCCACCGGGCCGAAGGCCTTGGGCATGTAGGCCATCTTGTCGCTCCCCACGCCATGCTCGCCGGTGATGCTCCCGCCGGCGGCGAGGCAGGCGTCCATGATCTCCCGGCTGGCTTCCTCGACCCGCCGGACGGCGTCCGGGTCGCGGCGGTCGAACGAGATGCAGGGGTGCAGGTTGCCGTCCCCCGCGTGAAAGACGTTGCTGATCTCGAGGCCCAGCCGGTCGCGGATGGCGGCGATCCGGTCGAGGATCTCGGGCAGGACCGAGCGGGGCACCACCGCGTCCTGCACCGCCAGGTCGGGGGCGATCCGGCCCAGCGCGCCGAAGGCCTTCTTGCGGCCCTGCCATAGCCGCGCCCGGTCGGCGGCCCCGGTGGCGACCTGCACCTCGCGCGCGCCATGGGCCCGGAGCAGCCGCTCCACCAGCGCGCCCTCGGCCCCGGCCGCTTCCGGCGACCCGTCCACCTCTACCAGCAGCACCGCCGCCGCGTCGGTGCGGGCGCCGGTGGCGTAGATGGATGCCTCCACCGCACGGATGCACGACTGGTCCATCATCTCGAGCGCCGCCGGCACGATGCCCGCGGCGATGATCGCGCTCACCGCCTCGCTGGCGTCGCGCAGGGCCAGGAAGTCGGCGAAGATGGTGCGCACCTGCCGCGGCAGCGGCTCCAGCCGGACCACCACCTCGACCGCCACGCCGAACATCCCCTCACTGCCCACGAAGAGTCCCACCAGGTCGGGTCCCCACGGCTCCCCATGGGGCGAGCCCAGCGTCACCGGGCGGCCGTCGGGGAGCAGCACCTCCAGCTGCACCACGTGGTTGGTGGTGACGCCGTACTTGAGGCAATGCGGCCCGCCGGCATTCTCGGCGACGTTGCCGCCAATGGTGCAGGCGCTCTGGCTCGAGGGGTCGGGGGCGTAGTACAGCCCGAACGGCGCGGTGGCCTCCGACAGCCGGGCATTGATGACGCCGGGCTCCACCCGCGCCCGCCGCGCGACCGGGTCAATGGCGAGGATCCGGTTCAGCCGGGTGAGGGTGAGCAGGACGGTGCGCGGATCGGCGAGGGCACCGCCGGAGAGACCGGTGCCGGCGCCCCGGGCCACGAAGGGGACCTGCAGCAGGTGCAGCAGGCGGAGGACCGCGGCCACCTCCTCGCGCGAGCCCGGCAGGACCACGACCCCGGGAAACGACTCATGGGTGGGCAGGCCATCGGCGGCGTAGGTGGCGCGCTCGGCGCGCCGGTGCCGCACCCACCGCGCGCCGACGATGCGCTCCAGCGCCGGCACCAGGCCCGGCGCGCCCGGGATGCCGTCCGTCACTGGGCCACGATGTCGTGCCCGTGGTGGCCCTTGCCGTTGGTGCGCGCCCGCGCGTGCACCGCGGCCCGGATGCGCAGCGAGGCGAGCCGGCCCGGCAGCAGCTCCAGCAGGCCGCGCACCCGGTCCCGGGTGCGGCGCTCGGTGTGCAGCGGCAGCCGCACCTCCGGATCGGGTTCGAGCAGCGCGGCCACCTGGAAGGAGAACCGCTCCGGGTCGCTGTCCCACGCGGTGGTGTCGGGGGCGGCATCCGCCAGCACGGCGGCGGCGCTACGGAACTCGGCGGCCAGCTCCTCCAGCCGTGCCCGCTCGGCGGGAAGCGGTGCCGTGTCGGGGAGGTCGCCGACCGACTCCACGGCGCCCACGAGGTAGGGGGTGCCCTCCGGCAGCAGCGCACGGAGGGTGAACCGGTCGCCCCCACGCACCACGATGTTGGAGCGGCCATCGGGGAGCGCCTGGGTGCCCTCGATGTGGGCCACCGTCCCCCGGGCGCCTGGGCCGGGCGGCACCGCCGGTGTCAGCCCGAAGCGCTCGTCGCCGGCAAGGCAGTCGGCCAGCAGCTGGCGGTAGCGGGGCTCGAAGATGTGCAGCGGCACCAGCTCGCCGGGGAAGAGGACCAGCTCCAGCGCGAAGAGCGGCAGGCGGGAGGACATGGCTGCAATCTAGGGAAGTCGCGGAACGGGGGAAACGGGAAACGGGAGCCCGCCGGTGGGCGGACTCCCGTCGGGGGGCAGCGGTGGCGCGGGGGCTACGCCGCTACCCAGAATCCCTTGAGGCCCTTCACGTCGGGCGACTCGCGCAGCTTCTCGAAGGCGCGCTCCCGGATCTGGCGGATGCGCTCGCGGGTGACGCCGAGCAGCTCGCCGATCTTCTCCAGGGTGAGCGCCTCGCTCCCCTCCTCCAGGCCGTAGTAGAGGTAGAGGATCTTGCGCTCGCGCGGGGTGAGGTAGCGCTCGAAGATGCGGTCGATGAACTCCCGCATCAGCCGGGCGTCGGTCCGCTCCTCGATGTCGCCGCCCTCGGTGCCGGCGAAGCGCTCGCCCATGGTGCCGCTGGTCTTGTCGCCACGCTCGACCGGGGCGTCGAGCGAAAGCTCGGCGGAGGTCATGCGGCGGGCGGAGCGGATGTTCTCGGGGGTGTCGTTCAGGGCGAGGGCGATCTCCTGGTCGGTCGGCTCGCGGCCGAGCTCCTGCGCCAGGAAGGTCTCCGCCCGGGACATCTTGATGAGGGCGCTGTTCTGGTTGAGCGGGATCCGCACGCTGCGGGTCTGCTCGGCCAGCGCCTTGAGGACCGCCTGGCGCACCCACCACACCGCGTAGGAGATGAACTTCACGCCGTGGTCCGGATCGAACTTGCGCACCGCCTTGAGCAGCCCCTCGTTGCCGATCGCCACCAGCTCGGAGAGGTCGAGTCCGTGGCCCTGGTACTTCTTCACGTAGGAGATCACGAACCGGAGGTTGGCCGTCACCAGCCGTTCGGCGGCCTTTTCATCGCCCTTCTGGGCCAGGCGAGCCAGCCGTTTTTCCTCGGCCGGATCGGTGATCATGGGGAGCTTCTGGATGTCCTGCAGGTACTGATCGAAGGCACCGGTAGCCACCGGCCTGAAGAAGGCCCGGGTCCGGCTGGGTTGCGGCGACGGCATGAACGCTCCGCGTGGAAAAGCCCGCAAATTGTCGCTGGCGAGGTGCGGCGGGGGGGCCGGCCGCATTGAGAAGGTGTGCGAATATAGGACGCGAAAAAAAACCGGTCAAGCAGAAAACGATTTCCACATCACAAATCGTTCTCCGCCTGCCGGTTGCGCCGTTTGTCCACCCTCCCGCCTGGGCGGGGCCAGCCTACCTGCTGGAAGGCTGCGCTTAACTGATTGTCAAATAATTGGTTACAGATTGGTGCCGGGGCCGCTTCGGGTCCGGGTGGTTGTCCCCACCGCGATTACGCCAGGCCCGCAATCGCTGCCGCCAGATGGTCTTCGGTCACCGGGACCGTCCAGCGGCCATCCCCTGCGTGCATCCGGCCCAGTCCGCTCGGCAACGCCAGCCGCACCGCGCCGTCCCGGTTCTTCTTGTCGTGCCGCATCGCCTCGAGGACCTTCGCCACCGGGGCCCCGCTGCCGGTGCGGGTTGGCAGCCCGAGCGCGCGCAGGACGCCGAGCACTCGCTCCGCCAGCCCCTCCGGCGCGAGCCCCAGCCGTTCGGCGATCCGGGTCTCCGCCACCAGGCCGAGCGCCACCGCTTCCCCATGGGGCAGCTGGTAGCTGGCCGCGAGCTCCAGCCCGTGGGCGATGGTATGCCCGGCGTTGAGGATGGCCCGGCGCCCGCCCTCGCGCTCGTCGGCGGCCACCACCTCCGCCTTCAATTCCACGCTCCGGTGCACCAGGTGGGTGAGCGACTCGAGGTCGCGCGCCAGCAGCCGCCGGGCATGGGTCTCGATCCAGGCGAAATACGTTGCGTCGGCGATGAGCCCATGCTTCACCGCCTCGGCGAGCCCGCACCGGAAGGTCCGGTCGGGCAGGGAGAGCAGGGTCAGGGGGTCGGCGACGACGATCGCCGGCGGGTGGAAGGCGCCGATCAGGTTCTTCCCGGTGGCGGTGTCCACGCCCACCTTGCCGCCGACCGATGCATCCAGCATCGCCAGCAGGGTGGTGGGCACCTGGGCATAGGGCACGCCGCGCAGGTAGGTCGCCGCCACGAACCCGGCGAGGTCGCCCACCACGCCGCCGCCCAGCGCCACCACCGCGGTGTCGCGGTCGAAGCCGAGCCCGAGCATCTCGTCGGAGAGCCGGGTCCAGGTCTCCCGGGTCTTGCGCTCCTCCCCGGCGGGGAACGACAGCCGGGCCTCGCAGCGCAGCCGGATGCCGGCGTCGCTGCTGCGGGCGCCGAGCGCGCGCGCCTCGGCGGTGGCGCGGGTCCACTCGTCGTAGTAGCGGCCCACGATGTCGTCGGTGATCAGCACCAGCCGGCGGCGCGGCAGCGCCGCACTGAGCAGCTCGGGGAGCGAGAGCAGCGCCCCGGGCTCGATGTGCACCTCGTAGCTCCCGGCGGCGTGGGCGACCCGGACCGTGGGCATTACCAGGTCACGTCGCCGGCGCCGTCGCGATGGTTCGCCAGGCGGGCGAGGGTGAAGAGCAGGTCGGAGAGCCGGTTGAGGTAGGTGACGAACAGGTCCGGCACCGGCGCCTCGCGCGCCAGGGTGACGACGTTGCGCTCGGCCCGGCGGCAGATGGTGCGGGCCAGGTGCAGGGCGGCGGCCTTCGGGGTCCCGGCCGGCAGCACGAAGGCGCGGAGCGGCGGCAGCTCGCGGTCGGCCACGTCCATGGTGTGCTCGAAGGTCTCCACCCGCTCCATCGAGAGCGCGGCCTTCTCCAGCGCCGCGCGCACCTTCTCGGGGTCGGGGGTGGCCAGCTGGCCGCCCAGGGCAAACAGGTCCCGCTGCACCGCCTGGAGCAGGTCGTCGAAGAAGTGCACCGGCTGGGTGGCGCGGGCGACCCCGATGGCCGAGTTGAGCTCGTCCACGTCGCCGTAGGCCTGGACCCGGGCGTGGTCCTTCGGCACGCGCCCGCCGCCGAAGAGGCCGGTCTCGCCGGTGTCGCCGGTCCGGGTGTAGATCGTCACGCGTCCTCCGGCCGGATCTCGTACAGCAGCACGTCGTCGATCTCCTCTTCCCACACGGTGCCCGCCACCCGCATGCCCACCTTCTCCGCTACCCGGCGGGCGGGGACGTTGTCCGGCGGGATGCTGGCGCACACCCGTTCCACGCCCGGCTGGGCCAGGGCCCAGTCCACCAGCGCCTGGGTCGCTTCGGTGGCGAGGCCGCGATGGTCGGCGCCGGGATAGGTGGCGTAGCCGATCATCACCGCGCCTTCGGCGTCCGGCGGGCCCCCGAAGCCCAGCGCCCCGGTGACCTGCCCGTTGCCCCGGTCCACCGCCAGCCAGGTCCACCAGCCGGCGGTCTGGGGGGCGGCGCGCAGCTGGTCGCGCACCAGCGGCAGCAGCTCCTCCATGAGCGGCGGCGGCCGCAGCGGCCGGGGGAAGGCGGCGCCCGCGAGTCGATCGGCGCCGGCGGCGTCGCCGGCGAGGAGGGCATCGATCGCCTCGGGCTGGAACGGCACCAGGCGCAGGCGCGCGGTCTCGAGCTGGAGGGGGCTGGGCATCACGACCTCGGGAAAGCGGGCGGCAGGGCGTTCAGCAGGGGCCATCCATCGCCGCGGCCGCGACGACGGTGTTATCGCGCGGGTCGAGCATCACCCACAACACCTGGCCGGAGGTGACCTCCACCTGCTCCATCCACAGGTAGTCCCGCCCGTCCACGAAGCCGCTCACCGGCTGCAGCCGGCGCCAGAAGATCGACCGCCCGCCGCCGTGGGCGCGTGCCGGACGACCGCGGCGGAATTCGAGCAGGGTGGGTCGGAAGATCTCCTGCCGCCAGGCCCCCGTGGCATCCCACGCGATCACGATGGCCGCGAGCAGGGGTGCGCCATCCGCCGTCCGGCGGCGGATCCGCAGCGAGACGGCGTAGCGGGTCCGCCCGTCGTCGGTCCGGTAGGGCTGGACGTCCGCGGCGTCGTCGTCGGCGAGCCCGTTGATGTCGAGCGGCCCGGTGGAGTCCGGCTGCAGCGGGAGGCTGCCGGGCGGAGCGTCCCGCGCCGCCAGCGAGTCCAGGGCAAACCGGGTCCATCGCAGGAGACTGTCCTGCAGCGCCGGGTCGGGCGGTGGGATCGGGTCGCGCCAGGCTCGGTTCAGGAAGGCGCGGTAGTCATCCGGTGCGAAGAATGCGGCGATGACCGGCCCGCGCAGCGACGGGCCCTGACCCTGGCCCGCGTCGCCCACGATCAGTTCCGCCTGGGGGCCGCGGCCGCCGCAGCCGGCCCCGTGCAGCACCATGGCCTGCAGCTGCACCGGGGTCAGCCCTGCCGGCGACCCGGCCAGCGCCGGTTGCTGCAGCAACGCCGAGTCGCGCCGCGCATCGAGTGGCACGACCACGGTCCCCTGCTGGTCGAGCCAGCTCCACAGATTGTCCCGGCGGGGGTCGCCCGGGTGCACCCGGCGGGCCAGGGCCCCGATGAGCGCGGTATCGCTGGAGACCAGGTGCACGGCCCGGCTGGTGCCTTCACCCACGAAGCTTCCTGCCAGCGCCCCCGAGGGCAGCAGCCGGGCATCGCTCGCGAGGGTCGCCTCGGTCAGCGCCGGCGGTGGGCGCTCGACACCGAGATCGGTGATGAGCCCGCCCAGCGCGGCGCAGCCGGCCAGGGCGAGCGCCAGCGCGGCAGGAAGCAGCGCGCGCCGGCTCACCCGGCATCCAGGGCGGCGAGCATCTCCGCGATCCGAGTGAACTTGAGCCGCGGCCGGCCGGCGGCCTTGCCCTGGGCCTGCTCCAGCTGGTCGAGCCGCTGCCAGTCGCCCCAGGCGACCACCCGTACTCCGCGTTCCGCCAGCAGCGCCTCGATGCCGGCGCGGCCCGGGGCGGGCGCCGCATTCAGCCGGCCCGCGGCCGCGTCCTCGAGCAGCAGTTCCACCGTGTCCACCGCGCACGGCTTGTTGGTGCCGATCACGCCGCTCGGCCCGCGCTTGATCCAGCCGACGGCGTACTCGCCCGCGGCCGGGCTGCCCGGCGCCGCCAGCACCCGGCCGCCCTCGTTGGTGATCACGCCGCGCCGGGTGTCGAAGGGGACGTCGGGCAGCGGGGCGCCGTAGTACCCCACCGAGCGGAACACCAGGCCGGCCGCGAGCACCTCCGAGGTGCCGGTCGCCTCGGCCTTGATGTCGCCGCGCTCGTTGGTGACCAGCCGGTTGTGCCCCAGCACCAGCCGCTCCACCCGGCCGGCACCCTGCAGCTGCAGCGGGCTCAGCAGGAAGCGCAGGTGGATCTGCTTCCGCTTGCCGCTCAGCGGCCGTCCCGCGAAGGCGCGGAGCGTCTCCATGTTGCGGACGATGCCCTTGTCCTCGCCCGCGGCGAGGATGGCGGCGCTGCCCGGGTCCAGCTCCAGGTCCTCGGGACGGACGACGATGTCGGCGTCCGCCATCTCGCCCAGTTCCTTGAGCTCGGGATTGGTGAACGCGCCCTGTACCGGGCCCCGCCGGCCGATCATGTGGATGTGGCGCACCCGGCTTGCGCGCAGCGCCTCCAGCGCGTGGTGCGCGATGTCGGTGCCGAGCAGCTCGTCCGGCGTGCGGGCCAGGATCCGGACCACGTCCACCGCGACGTTGCCCATGCCGATCACCGCGACGCTCTCCGGCGTCAGGTCGAACTGCTGGTCGCGGTAGTCGGGGTGGCCGTTGTACCAGCCGACGAAGGCGGTCGCGGGGTGGCTGCCCGGCAGGTCTTCGCCCGGGACGCCCAGCGCGCGGTCGGAGGGCGCGCCGCAGGCGTAGATCACCGCGTGGTAATGCCGCAGCAGCTCGGCGCGGGTGAGGTCGGTGCCGATCGCCACGTGGCCGAAGAACCGGACCGCCGGGTTGGCGGCGATCTTCTCGTAGACCCGGGTGACCGACTTGATCTTCTGGTGATCAGGCGCGACGCCACCGCGCACCAGCCCGAAGGGTGTGGGCAGGCGGTCGAACAGGTCCACCTCGACCCCGGGAGCCTTCTTGAGCAGGTGCTCCGCGGCATAGAAGCCCGAGGGCCCGGTGCCGACGATGGCGACAGACAGCGGTGCGGGGGGAGTCATGGGGGAAGAATATAGGGCGTGCGCGGGGCGCCGCGATGCGGGCGGCGCCCGGCTCAGCGGCGCCAGAAGAATTCGAGTGCGCTCCGTCCCTCGGCAAGGCCGGCGGTCTCGAGGCCCAGCACGCCGCTCTTGGGGAAATCCACCAGCAGGCCGGTCGGGCTTCCGCTCAGGAGGAGGCTTGCGAGCTGGCTCATCCACGGCTCGTGACCCACCAGCCCCACGATGGCGTCGGGCGGCTGGGGCCCGACGGCGCGCGCGATCGAGCGCAGGTCCGGCGGGGCGGCGAGCGCGGGGCAGGCCACCGGGGCCGGGGTGCGGGCATGCTCGGCCACGACCAGCGCCGTCTGCCAGGCGCGGAGCCACGGGCTGGCGAGGAGCAGGGTCGGGGCCAGGCCGCGGCGCCGGAGCCGGCGCGCCACCCGGCGCTCGCGCCGGGCGCCCTTGTCGGTCATGGGCCGCAGGGTGTCGTCGGGCCAGCGGGCCGGGTCGTGGTCGCCGGCATCGGCGTGGCGCAGCAGCAGGAGCCGCATCGGCCGGGCTACCTCCGCCCGCTCACGGCGCGGGCCATCGCCTCGACGATGGCGTCGAGCTGCCGGATCGCCGCCCGGCCGCCCTGGGCATGGTGGTTGGCCTGCACCGAGAAGGCGTAGACGTGCCCGTCCGGCATCTCGAGGTAGCCGGAGAGGGTGTTCACCCGCGAGATGCTCCCGGTCTTGGCCCGCACCCGGCCCTCGATCGGCGTGCCGATGAACCGGTTCCGCAGGCTGCCGGTGTTGCCCGACTGGGGCAGCCCCGGCTCGAAGCTGGCCTGGTAGTGCGGGTGCCGGCGGATGAACTGCAGCAGCCGGGTGAAGGCCAGCGGCGCGACCAGGTTGGAGGCCGCCAGGCCGGAGCCATCGGACAGCGCGAACAGCGTCGAGTCGATCCCCATCGAATCCACCAGGAACCGCCGCTCCACCGCCAGCCCGTCGCGCCAGCTGCCGCCGGCGCCGAACTGCCGCCCCAGCTGCTTGAGCAGCATCTCGGCGAACCAGTTCTGGCTGGTGTTGAGGATGGGGAAGATCCAGTCGTGCAGCGGGCGGCTGGTGCTCTCGGCCAGGGGGGCGCCCGCGCGCGCCGCCTGGTACTGCAGCGAGTCGGTGGTGCTGAGGGTGGTGCCGAGCACGCTGATCCCCGCCTCCTCGAGCGCGCGGCGCAGGGCCCGGGCGGCGAAGAGGTTCGGGTCCGGCAGGGCGAACGACTCGGTGCCGCCGCGGCGGTCCAGCGCCACGGTGCCCTCGGCCCAGAGGTGCAGGGTGCCCGGCTCGCGGTACATCCGGTCGCCCACGTCGGTCTCGCCCCCGGCCGCGACGGTGCTGGCACGGTTCTCCAGCGTCACCCCGGCGTAGTCCTGCTGCAGCGCCAGCTGCACCGGCGCGCCGACTTCCGTCCCGGGGGCCCAGGTGATGTCCACGCTGTTGTCGTTGAAGCCCAGCCCGGCGACCGGCGCGGCGTACCACCAGTTGAGGTCGTAGGCATTCCAGCCGTCGTGGATCAGCTGGTCGCTGAACCAGCTGCCGTCGCCCACCAGGTTGCCGCCGATGCTGTGCACGCCGGCGGCGTGGAGCGCCTGGGCCAGCGCACGGAAGCGGGTGAGCGGGTCGGCGTCACAGGCGCCGGCCTGGGTGGTGTCGGTGGCGTAGCAGCGATGGCTGAAGGTCGGGTCGCCGCGGCCGTAGAGCACCAGGTCGCCCTGGAGGGTGCCGTCCACCACCGGGCCGGTACCGTAGAGGCTGGTCTGCACGGTCCAGTCGGGATCGAACAGCGCCGAGGCCACGGCGGTGACCACCAGCTTGGTGTTGCTGGCGGGAATGAAGAGCTTGTCGGCGTTGCGGCCGTAGAGCATCCGGCCGCGCTCGTCCACCAGGGCCACGCCCCAGAGGTTGCGGTCGAAGGGCGCGCTGTCGAGCAGGGAGTCGAGGGTCCGCACCGCCTTGCGGGGCAGCTGGGCCACCGCGGGCGCGGGGGCGGTCGCCGCCAGGCCAAGCCCCAGCGCGAGCCCGGAACCGAGCGTCCGTCCGACCCTGTGAACCCGCCGCGATGTCCAAATCATGCACTCCCCCGGGTGGCCCCTTCGTCCGCGTTGACTCTGGCACGTAACCCCGCCATCCTACAGCACTTGAGTCGTGTCGTCAAATTCCTGTGACCGCCGGGCCGGAGCCGCGTGATCTGTCTCATTTTCTGACGCATCGGAGACTCTGGGCACTGGCACTGGGGATCCTGCTCGCGCGGCCGCTCGCGGGGCAGGACACCACGGTGGTCCGCGGGCTGCACTTCGAGGGCAACCACGCGATCGACGACTACAGCCTCAGCGTGGCGATCGGCACCACCAACTCCAGCTGGTTCGCGCGGAGCGCCCTGGTCCGGTGGATCGGGCTGGGCGAGCGGCGCTACTTCGATCCGGTGGAGTTCCGGCGGGACGTCCTCCGGGTCACGCTGTACTACCGCCAGAGCGGATTCATGGACGTGCAGGTGGACACCGTGGTACGCCGGTCGGACCACAGCGTGGACCTGACCTTCCGGATCACGGAGGGGCCGCCGATCGTGGTCCGCCAGGTGGCGGTGAACGGTCTCGACAGCCTGCCCGACCGCGAGGCGGTGACCGCGGACCTGCCGCTCCGGGTGGGCGATCCCTTCAACCGGTTCCTCTTCCAGGCCTCGGTGGACACGCTGGTGAGCCGCCTGCGCGATCGCGGGCACCCGGGCGCCGAGGTCTTCCGCAACTACGAGGTGGACCGGGCGGCGCAGGTGGCCCGGGTGGAGCTGGATGTCGTGCCGGGGCCCTTCGCCCGGATCGGCCCGGTGACGGTCGAGGGCGCGCAGCGGGTGGACACCACGTTCGTGCGGCAGCTGCTCTCGGTGCGCGAGGGTGAGCCCTTCGCCCAGCGCGACATCTTCCAGAGCCAGCGCAAGCTGTACCAGACCGAGCTGTTCCGGCTGGCGACGGTGACGGTGGACTCGGCCGGCTACGCCGCCGACAGCGGCACCGTCCCGATCGCGGTGCTGGTCTCGGAGGGGAAGTCGCACCGGATCCGGAGCAGCGTGGGCTTCGCGACCAACGACTGCTTCCGGGGCGGCGTGGGCTGGACCAACCGCAACCTGTTCGGCACCGGGCGCCTGTTCGACATCTCGGGCCGGGTCTCCAAGGTGGGCGTGGGCCGCCCGTTCGACTTCGGGCTGCAGCACTCGCTGTGCAAGAGCCTGCAGGCCGACACGATCGGCTCCTCCAAGGCGAACTACAACATCACCGCGGCGGTGCGCCAGCCGCGGTTCTTCACCCCCGACATCACCGGGACGGTGAGCCTGTACGGGGAGCGCCGCAGCGAGTTCACCATCTACCGCCGCGAGGAAGTGGGCCTGAGCCTGCTGCTGCAGCGGGAGACGGCGCGGCGGGTGCCGATCGGGCTGGCGTACCGGCTGTCGTTCGGCGGCACCACGGCGAGCGCCGCCACCTTCTGCGCCTTCTTCAATGCCTGCAGCCCCGACGACGCCACGCGCCTCCGGGAGGAGCGGCTGCTCGGCATCGTCACCGCGGGGATCAGCTGGCCGCGGCAGAACAACCCGCTCGACCCGAGCCGCGGCCACCTGTACAGCTTCGACATCAGCCACAGCTCCCGCATCACCGGCTCGGCGCCGTTCCAGACCTTCACCCGGCTCACCGGCGACGCGGCCTGGTACCAGCCGCTCGGCACCGGCGGGGCGGTGCTCACCTGGCACCTGCGCGGGGGGATGATCTTCGCGCCCCGGGTGTCCCTCGACAGCGCCAGCGGCAACTTCATCCCGCCGGAGCAGCGATTCTACGCCGGCGGCCCCAACGACGTGCGCGGGTTCGACCGCAACGAGCTGGGGCCGGTGGTGTACGTGCTCTCGCGCGATTCGCTCACCGCGCAGGACAGCCTGGACCTGGCCCGGGGCGCGCTCCGGCCCCGCTTCAGCGCCACCGGCGGCAACACCCTGGCGGTGGGCCAGCTCGAGCTGCGGGTGCCGGCGCCGGTGTGGAGTTCGCGGCTCCGGCTGGCGGCGTTCGTGGATGCCGGCTCCCTCTCCGAGCGGGGCCGCGCCAACCTGGCGCCGGTGCGGTTCCGGGTCACGCCGGGGATCGGCCTCCGGCTCAGCACGCCGCTCGGGCCGGCGCGATTCGACGTGGCCTACAACGGCTACGACCAGCCGCCGGGCGCGCTCTACCTGCAGAAGAGCGACGGCTCCCTCTCGCTGGTGCAGACCGACTTCGTGCAGCAGCGCCGGAGCCGGCTGACCTACCACTTCAGCTTCGGGCAGCCGTTCTGATGCGGCGCCACCTCCGCCGGCTTCCCGCGGCCCTGCTGCTGGCGCTGCTGCCGACCGCGCTCGGCACCGCCACCGCGCTGCTCTACACCGGCGCGGGCCACGCCACGCTGGGCCGGCTGGCGGGCGCGGAGCTGACGAGCCGGTTCCGGGGCCACTTCTCCGTCGGGACGGTCTCCGGTTCGTTCTTCCGGGGCGTGGTGCTCGACGACGTCGCGATCCAGGATTCCGCCGGCGAGCCCTTCGCCACCGTGCGGCGGATGGCGGTGCGCTACCGGCTGCCGGAGCTGCTCGCCGGGCGGATTGTGTTCACCGAGGCGGAACTCGACCAGCCCGACGTGCGCATCGTGAAGCGGGCCAACGGCCGGCTCAACCACCAGGAGATCTTCCGCCTGGGCGAGGGCCCGGGCGACGGGGCCTCGCCGCTGGTCGAGGTGCGGAACCTGCACCTGCGCGGCGGGCGGGTGGAGCTGCGCCTGCCGTGGAACCCGCCCGACACCGCCACCACGCCGGCGCAGGTGGCCGCGGCACTGGCCGCCGACCGGGACCGGCCCGGCCGGGTGGTGCTGGCGACCGCCGACGGGCTCCGCCGGGTCGTGGTGCTGGACTCGCTCACCGCGCTGCTGCCGCGGCTCCGGATCAGCTCGCCCGACCGGAGCCCGCTCACGCTGGACGTGGACAGCCTGCACACCCGGGTGAGCGACCCGGCGCTCACGGTGCAGGACCTCGCCGCGCACGCCTGGACCCACGACGACAGCCTCGCCTTCACGCTGCACCGCGCCGCGCTGGCACACACGCGCGCCACCGGCGGCGGAGTGATCACCTGGCCCCGGGGCCCGCTGCTGTTCGATTTCACCCTGAATGCCGACCCGCTCGACCTGCGCGACCTGGACTGGATCTCGCCCGACTTCCCGGCGATGACCGGCAAGGCGCTGGTGACGGCCCGGGCCCGGTCCGACCAGCTCACCGCCTATCACCTGGCGGGGCTCTCGCTCTCGGGCCCGCAGGGCGGGATCGCCGGCGACGTCACCGCGCTGGTGGACACCCGGCGCGGGCTCGGGGTCGAGGACATGGCGCTCGACCTCACCCGGCTCGACCTCGACGTGCCGCGCCCCTACCTCGACACCCTCCCGCTGCACGGCACCCTCACCGGCCGGGTGACCGGGGCGGGGTTCAAGGAGCGCCTCGCCCTCGACGCCGAGCTCGCCTTCCGGGACGACAGCGTGCCCGGCACGCCGGTCACCCGCGTGGCCACCCACGGGCAGCTCGAGCTGGGCGGCCCCGCCGGCCCGGTGCTGGACTCGCTGGTGCTGAGCAGTGCCGACGTGGACCTGGCGACGGTGCGGCGGCTGGCGCCGGCGGTGGGGCTGCAGGGCCGGGTGCAGCTGGCGGGCATCCTCGACGGCGCCTGGCGCGACGTCACCTACGAGGGCGCGCTGGTGCACCAGGACGGGGGCCACCCCGCGAGCCGCGGCACCCTGCGGGCCACCCTCGACACCCGGAGCGACACCGTTCGCTTCGACGCCCGGCTGGACGCCGAGCCGCTGGTGTTCGACGGAGTGCGGCCCAGCTACCCCGGCATCCCGGTGCAGGGCGCGGTGTCCGGGCCGATCGAGGTGCGGGGCACCGCCGACCGGTTCGTCACCCGCCTGGCGGTCACCGGGGAGCTGGGCCAGCTGGAGCTGTCGGGCACGGTCGCGCCCCGCCCCGGCGGGGTCACCACCGACAGCCTGGTGGCGGTGTTCACCGGGCTCGACCTCTCCCGGCTGTGCGGCACCGGCCCGGGCACCCGGCTCGCCGGGCGACTCGCCGCGACCGGGAGCTGGGACAGCGCCGCCGGCCCCGACGGCCGGGGGCGGCTGCTGCTGGCGCGGAGCCGCGTCGGCGACTTTGCCCTGGACAGCGTGCAGCTGGCGGCCCAGGCCGCCGGCGGGGTGGTCCGGCTGGACACCCTGGTGGCCGCCTGGCGGGCGGGCCGGCTCGACGCGACCGGCGCGCTCGCCTGGCAGGGGGCCGAGGCCGGTGCGATCACCGGCCGGTTCACGCTCGACAGCCTCGCGCCGTTCGCGCCGTACCTCGCCGGCGTGCGGAGCCCCGCCGGCGACAGCGCCGCCACCGACTCGCTGATGGGCCGGGCCGAGGGCAGCGTGGAGCTGTCGGGCACCGCGCGCGCCCCGCGCGTGCTGCTGCAGGGCCGGGGCGAGCGGCTCGCGTGGCGCGGCGTGAGCCTCCCCAGCGCCGCGGTGAGCGTGGGCTGGCACGGCCTGGGGCGGCCCGAGGTGGGCGGGGCGCTCCGGGCCGACACGGTGCGGGTGGGCCGCTGGCGGCTGGAGGAGCTGGAGCTGGTCGCGGGCGGGTACCAGGACTCGCTGCGCTTCGCGGCCGGCGGGCAGCTCGCCGGCCAGGCCACGGTCGGCGGGGCGGGCAGCCTCCACACCCGCGGCGACTCCACGGTCGTGGTGCTCGACTCGCTGGTGGCCACGCTCCCCGAGCACGCCTGGCGGCTCGACGCACCGGTGACCGTCACCCGGCACCGCGACGCCCTGCGCCTCACCCCCGCCAGCCTCACCGCCAGCGACGGCGCCGGGCAGGTGACCCTGGCCGGGACGGTCCCGCGCGGCACCCCGGGCGACCTCACCGTCGGCGCGGTGGGCCTCGGCATGCGGGACGTCTACGCCCTGCTCGAGCTCGACACCACCGGTGTCGCCGGCACCATCCAGCTCGACCTCGCCGTGGGCGGCTCCGCGGCGGCCCCCACGATCCAGGGCACCGGCTCGCTCGCCGACCTCGCGCTCGGCGACCTGGGCTCGCCCTTCGTGCAGGGGATCGTCAACTACGCCGACCGCCGGCTCGAGGCCAACCTGCTGCTGTGGCGCACCGGGCAGCCGGTGCTCCGGCTCGAGTCCGAGCTGCCGCTGGACCTCGCGCTGCAGGCGGTCCCCCGCCGCCAGGTGGAGGGGCCGCTCCACGTGCGCGCCATTGCCGACAGCACCGACCTCGGCGTGCTGCAGGCGTTCACCCGGAACCTCCGCCGGGTGCGCGGCACCCTGCGGGCCGATGTGGCCGTCGAGGGGACCTGGAACGCGCCCCGGCTCGGCGGGGAGGTCAGCATCCGCGATGCCTCCGCCCAGGTCCCCGGCCTCGGGGTGCGCTACACCGACGTGAACGCCCGCGCCCGCCTGACCGGGGACTCGATCCTGGTGGACTCGCTCGCCGCCCGCAGCGGCGAGGGCACGCTGCACGCCGGCGGCATCCTGCGGCTGGAGCAGCTCACCCGGCCGGTGCTGGGCCTGACCCTGCGGGCGCGCCGCTTCCGGGTGATCGACGCCCGCCGGTTCCTGACCCTCGATGCCTCCGGCACGGTGGAACTGACCGGCCCGGTCTTCGGCGCGCACCTGACGGGACGGGTCACCGCCGACGAGGGCAACCTGCACTTCGCCGACCTGCTGACCAAGCGGATCGTGGACCTGGAGAACCCCGGTGACTCGGGGCTGATCGACCTCGACCTGGTCCGCACCGAGCGGCTGGGGGCCAACTTCCAGAGCCGGTTCCTGGACTCGCTCACCATCGACACCCTGCAGATCCAGATGGGCGAGAGTTTCTGGCTGCGGTCGAGCGAGGCGAACATCCAGCTCGACGGCGGGCTCACCGTCAACAAGGTCCGCGACCGCTACCGCTACGATGGCACGCTCAACGCGCTGCGCGGCAACTACGCCCTGCGGATCGGCGGCATCGTGAGCCGGGACTTCACCGTCGAGCGCGGCACGGTGCGCTACTTCGGCACCCCGGACCTGAACGCCGACCTCGACATCGAGGCCCGCCACACCGTGATCGCGGCGGAGACCAACGAGGAGATCCCGGTGGTCGCGCGGATCACCGGCACCATGCTGCAGCCCAAGCTGGAGCTCTCCAGCCCGCCCACCTCCAGCCGGCCGGCGCTGTCGCAGACGGAACTGGTCAGCTACCTGATGTTCAGCCGCCCCACGTTCAGCCTGCAGGGCCAGGCGGGGCAGGGGAGCCAGTACGCCGCCGTGCAGACCGGGCTCTCGTACCTCTCGAGCGCGCTCTCCAGCGAGATCCAGCGCACCCTGATCAGCGACCTCGGCGTGCCGATCGACTACATCGACATCCGCACCGGCGGCGCCGGCGCCGCCAGCCTCAGCGGCCAGGCCGGTGCCGCGCAGGTGGCGCAGGTGGCCGCCGGATGGCAGATCGGGCGCCGCTGGTTCGTGACCCTGGTGGCCGACCTCTGCACCAACGCGCAGCGGCTCTACCCCAGCGCCGAGTTCCGCATGACCCGGCAGCTCCGGCTCAAGACCAGCCTGGAGCCGGCCTACTCCTGCCAGGTGGCGCTCAACCAGCCGGCGCTGTCGGTGAACAAGTACCAGGTCGGCCTCGACGTCCTCTGGGAACGGGAGTACTGAGCGTGACGCGCGCCCTGGTCATCACCAACCCCGCCGCCGCCCGCACCGAGGAGGTCTCGGTGCAGGCGGTCGTGGCCACGCTGCGGCGGGGCGGCTGGGAGGTGGAGCTGCGTGCCACCGGCGGCCCGGGCGACGCCCGGCGGTTCGCGGCCGAGGCGGTGCGGGACCGGATGGACGTGGTCAGCGTCTTCGGGGGCGACGGGACCACCATGCAGGCCGCCGCCGCCCTGGTGGGCAGCCAGACCGCCCTCGGCGTGATCCCCGGCGGCACCGGCAACCTCCTCGCCGGCAACCTGCGGATGCCGCCCCAGCCGGTGCGCGCGGCGCGCGCGCTGCTCGGCGGGCGGGTGGCGCCGCTCGACCTCGGGCGGATGGACCGCGCCGACGGCCCGCACTACTTCGCGGTGGCCTGCGGCGCCGGCTACGACGCGCGGGTGATGGCCGAGACCTCCACCCTCGACAAGCACCGCTGGCGCATCGCCGCGTACATCGCCACCACGCTCCGGCTCATCCCCGAGCTCAAGAGCACGCCCCACGTCATCACCGTGGACGGGATCGAGTACGAGGCGGAGGCCGCGCTGGTCCTGGTGGCCAACTGCGGCGAGGTGATCCCGCCGCTGGTGCGGCTGCGGCGCGGCATCGCCCCCGACGACGGGCTGCTCGACGTGGTGGTCATCCGCGCCGAGGACTTCGGCTCCAGCGTGCGCGCGGTGTGGGAGCTTCTCAGCGGCAGCAGCGAGGCCGGGCACCGGCCGGGACGGGTGGGCTATGCCCAGGGCCGGGTGATCCGGGTGGAGACGCCGCGCCCCGAGCCGGTGCAGCTGGACGGCGAGCCCCACGGCAGCACCCCCTTCGTCGCCGAGGTGGTGCCCGGCGCCATCCAGGTCATCCTGCCGCGGCGGGAACGATGAGCCTGGACGCCATCGGCCGGGTGGCCCACGTGCTGGCCAACACCGGCGACGTCGGCGAGACCATCGCCACCGTCGCCGCGGAGGGCCGCCGCGTCTTCGGTGCCGAGCGTGCCAGCGTCTTCCTGCTGGAGGCCGACGGCAGCGTCACCCCGATGGCGGCGGTGGGGCTCGCGCCCGGGTACGTCGCGGCGGTGGCGCGGCACTACCGCGAGATGCTCGCCTGGCAGTCGGTGCTGCGGGGCGAGGCGTACTACCTCGCCGATGCCCGGCTGCTCGCGGACAGCCCGGTGGTGACCGAGGTGCTGGCCGAAGGCTTCGCCGGGCTGGCGGCGCTGCCGCTCTCCTACCGGGGCCGGGTGATCGGCTGGCTCGGCTTCTACCATGACGCCCCGCGCGAGTACGGCGAGGAGGAGCGCCGGCTGGCGACGGTGTTCGCCGACCAGGCGGCGCTGGCCATCGGCCAGAGCCGGTTGGTGGAGACGGTGAGCCGCATCAAGGGCGAGTGGCAGGCCGCCTTCGACGGGCTGGGCAGCGGGCTGGCGCTGGTGGACGCCGGTGGCCGGATCGAGCGCGCCAACCGCTATATCGCCGACCTCGCCGGGGTGGAGCTCAAGGCCCTGCGCGGCCTCCCCTTCGCCTCGCTGTTCGCCGCCTGGCCGGCGGCGGTCGAGCCCGCCCTGCCGCTGGCGCAGGCCGGCGACCGCCGGGTGAGCTGCTACCTGGACGGACCGGGCGGCCGCCAGCTCAGCGTGATGGCGAGCCCACGGCCCGTCGGCGGCTTCGTGGTGAGCGTCACCGACGTCACCGACGAGGTGCAGCTCCGCGCCCGGCTGCTGCAGGCGGAGAAGCTCGCGGCGCTCGGCACCCTGGTCTCCGGCGCCGCGCACGAGCTCAACAACCCGCTCGCCGGGATCAGCGCCATGGCCCAGGCGATGCTGCACGAGGCCCGCGAACCCGACGCGGTGCAGGGGCTGCAGACCATCCTGGGCGAGGCCCACCGCGCCGCGCGCATCGTCGGCGACCTGCTGGCCTTCGCCCGGCCGCGGCCGCTCGCCCGGCGCGACACCAACCTCAACCAGCTGATCCGCGAAACCTTCGCCGGGACCCCGGCGCTCTCCGCCGACGGCGCGGTCTGGACCCTGGGGCTCGACCCGACGCTGCCGATGGTGAGCGGCGACCCCGACCAGGTGCGCCAGGTGGTCACCAACCTGCTCACCAACGCGGCGCAGGCCATGGCCGCGGGGCCGATCCGGGAGGCGCGGGTGCGCACCGCCTGGGATGCCGAGTGGGTCACCTGCGAGGTCGAGGACAGCGGTCCCGGCATCCCGCCCGAGGTGCTGCCCCGGGTGTTCGAGCCGTTCTTCACCACCAAGGCGCTGGGCCAGGGCACCGGCCTGGGGCTGTCCATCTCCCACGGCATCATCCACGCGCATGGCGGCGACATCGCCGGCGAGAACCGCCCCGGCCACGGGGCCCGCTTCCGCTTCCGCCTCCCGCGCGACCCGTCCCGCCTTCCGAGGAACGGCCATGCCTGACACCGTCCTGCTCATTGACGACGACGTCGCCGTGCTGCGTGCCCTGGGCACCGCGTTCGAACGCGCCGGCTACGAGGTGGCCCGCGAGCTCGACGCCGAGCGCGGCCGCGCCGCCTACGACCGCCTCCGCGCCGAGGTGGTGGTCCTCGACCTGC
The DNA here is from genome assembly GCA_964647615.1 of uncultured Gemmatimonadaceae bacterium. Lineage (GTDB taxonomy): Bacteria > Gemmatimonadota > Gemmatimonadetes > Gemmatimonadales > GWC2-71-9 > JADJOM01. Next base: position 8,230 of record CAZYIV010000042.1, on the reverse strand, counting down.
ACCTGCCCGGCATGAACGGGCTGGAGGCGCTGCGCAAGTTCAAGGAGCGCAACGCCGCGGTCATCCTGCTCACCGGCCACGGCGACGTCGCCACCGCGGTGCAGGCGATGCAGCTCGGCGCCGAGAACTTTCTCTCCAAGCCGATGGACCTGGAGCACCTGGTCGCGGCGGTGGCGCGGGTCGCCGACAAGGTGCGGTTGCGCCGGCTCAACGAGCTGCTGCTGCTGCGGGCGCTGCCGGGCGAGGGGCTCGAGTCGCTGGGCAGCTCGCCGGCCATGCGCGACTTCGGCCGCGAGGTGGGGCTGGCCGCCATGTCCGAGCGCACCCCCGTGCTGCTGATCGGCGAGAGCGGCGTCGGCAAGCGCTGGCTGGCGCAGATGATCCACCAGCTCTCGCCCCGGGCCCAGGCCCCGTTCCTCGAGATTTCCGCGTGGGGCCGGGCCGCCGCCGATCTCGAGGCCGAGCTGTTCGGCGCCGAGTGGGCCACCGAGGCGGAAGGGCGGGAGCGCCGCCCCGGGCTGGTCGAGACCGCGGCTGGCGGCACGCTCTACCTCGACGAAGTGGCCGACCTGCCGGCCGAGGTCCAGCCCCGCCTGCTCCGGCTGCTCGAGACGCGTACCTTCCGCCGGGTGGGTGGCACCCGGGACCTGGCCGGCGACGTCCGCCTGGTGGTCGCCAGTGACGCCCCGCTCGCCGCGGCGGTCGAGGCGGGCCGGGTGCGCGAGGACCTCGCCTACCGGCTCAGCGTCCTGCCGCTCACCCTCCCGCCGCTCCGCGATCGGGCCCGGGAGGACCGCCTCACGCTGCTGCTGGCGGTGATGAACGAGCTGCAGCGGGAGATCACCGGCTCGCCGGCCGCGCTGGCGCCGGATGCGCTGGAGCGGCTGCTCACCCACCCGTGGCCCGGCAACGTGCGCGAGATGCGCAACGTCCTGGAGCGGGCGCTCATCCTGGGGCGGGGGCATCCCGCCGTGGGGCTGGAGCACCTGCCGGGGGAGTTCCGCAACCGGCCCGGGGTCGGCGACCGGCGCCACACGCCGATGACGCTGGACGAGCTGGAACGGGCCCACATCGAGCGGACGCTCAAGCACCACGGCGGCAACCGTACCCGCGCCGCGCAGGAGCTCGGCATCTCCCGCGCGACGCTGATCAACAAGATCAAGCGCTACGCCATCAACAGCTGACGCCGGACCGGAGGGGACGATGGGGAAGGAAGACCTGAAGGAGAAGGATGCGATGGTCTGCCGCGCCTGCGGCCGGGAGGAGCGCGCCAGCGAGGGCTACCCGTGCCAGAAGTGCGGCACCTTCATCTGCCTGATGTGCAGCTTCAAGGGCGTCACCCTGTGCCAGAAGTGCCAGGCAGCGGCATGAGCACCACGTCGCTCATCGGGCGCGCCGGCGTCGCCCCGGTCTACCGCGAGCCCAACCTCCGGGCGGAGCAGGTGACCCAGTTCGTCCTGGGCGAGGTGGGCCGGGTGCTGGAGTCGGTCGGCGCCTGGCGCCGGGTGCGGCTGGAGCTGGATCGCTACGAGGGCTGGGTGCACATCGGCTATGCGCTGGAGGTGGACCACGAGATCGCCCGCGGCTGGCGCGAGAGCGCCGGCGGCTGGAGCGAGGGCGCGGTGGTGCGGGCCGAGGACGGCGCCATCGTGCGGCTCCCCATTCGCGCCCGGGTGGGGCTCGCCGCGCCGCGGGTGGACCTGCCCGACGGCCGCCAGGGCACGGTGATCGCCGGCGAGGTGACCCCCTACGACCGGGTGGTGGCGCGGGCCCGCGCGGTTGCCCCCGATCTCTGGGCCCGCCGCGCCTTTGCCGGCACCCCCTACCAGTGGGGCGGGGTGACGCCCTGGGGCGTGGACTGCTCCGGCCTGGTGCAGACCACATTCCTGGCCCGCGGCGTGCCGCTCCCGCGCGATGCCTCGCAGCAGGCCGGTGGCGGCCGCGCCGTGGCCCCCGGTGACCACCGCCCAGGCGACCTGCTCTTCTTCGCCGAGCATGGGGAACGGGTGACCCACGTCGCGATCGCGGGCGAGAGCGACACCCTGGTGCACTCGACCGTCGCCTGCGGCGGCTTCGTGCTCGAGCCCTGGTCCGAGGGCACCCGCGCCTTCCTGCTCCGGGCCCAGCTGGTGGGCGTCCGCCGGGTGGAGGGCTGACGGTGGCGGCGCGTACCCTGGTCCTGTTCGACATCGACGGCACCCTGCTGCTCACCGCGGGTGCCGGCCGCCGTGCCATCACCGCGGCGCTCCGGGCCGAGCTCGCCAGCGAGGAGGTCTTCGAGCAGGTGCGCTTCGACGGCAAGACCGATCCCCAGATCGTCACCGAGCTGCTCACCCTCGCCGGCCATCCCGCCGCGACCGACCGGGCGTTCGTCATGGACGTCTGCCGCCGCTACGTCGGCCTGCTCGCCGAGGAGCTGCGCCGGCCCACCGCCGGGACCAGGGTCATGCCCGGCATCGGCCCGCTGCTCGACACCCTCGAGGCCCGCGCCGACGTGGTGCTCGGCCTGCTCACCGGCAACGTGCAGGAAGGCGCGGCGCTCAAGCTCGCGTCCGGGGGCCTGGCGCCGGAGCGCTTCCGGGTCGGCGCCTACGGCTCCGACTCGGCGCATCGCCCCGACCTGCCCGCCATCGCCGCGGGCCGCGCCGAGCCCCACTTCGGGCGCCGCCCCGCCGGCCGCGAGGTCGTGATCATCGGCGACACCCCGGCGGACGTCACCTGCGGCCGGGCCATCGCCGCCCGGGCGATCGGGGTCGCCACCGGGTCGTACACCGTCGAGGCGCTTGACGATGCGGGCGCCCACCGCGCCTTCGCCGACCTGAGCGACACCGAACGCGTTCTCGAGGCGATCCTTGGCGACTGAGCTCGAGCTCAAGGCCCTGGTGCCGGATCCCGGCGCCCTCCGCAGCGCGCTCCGCGCCGCCGGCGCCGCCTGCACCTTCCGCGGGCTGCTGCACGACCGCCGGCTCGACCGGCGGGGCGTGCTGCTCGGCCGGGACGAGGTCCTCCGGGTCCGCCGCTGGGTGGGCGAGGACGGGCACGAGGCGGCGCAGGTGGCGTGGAAGGGCCCGACCGGCACCAGCCCTGACGGCTACAAGCACCGCGAAGAGCTGGAGTGCGGCGTCGCGGAGGGGGGGACGCTGCTCGCGATCCTGGGGCGGCTGGGCTACGAGGTGACCCACGCGATCGACCGCGCGGTGGAGGTCTACCGGCTGGACGACACCGTCGCCCGGATCGAGTGGTACCCGCGCATGGACGTGCTGGTCGAGGTCGAGGGCCCGCCCCCGGGCATCGAGCGGGTCATTGCGGTGGCGGGCATCCCGCGCGCGGACTACACCGCCGAGGCGCTGCCGGCGTTCGTCACCCGCTACGAGGCCCGCACCGGGCAGCCCGCGATTCTCGCCGTGGATGCGCTTGGCCCCGACCGGCCCGCCTGGGAGGTGCGATGACCGCTACCGCCGGGCGCGGCGCGCTGCAGGTGCCGGAACTCGGCCCCGCCCTCGGCCGCCTCGTTGCGCCGCCGCCGGGGCCGGCCGCCGCACACTGGATTCCGCTGGATGACATCCGGCTGGCGCTGGTCACCCAGGTCTTCGAGCTGGCGGGCGACGCCCGGCGCTGGGCCCGCGAGGGCGATCGCGAACTGGCGCTCGCCACCCTCGACCGCGAGGCGTGGACCACCGCGTGGCGGGTCGCCGTCGGGAGCGTCGCCCAGCGCGCCGCCGGCGCGATCTCCGAGCGGCTCCTGTCCGCCGCCGCCGAGGCGCGCATCCCCACCCGCCGCGCGCGCCGGCTGGTCCTCGACCAGCGCGAGACCCTGGCCCTCGCCGGGCGGCTGGGCCGCGGGACGGCCGGGCTGGAGGAGGCGCTGGCGACGCTGGAGCGCAGCGTGGCCGCCGCGCGGCACGACCGCGCCGGCGGCGAAGGCGCGCGCGCCTGGCAGGAGGCGCTGGGGGGCTGTGCCCGCCGGCTCGAGGCGGCGTGGCTGGCGCTGGAAGAGGCGCTGCAGGCGGAGTGGCGCAGCTGGGAGTCGGAAGTGGAGGCGGTGCGGCGCTGGCACCGGCCCCGCTGGCCGCTCATCGCGATCGTGGCGGTGGTGTTCGGGCTCGCGGCCTGGCTCGGGCTGGTGCTCGGCGGCTACCTGCCGGTCCCCGGGCCGCTCCGGGGCTTCGCGGAGGCGATATGGGCGCGATGGAGCTGATCGGCATCGGCATCGACCTGGTGGACATCGTCCGGGTCGAGCGGATGATGGCCCGCCACGAGGGGCGCGTCATCGCGCGCTTCCTCACCGAGCGCGAGCGCGCCTATGTGGAGGGGAAGCACCGCCCCGCGATGCATATCGCCGCGCGGATCGCCGCCAAGGAGGCGGCGTACAAGGCCTTTCAGTCGCTCCCCGACGCGCGCGCCGTGAGCTGGCATCAGCTGGAAGTGGAGCGGGAGACCGAGGGGCGGCCCTACCTGGTGCTGCGCGGCCTCGCCGCCGAGCTGGCGGAGCGCCATGGGCCGCTGGAGATCCAGCTGTCGCTCTCGCACTCCGATGCCACCGCGGGCGCGGTGGCGGTGCTGCTCCGCCGCCGCTAGAGCGGGCGGCGGTTGCGGAAGAGCCGCAGCGCCCCGGGCGCGGCGCGCAGCCGTTCCAGCCACCGCGGCGCAAACGCGAACCGCAGGAACGCATCCCGGTCGGCGAGACTCTCCTCCGCGTAGCCGAACCACCACGGCTTCCGGATCCGGTCCAGCCAGTCACTCCCCACGAAGCGCATCCGGCAGGTCTCGTACAGCCCCTGCTCGCCATGGGTGCGGCCCAGGCCCGAGGCCTTCTCGCCGCCATGCGGCGCCTCCGCCACGCCGACGTGGTAGGTCGCGTCGTTTACCAGCACCGCCCCCGCCACGATCCGCCGGGCCAGCCGCTCGCCCCGGGACCGGTCGCCGGTCCAGATGCTCGCCGAGAGGCCGTAGGCGCTGTCGTTGGCGATGCGGATCGCGTCCTCCGCATCCGCGGCGGGGAGCACCGGCAGCACCGGGCCGAAGACCTCCTCCCGCCACAGCGGGCTGTCCGGCGGCACCTCGGTGACCACCGTCGGCTGGAAGAACGTCGGCCCCACCGCGGGCAGCCGGTGCCCCCCCGTCCGCACCCGCGCGCCGCGCGCCACCGTCTCCGCCAGCTGCCGCTCCAGCTCGGCCAGCTGGGACTCGCGGATCATCGGGCCCACCTCCGTGCCCGGCGCCAGCCCCGGGCCGATGCGCAGGCCCTGGACCCGCTCCACCAACCGCTCCACGAACCGGTCGTAGATCGGCGCCTCGACGATGGCGCGCTTGGCCGCGACGCAGGTCTGGCCCCCGTTGGTGAACCGGGCCCAGAGCGCGCCGCTGACCGCCTGCTCCAGGTCGGCATCGGCCAGGACCACGCAGGGATCGCTGCCGCCGAGCTCGAGGCTCACCGGCAGCAGCCGCTCCGCCGCGGCGAGCGCCACCTTGCGCCCGGTCCGTGCGCTCCCGGTGAAGAAGATCTTGTCGCAGCCGGCCGCGACCAGCGCGGCGCCGACGGTACCATCGCCCACCACCAGCTGGGCCACCGCCTCCGGCACCCCGGCGGCGTGCAGCAGTTCCAGGCCCAGCACTGCCGAGCGGGTGGTGAACTCGCTGGGCTTGAGTACCACGGCGTTGCCGGCCAGCAGGGCGGGGAGCAGTTCGCCGAAGGGAAGGAGCAGCGGGTAGTTCCAGGGGGAGATGATGCCGATGACACCCAGCGGCTCGTAGTGCAGCCGGCCGCGCTTGCCGAAGAAGGCGAGGTTGCCGTGCGGGACCCGGCGGGGCCGGAGCAGGCGCGCGGTGTGGTCCAGGTAGTAGCGGGCCAGGTCCAGCGTGACCGCGACATCCACCAGCATTGCCTCCGCGAGCGGCTTGCCGTTCTCGCGGGTGATGATCTCCGCCATCTCCCGCCGCCGCTGGTACAGCGCCTCCTGGAACCGGCGGACCACCCCCAGGCGTTCCCGGAGCGGACGGGCGGCCCACGCGGCCTGGGCGGCGCGGGCCTGTGCCACCCGGTCCGCCACTTCACCGGGCGGAGTACAGGGGGTCTCGGCAAAGGACTGCCCCGAGGCGGGATCAATGGCGTGCAGAAGGTCGGGCATGGGCCAAAGCTAGCAGGCCGCCAGAGGTTGGCCCCTAGCATATCCGATGGCCGTACCGTAGAATTCGTCCGAACCGAAAAAGCGATTGAGAATGTTTCTCATCCATGCGGTGGGGCTGCTCGCAGCCCTGAGCGGGCCAGCGGCGGCAACGGGACCTGATCAGTCGGACCAGGCCCCGCTTGTCAGGCGCATCGCCGCGACCACCGCGCTCGCCGCCCAGGAGTACGACATCGGCGTGGACGGCGGAAAGGTCGTCGCTCCGGCGGAGGTGGAAGAGGCGCGACTGTTCCTGACCGAGGCGCGCCGGACGGCGGGCCTGCTGCCGGGCGAGGCGGCCACCGCGGCCACCACCGAACTCGATGCCCTGCTCGCCCTGGTGGCGCGCGCCGCCGAGCCCGAGTCCGTGACGGTGCGGGCCCACCGCCTGGCCGACATGCTGGCGACGCGCTTCGGCGTGGCCCTCGAGGAAGTGCCGGTCCGGGCCCCGATGCTCGCACGCGGCGCAGAGCTGTATCAGGGCCAGTGCGCCTCCTGCCACGGCACGGTGGGCCGGGGCGACGGCCCCGCCGCCGTGGGACTCACGCCAGTTCCCGCCGACCTCACCGACTTCCGCAACCTCGCCGACCGCACGCCGCTCGACTTCTTCCGCCGGGTGAGCATCGGGGTCGCCGGGACCTCGATGCCGGCCTTCGAGAGCCGGCTCACGCCCGAGGAACGCTGGGCGGTGTCGCTCTACGCGACCACGCTCCGGCTGCCCGCGCCGCGGGGCGAGGTGCCCGCCGGCCTGCGCGAGTTCCCCACCACCGCCCGCCTGACCGACTCCGCGCTGGCCGCGGCCCTGGTCCCCGCCGCCGACCCGAATGCCCCCGACATCCGGGCCCGGGTGGCGGCCGTGCGGGTGTACGGCACGGCCGGGGACCAGGCCGAGGACGCGACCCCGGTGTTTACCGCCGTACGCACCCAGCTGGACACCGCGCTGGCGCAGGCGGCGCGCGGGGAGGCCGAGCGGGCCAGCTCTACCGCCTTCGATGCCTACATGACGTTCGAGCGGGTGGAGCGCGGCGTGCGGGCCAAGAATCCCGGCCTCGCCAATGCGCTGGAGGCGGGCTTCGCGAGCCTGCGCACCCGGGCGGCCGGCGGGGCCACCCAGCCCGAGCTGGGGGCGATCCACGCCCGGCTGCTGGCCGAGCTGGAGAACGCCGAGCGGACCATCGCGGACAAGCTCTCGCCGATGAACCTGTTCCTGCAGTCGTTCATCCTGCTGCTGCGGGAGGGCCTCGAGGCGATCCTGGTGGTGGGCGCGCTGATGGCGTTCCTGGTGAAGACCGGGGCCGGCGAGCGCCGCCGCGACCTGCATATCGGCGTGGTGGCGGCAATCGGCGCCAGCTTCCTCACGGCCGCCCTGCTCGAGACCCTGTTCCAGGTGAGCCAGTCACGGCAGGAGGCGCTCGAGGGCGGGGTGCTGCTGGTGGCCACGGCGATGCTCTTCTACGTGAGCTACTGGCTGCTCAGCAAGATGGAAGTGGCCAAGTGGAACCGCTTCGTGCGGGGCCGGGTGCAGGACGCGGTCTCCAGCGGCTCGGCCCTGGCGCTGGCCTCGGTGGCATTCCTCGCGGTGTACCGCGAGGGCTTCGAGACAGTGCTGTTCTACAAGGCGCTGTTCCTGGCCGGCGCCGGGGCGGTCTTCCCGGTGCTCGCCGGCATGCTGCTGGGCGGCGCCGCGCTGGCGCTGGTGTACTACGCGATCAACCGCTGGGGCGTGCGGATCCCGCTCAAGCCGTTCTTCGCCTTCACCAGCGCGTTCCTCTACTACATGGCCTTCGTGTTTGCCGGGAAGGGCATCGCCGAGCTGCAGGAGGGGGCGGTCCTGGGCACCACGGTGCTGCCGTGGGCCCCGCGCGTCCCGGCGCTCGGCATCTACCCGACGGTGGAATCGCTGGCGCTGCAGGGGATGCTGCTGCTCCTGCTGCTGGCCGGGCTGGTGTGGACCTTCGTGCTGGAGCCGCGGCCGCGCCCGGGCACCCGCCAGCTGGTGCCCCAGCCGGCGGGGGCGCCGCGGGCCCCCCCCCCCCCCCCCGCGGGGGGGGCCGCGATTACGGGCG